>CAVYJB010000001.1:0-353519 GCA_963768835.1 uncultured bacterium | reverse complement strand
CGGTACGAATTTCGGGAATAGCCCGGGTTCTGTCTAGCTATTCGAGTGGACCAGGCTGAAGGTCCCGTCGAGTTCTCCGTAAGAACTCGATCGCTTGAACGTCCCCGAGGCGGAATCGTTCGAATAGGTTCCCGTGAAGGTAACGGTGCCGCCGGCAACGAGGGTTGGGCCCGCGAAGCTCATCGTATTGCCGGAGAGCTGCAGTTGGATCGCCTTGGGTTGACTGCTGATGCAGTCCGGCTGCCTGACGACGGGGGCTTTCCCCGGCGCGAGGACGGTTGCGGTGGTGCATAGATTGCTGTAGGCGAGCGTGCCGTAGGCAATGTTGTTTTCCACCCTTTGGATCACCACGGTGACATCGCCGGTCATGGTGACCGTGCCGGCGAATCCGGAGATCTGGAAGTTCCCGGATGCCTGCATTCCCTTACCCGGGACCGCGGACGTCCAGGTTCCGACGAAATTGCTGGTCGGAGCCGCAGGGGCCGCTGCGCCAGGGGTATTCACCGCTGGCTGGGGCGCTGGCAGAGAGGCCGGCAGAGACGCTTGCTCAGGCGCCTGCACGGCTGCCTGTCCGGCGGACTTCGGTCCCCCCGACAATACTATCGCCGCGATCACGATCGCTACTAGGATCACTGCGCCGATCAGATAATATTTTAGTTTAGATTTATTTTCCATATTCTTAGAATTGAGAAGAAGTTTCAGTTACGATTTCGGCCTTTCTTATCCAAGGTCCTAGAACCTTGCCATAAGTTATGCCCCTCACGGTATCGGGCTTCCGTGAGCGAGACCCTACGGGCGTTCTTTGGGACCCTTTTTACTCTCCCATTGAAGCACCTCGGTCACTGGGCTATGCGGGCAGTATAGGAGATTCGGGGAGGTCTTTCCAGCGCTAGAGGTCGGTCTCGGGGTTGACGCGGACGGGCGCGGAGAGTATCACAAGGAAGCCCCGGTGAACACCGACGGCACAGCGAACATTCACAACTTGAAAGGAGGACTTGCGATGAAAGAACCCGCAACCCTCAAGCAAGCCGGGAAGGTGCTCAATCTTTTGGAGGACCTTCCAGTCGATAAAATGCAGGACCTTTTAGGGTCGGGCTTGATCTCCGATCTGTGCGCCGCTGACCCAGCCACGATTAACCGGTATGCATTCCAGTCGTTCATCCATTCACCTCGCCATAGTGTCGGAACGTATGGTGTGCACTGGAGCGGTGGAACGCTTCTCACAATACGTCCTGATTGGAAGAATGGCTTTGAGGAGGTGCTGAAGAAGGCAGGCGTTGCTGTCCGGAATCCCGGGTTTATCGCGGATGACCTGGCCCGCGCATTCAGTCGCGGGCGTCGTCCCCAATCTCCGGTGAAGCTGGAGTGTTTCATAACCCGGTTCGAACGGCCGCTTAGGATCGAGGAAGTCATGTGGGGCTGCGTGAATACCGAGAGCAGGCTGGGCTCCCCCCGCGAACTGATTGCCGCCGAGGCTGCGTATCAGGCCCTCGATGGAGAGGAACGGCGACGGCTCAACATGGACGGCGATACGCCGCTCATCGGGCTGCCTCCGTCCAACACCTATTCGAGGTACGCGACCCAAGTTGCAGCGGCGCTCTACAGGGATCCGGACAACGAGTTGTGCCTGGAGTTCGTCGAATGGCCTGAGGTGCGAACCCGGTTCAACAAAGAAGGTCGTTGTAATTTCCTGATTGTTCCGTATTAATGGAATGTCCCGTACCCGCCCCTAAGGCGCGTACGGGATTTTTATATGCTCGATACTAAATAAAAAGGACGAGCGATGTTTCATCGTCGTCCTTTGGATGTAAGATATTGCCCCGAGATGAGCATGAGGTGTTCATAGGGCACGCGTACCTGGTTCGGCAGCTTCGGGCCGTAAACGCCGTTCAGGTAATTGATATAGCCCTTCACCTTGAGGCGCAACTCCGGCTCGGTCTCCGCCCGGTGAATGAGCCCCCGGATCATCCGCAGTTTCCGCTTCGGGATACTCACGGTATCCACATTTCCCCGCTTCACGATGCGAAGACCGGTCACGAGCGGCGCGATTTGGCGGCGGTCGAAGTAGCAGACCTTCTGGCGGTTGAACCGGAATCGTCCGTCCCATTCCACAAGCACTCCTTCGATAGCTTCTCGCGCAATCGGAGTGCTCGATGAGATGGTGAAATCGTCGGCGTAAAGCGTCATCCGGACATCCTGACCGCGCTCCCGGAACCAGTGGTAGATCAATTCCGGGACGCCGTAATGGGAAAGCGCCAGATTCAGGAGGAAGGGTGAGGTGCGGGCTCCCTGCGGCAACGTCCCGCGGTAGGTGATGAGCGGAAGAGAAAGGTCGAGAAATTCTCGAACGATAGCGCGGGTATCCAGTCGGGAGTACCGCGTGTTCGCTTTGAACGCCTTCCGGAACCATTTTGCCTTATACCACGAGAAGAGCGGCGGGTCGGGGTAGCTCTCGACGGGTTCCAAGCTATCGCTGCCTCGCGACGCCTCCACGTTCTCATAGCATTTCAACTCCGCCTCCAGTACACGCGCCAATGCTTCACGGACATATTCCGCCTTTACAGACGGGAATGCATCCTCGAGGTCGAGACGTACAGTGAAGTGCGTTTCGGGCCGGGCGTGGAACTTGGCATTCTTGATGTGAGAAGTTCCTGGGATAAATCCCTTGATGCGCGCATCGAGCCATCCGCGACCGAGCATGCGGTAGAGGAAGTAGTGCAGATACCGGTACTGGAACTCCATAAGCTTCGGATGCGGGACATCCAATCGGCGGTACGAACCGTCCCTTTTCCGCTTTCGGTGCATCGTGTAGCTATTCTGAAGTGCGATGACCTCATCCAACTGCGCTTCGCTCCAGCCGATTATTCCACACAGAAGCGTTTTCCCGTTAAACAGATAGTCTGTTTGGAACAGGAAGCCGGTTCCTTGTTCTTTCGGCGGCGCTGGGGAGAGCCGCCGCAAGACCAGCTTGCGATTCGGGCTGTCCATACCAACACCTCCCTATCATTAAATTGTGAAAGACCGTCCTGGGAGGGGCTACCCCAACTTGGGGGTAGCCCCCACGGTAAGCTGCATCGGATCGAAACCGTCTCCCGGGTATGCGAATCGAAAAGCCGGAGAGATGCGGTCCATGCGGCGCCTGTCGGTGAACCGCGCCGCTGACTTCCGTGATATGCTTCAGCAGCCAGATGCTGACTGCCGTTGTGGTACTCGCTTAAGGAAGCGATACCAACGTTATTTTTAGGAGCGTTACCTCCACCAGGATGTTAGAATGGTACGCTCGCCAAAGAACCCGGTCAACATTCGGGTGGTGTTTGTTTTGTGCCCTCGAGAGGAATCGAACCTCTATTACGAGATCCGCAATCTCGCGTCCTATCCGTTGAACGACGAGGGCTTCGCTTGGATTGTATACCGCCGTTCGGCGGATTTCAAAACCCGATGAGGTCGGTGAGAGTTTCGAGGAGCGATTCCTGGTACGGGACCTCGGGGAGCCGTTCGGCGAGCATCGCGCGGGCGCGCTCGGCGAGTTTCGAATCGATGGGCATCCGGAGCTGGGGGTTCAGCGTTGTCTTGCGCTTCAGGACGACCTCGTGGAGCTGCTGGCGCCTTTCGCGGATGGCAAAATCCTCGAAACGGTCGTACTCGAGGAAAAGGTGCCCGAGCATGACCCCTTCCGGCCCGATGGAGAAGTCCATGATCTCCGGCCGCCGCTGGCTGAAATAGAGAATGGCCCCGAAGGCGATGACGATGAAGACGGCGAAGAAGAAGTTCTTCTGCCAGAGGGCGATGCCGAGCAGGAGCGCCGCAGCCACGCCCGCCGAGAGGAACCACCCCGGCGTTTTCTCGTAGTGCTCGTACTCCGCCGCGCGCCAGGTAATCTCGTTCGGCCGCTGAGGTTGTCGGTTTTGCTTTGCCATAGCCGTGCCCTCTAACAATACCACATACCGCTTGGTAGCCCCGATGGGATTCGAACCCATGTACCAGGCTTGAAAAGCCTGTGTCCTAGGCCAGACTAGACGACGGGGCCTCGGAAAAAGTATAGGGGGAGAGGGTTTAAAACGCCAGCGGCCGGCTCCCGCCGTCCATCCCGTGTGGTGCGTGTATAATGATGGTTACGCGGACAGCGCGGTCCGCCGGCTTTATGGAAACACCAATTAAAATAAAAGTTATCATCGGCAGCACCCGCCAAAACCGCTTTAGCGAAAAACCCGCCCACTGGATTTTCGAGGAGACAAGAAAAAGAGAGGGCGTCGAGGCCAAGCTCTTGGATCTGCGCGATTATCCCATGCCGTTTCTCGACGACCCGGTGCCTCCCTCCCGGAGCGGCGGCAAGTATTCGAACGAGGTCGTGCAACGGTGGGCCGGGGAGATCAAAGACAGCGACGCTTTCATTATGGTCACGCCGGAGTACAACCACGGCTATTCGGCGGTACTCAAAAACGCGCTGGACGTAATCTTTCCCGAATGGAATAAGAAGGCGGTGGGGTTCGTCGGGTACGGCAGCGTCGGCGGTGCCCGCGCGATCGAGCAGCTGCGGCAGGTGGTCGTCGAACTTCAGATGGTTCCGATAAAAAACGCGATTCATATTCCGGTTGAAGTGTATCGGGCGGTTATGCAGGAGCAGGTTCCCGTAAACCCCGAACTCTTCAAGCCCTTGATGACCCCTCCGTCCGACCGCGTGGGCATGTTTCTCGACGAGCTCATCTGGACGGCCTGGGCGCTGAAGAACGCGCGGGGGAATGCGCAACCATGAACGGCACCTACGTTCCGGGAGTCTGCAACATCGGGCCCTCCGAGATCGCCATGCGCCGGCGGGCGGGATGGATCGGATTCGCGGTGACAATCCTCCTCGGGGCCGCCCTCGTCTTTTTTCACACTGACCGTTATTGGCGCCTGCTTCTCGTGTTCCCGGCGTCGCTATCCGCGACAGGATTCCTGCAGGCCCACTTCCGGTTCTGCGCGGGATTCGGGATGAAAGGAGTGTTCAACTTCGGGCCCGAGGTCGGAAAGACCGAGACGGTGGAGCAGCAGGAATTCCGGAGCCAGGATAGAAAACGGGCGCGGCAGATTCTCGTCCACTCGCTCTTTATCGGCGTCGTGGTGGCCCTCGTCGCGTGGTACCTGTAAGTACCGCGTCTCCCTCTCTGATTACGCGCTCACCGGCGCGGTGAACTGGCTGTTATAGAGCGACGCGTAGAATCCTTCCCGAGCGAGCAGCTCCTCGTGCTTCCCCTGCTCGACGATGTTCCCGTCGCGCATGACGAGAATCAGGTCCGCGTGCTTGATGGTCGAAAGCCGGTGGGCGATGACGAAGCTCGTTTTCCCCTTCATCAGCCGCTCCATGGCCTGCTGGATGAGAATCTCCGTGCGGGTGTCGACGGAACTCGTGGCCTCGTCGAGGATGAGCATCGGCGTCTGGATGAGCATGGCCCGCGCGATGGTGAGAAGCTGTTTTTCTCCCTGGGAGATATTATCCGCTTCCTCGTCGAGCACCATGTCGTAGCCGTGCGGGAGCGAATGGACGAAGTGGTCGACATGGGCGGCCTTGGCCGCCTCGATCACCTCGACCTCGGTCGCTTCCGGCCGGCCGTAGGCGAGGTTCTCGCGGATGGTGCCGTTGAAGAGCCACGTGTCCTGGAGGACCATGCCGAACAGTTTGCGGACGTCCGCGCGCTTCATGGTCCGGGTGTCCACGCCGTCCACCTTGATGCTGCCGCTGTTGACGTCGTAGAACCGCATGAGCAGGTTGACCATGGTCGTTTTGCCCGCGCCCGTCGGCCCGACGATCGCGACGCGCTGGCCGGAGTGAATGGTGGCGCTGAAGTCGTGGATGATGGTCTGGCCGGGATGATAGCCGAACCGGACATGGTCGAACTCGACGGTGCCGCGGACATCCGTCAGCGCCTGGGCGCCGGCGGCGTCGGGCGATTCCTCCTCTTCGTCGAGGAACTCGAACACCCGTTCGGCGGAGGCGGCCGTGGACTGGAGGACGCTCGCGATGTTGGCCGTCTGGATGATCGGCTGGTTGAACTGGTTGACGTACTGGATGAAGGCCTGGATGTCCCCGATGTTGATCCGTCCGTTGATGGCGAGATACCCGCCGAGAACGGTGACGCCGACGTAGCCGATGTTCCCGACGAAGTTGATGATCGGGAAAAGCAGGCCGGAGAGGAACTGCGAGCGCCAGGCGCTGCCGTACAGCTCGGTGTTGTGCCTTGAGAAGGTTTCGATGGAGCGCTGCTGGCCGTTGAAGACCTTCATGACGTTGTGGCCGCCGTACATCTCCTCGATATGGCCGTTCAGGTGGCCCAGGGTGTCCTGCTGCATCTTGAAGTACCGCTGGGAATGTTTCACGACATAGCCGATCAGCCCGAAGCTGAGCGGCAGCGTGATGAGGGCGACGAGGGTCATCTGCCAGCTGATCGAAAGCATCATCGCGAGGATGCCGAGGATCATGGTCACCGCGGTGATGATCTGCGTCAGGGACTGGTTCAGGGTCTGGCTGACCGTGTCGACGTCGTTCGTGATTCGGCTGAGGACCTCGCCGTGGGTCGTCCGGTCGAAGTATCGGAGAGGCATCCGCCCGATTTTCGTGGAGATATCGCGGCGGAAACGGTAGGTGATCTTCTGGGTGACGTCCGTCATGATCCAGCTCTGGAGGTAGCCGAACAAGGCGCTCAGGCCGTAGAGGGCCAGCAGTTCGATCGCGATACCGACGAGCTTCTGGTAATCGAAGGCCGGGCGCGTCGACAGGTCAAGCGTGGCGACGGTGCTGCGCGCGGCCGACGGAATGCTCTCCGTCACGGACGCCGGCAGCCGCGCCAGGAGCTCCGCGCCGGTCGTACCGGGCGGGAGCGCCGTGCCCTGGGGGAGCTTGGCGACCAGCTGGTCGTAGGCCGTGCGGCGCACGAAATCGTTGACCACCTGGTTGGTCATTTGGCCGAGGATCTTCGGGCTCGCGATGGCGAATAAGGTGCTCGCGAGGGTGAAGACGACGACGACCGACAAGAGCAGCCGAAAGGGCTTGAGGTACCCCCCGAGCTTGTGCATGGTCTTCTTGAAGTTCTTCGGCTTCTGGGCGACCCCCATCATGCTCATCGGGTTGCCGCGGCCCATCGGGCCGACATGCGCGGGCGTCGCCGGAGAATTCGGTTTTTTCTCTCGCGGGCGATTGCTCATAGGGCGTTGTCCGCCGCGAGCCGCTTCGGCGCGCGGCCGGAATGGATATGCAATTCCTCCTCCGACAGCTGCGAGGAGGCGATCTCGCGGTAGACCGCGCAGGATTTCATGAGCTCCCGGTGCGTGCCCTCTCCGACGATCCGGCCCTCGTCGAGTACGACGATCTTGTCCGCGTTCATGATGGTGCTGATGCGCTGGGCGACAATGAGGACGGTCTTGTGTTTCGTGGCGGCGACCAGGGCCTGGCGCAACTTCGCGTCGGTGGTGAAGTCGAGGGAAGAGAAGCTGTCGTCGAAGATGTAGATTTCCGGTTTGCGGATGATCGCGCGGGCGATCGAGAGCCGCTGTTTCTGCCCGCCGGAGACGTTCGTCCCGCCCTGGGAGATCTCGGCGGCGTACTGTCCCTCGAGCTTTTCCACGAAATCCTTCGCCTGGGCGATTGCCACCGCGTCCCGCACCTCCGCGGCCGAGGCGTTCGGCGCGCCGTACTTCAGGTTGCTTTCCACCGTTCCGGAGAACAGAACGCCCTTCTGCGGCACGTACCCGATCTTGGCGTACAGGTCTTCGAGGCGCATCTGGCGGATATCGACGCCGTCGATCCTGATCGCGCCGTTCGTGACTTCGTAAAACCGCGGGATCAGGTTGATCAGGGTGGATTTCCCGCTGCCCGTGCTGCCGACGAACGCGGTGGTCTGCCCCGGGAGCGCCGAGAAGGTGATGTCATAGAGCACCGGCGTGTCGGCGCCGGAATAGGAGAAGGTCACGTCCTGGAACTCCACCTTGCCGCCGCGGAGGGCGGAGACGTCGACCGGCTTTTCCGGGTCCTCGATCGTGGCTTCGGTCGCCAACACCTCGCCGATGCGGTTCGCCGAAACGGACGCACGCGGGACCATGATGAAAACGATGGTGATCAGAAGGAATGCGAACACCGCCTGCATGGCGTACTGCATGAAGGCGAGCATCTGGCCGATCTGCAGGTTGCCGAGGTCGATGAGATGCGCGCCGTACCAGATGATGCCCAGGCTCGCGACGTTCATGATGAGGGTCATGACCGGCTGCATGACGACCAGCAGCCGGTTGACGAACAGGTTGACGTTCGTCAGCTCTACGTTGGCGCGGTCGAATTTCCGTTCCTCGGCCGGTTCGCGGTTGAAGGCGCGAATGACCCGCAGACCAGTGAGGATTTCCCGACTGACGAGGTTCAGGCGGTCGACGAGCTTCTGGAGGATTTTGAAACGGGGAATCGCGATGGTGAACAGGACCGCAATAATCGCGATGAGCACCCCGACCGCCCAGCCCATGATCCAGGTCATCGACGGGGCGTTCTGGTAGGCCTTGATGATGGCCCACACGCCCATAAACGGCGCCATCAAGGCCATCCGCAGGAGCATGGTCAGGACCGTCTGTATCTGCTGGACGTCGTTGGTCGTGCGGGTGATGAGAGAGGCGGTCGAGAACGTATTGAACTCATGGAGCGAGAAGCTCTCCACCTTGGCGAAGGTGGCGGCGCGGATGTCGCGGGAAAATCCGGCCGCGATGCGCGAGGCCAGCCAGCCGACCACGACGCTGGCTCCCGCGGCGCCAAGCGCGAAGAGCAGCATGACCCACCCGTTGTGCCAGACGACGCCCATGTCCTGGACGATGATGCCCTTGTTGATGATCGTGGCCATGTAGTCCGGCAACGCCAGCGTGGCCGCCACCATGAGGTAGACCATGACCAGCAACAGAAGGAATTGCCAGAGGTAGGGCCGGGAATATTTCAGAAGTTGTTTCATGCGGTTATAGCGAAAATCTTTTCATCAACATCAAAACACTCGGACTATCCGGTAATTCGTAGCCGTGCGAGAGCCAAAAACGTTACCAGTAAATAGTGTGGGGAAAGAGTGATTCTGGGGACCGCGAGGGATACCTACGCCGGATTCGAATCCATGTAACAAGCTAGGGAGCCCGCGTCCCGGGCTCGTAGGCGGTGGCCTCGGGGAAAGTATAGACGGAGAAGGCCTGAAACGCTAGCACTGGCTTGCCGCCGGACGATTTCCTTGCTACGCTTGGAACCAGTATTTCAAAAATCAACATTCACATTCATATCTAAGAGGAGTTCTCCATGCAGCTCACTGTGGAAAGCGGTGCGGTCCCGACCGTAGGGACCGATCCGGGCCGAAAGGCCCTCGCGTATGCGCGCGAGATCGATGTGTATCTCATCCGGGCGACGAACTATGACGACCACGGCTATCCGATCCGAACGAGGATCGGCGTCATCCGCTCGAACACCCTGACGCAGATGCGCACCCTGACGGACGACCTGCGGAGCGACCCGTTCTTCGCGGGCGTGCGTCTCCATACGCATCCTATCGACGAAGCGGTCGCCACCGTTCCGGTCCGCGAGATCATCCGTCGGTCCAAGGTTCCCGGCGTACGCGTGATTGTCGCCTTCGTCGGGGTCCAGTCGAACCAGTTTCCGCGCTCCCGCGATCTTGCCGCGCGTTTCTTGCCGCACGGGATACCCGTCCTGATCGGAGGGTTCCACGTGAGCGGCACGCTCGCCATGATCACGCTCACGCGGGAGCTCCGCGACGCGCTCTGCGACGGAATCATTCTCGTCGCGGGCGAGGTCGAGGAAGGACGCCTGCCCCGCATCATCGAGGACGTGGTCACCGGCGAGGCGCACCCGCTCTATAATTTCCTCGAGCGGACGCCGAGCCTCGAACGCGCCCCGACCCCGCGGCTCACGCCGAAGGATTTCCGGAGCTTCGCGTCGCCCTTCAGCACGCTCGACACCGGTCGGGGATGCCCCTTCACGTGTAAGTTCTGCACGATCATCAACGTCCAGGGCAATACCATGCGCTTCCGCGACCCGGAGCACGTGATCGATTTCGTCCGTCGCGGCTACCACGATGCGGGGGTCACCCACTGTTTCTTCACGGATGACAACCTCGCCCGGAACCCGCGCTGGCCGGAGCTTTTCGACGGCCTCACGCATCTGCGCGAGCAGGAGCATATACCGTTCACCTTCATGATGCAGGCCGATCTGGCCGCGCGGAAGATGAAAGGGAATTTCTTCGAGCGCGCCGCGCGGGCCGGCTGCGACCAGGTGTTTATGGGAGTGGAGAGCGTGAGCCAGGAGAATCTCCGCGCGCAGGGCAAGTACCAGAACCAGGTGCGGGGCTATCACGATCTCGTCTCGTACCTGCAGTCGCTCGGGATGAGCTGCCATGCGGGGTACATCCTCGGTCTGCCGTTCGACACTCCGGAGAGCATCCGCCACGACATCGAAACCCTGAAGGAGGTCGGCTTCGACCTGGTCTCGTTCTACATCCTGACGGCGCTTCCCGGTTCCGAAGATCACCAGACCTGGCACCGAAACCGCGTGCCGCTGGAGCCAGACCTCAACCTCTACGACTCGGCCCACATCACCGTGAAGCCGGAGCGCATGACGGGGGAGGAGCTTATGCAATCCTACCGGGACGCGTGGACGCAGCTCTATACGACGGACTACATGGTGCAGGTGATGCGGCATTGGAGAAAAACCCCGCGGTACTGGGGGCAGCTCTCCACGCTCGCGTGGTACCTCTATGCACCGCTCGTCGAAGGGCTGCATCCGATGAACTGCGGGTTCTGGCGCATCCGTTCGCGTCGCGACCGGCGCCCTGGGATGCCGCGGGAATCACTCCCCGTGTTTCTCGTGCGCGAAGCCCTGGATCTTCTGCGCCGTGGCCGCGTGCTGATGCGGCTGCTCCGGCAGTTCGAGGAGGTCTGGCTTCGGAGCCGACCGAAGAGCCGCCTCGAGGAGGAACTCGAAGCGCTTCTCGCGAAGACGAAGCAGGACGTCGTGGACTGGCAGGGAGTGCGGACGCGCGAGCTTGTGGCGTTCTACCGGGAGCTCGCGGAGAAGGTCCCCGAACTGCGGACCCTCAATACGACGCGTCTTTCCGTCTGGCTGCGGAAGCACAATCCGTTCATCGCGTCCTCGCGGGCCCATGTGGATCGGATCTGGCGCGAGTGGTATCGTCACGTGCTGAATCCCCTCCGGTGGGTCGAGGTATGGGTGTTCGAAGCGACGCTCGCGGTGCGGTTCCTGTCCTCCTTTCTCCAGTTCGGGAAATAAGGGCGGGTAGCTTGAACCGAAGTCCCCTAGGCAGCTTTTGCCCAGGGGACTTTTATACACCGCCGGTAACCCCGAAGGCTCTTCTACGTTCTATTAATATACCGTCCCTGGGAGGCCGGAAGCACTTTCCCATCACAAGCGAAGAAAGGAGGGCCGTGGATGGTCCTTACGGCTACCGAATTGGCGCAGAAGCTCCTTGCGCATGCGCCGCATAAACCTGTTCTGCGTGTCGACGAATCTATCCGGAAATTCCTCATGATAGCCCAAACGGCGAAGCTTGAGGTGAGCGAAGAACGCGATCGATTCAAGGTCACGCTCCCCGACGGCCAAATCCGATGGTTCTGGATCAAGGTCGTTTCGGATGAGGTTACCCTCTTCTGGCAGTGGGGCGGCATCATCGATTGCCGGCCGTATCGCCCCACTACCGTCGACATCAGGAAGATCGAGGAGACCCCCGAAGAACGTCGCCGAAGGACTCATGCGGTCCGTCGGTACGTCTGGCGGCATCCTCGCAAACCCGGCAACTCGGAAGGGATACCTCCCGAGGGTCCGTCCGACCGGTGACTCCGGTCCTTGACCGCCATAGCGCGGCACACATACAAAAGCCCCCGACCTCTTTGAGGCGGGGGATTTTTGAGAAACGGTACGTCGGCGGACTCGGCGAGGCAAGTGAGAACATTGACTAATAAATGAATTTATGCTATCCTGTGCCCAGCGTAAGCACGTTCTTTTCATCCACCAATACGAAAGGGGACGCCAATGCCGTACGTGATCGTAAAGACCAAAGAGAAATACTTCGGGCCCACGGACGATCTTCTCCTTGGAGACATTGAGAAGCATCCGCTCAGGCTCTTCACAAGATATCTCACGACGATCGTGGCCGGGGCTCTCTCGGTGCCGGGCACGAAAGCAGAGTTGGCCTCGAGTGAGGTCGAGGTTGAGGTCCGGGAGTTCGGGAAATTCGATGTCCATAGTGCCGACGTTGAGATCGTCGTGTTTGCGAACGAATATCCCGAGCGACTCAAAGATCTCGAAGGGCGCAAAAGCAAGATCCTGGCAGATGTGTGTTGCTGGTTGGACGACCAGAGAGGGAATCGGCCGATGGCGATAAGGAAGGTGTCGGTCTGGATCCCGCTTGTTGCGGGCGGCGCGTACGGGGAATTCACCGTGTAGATCTTCAGCAGGGAAAACGCATTGTAAAAGGCGTTCAGAACCAAATCTGGACGCCTTTCTTATTTGTTTCCGCGGAGGATGGACCCGTTTGGTACAATACTCCCATGAGGAAGATTTTCCTGTTCATGATGGTGAGCGTGGACGGTTACTTCGAGGGTGTGGGCCACGACCTGTCATGGCATAACGTGGATGCCGAGTTCAATGCATTCGCGCACGGGCAGCAGGACGGACTCGTCGACACGATTCTCTTCGGGCACTGGACCTACGACCTGATGGCGGGCTTCTGGCCGACGCCGCAGGGGACGGCGGCGGACCCGGAGACCGCGCGGTTCATGAACGAAACGCCGAAGATCGTCGCTTCGCACGAACCGTTCAAGCCGGAATGGAAAGGCACCACCGTCGTCTCGAACAACGTCGTAGGCGAGATCGGGAAGCTCAAGGCGCGGCCCGGCAAGGAGATCGCGATATTCGGCAGCAATAATCTCTGTGTCGGTCTGATAGAGGAGGGGCTGATCGACGAATTCCGGATCATGGTGAATCCGGTCGCGCTGGGGAAGGGCAGTTCGCTCTTCACCGGCCTCTCCAGGAGGGTGGGCCTGAAGCTTTTCAAGACGCGGGAGTTCCAATCGGGAAACTCGCTGCATTACTATTCCCTGGCGGAGAAGGTAAAAAAATAGGCCCGTCGGCCTCTGTGATTCTGCGGCATTCTATTTCTCCTTCGATAGAAGGACGAGGTTCAGGACGAGGAGGAGGATGAGGCCGATGAGCGCAACGCTCTGGACGCTCCCGATATTACGGAACCCTTCATCGATCCCGTTATACAGTACCCAAAGGATATAAGCGGCATTCCCGAGGAGCGCGAGGGAGCGGAGTGGTTTCATCAGCGGTCTGGTGCTACTTACTTATAGACCCAGATGCGCGCCGACATGCCGTCCTTGAGCTCGGGATACCGCGCGGGGTTGAAGCGCACCTTCACATTGAACTCGTTTACGGGGCGCTGGTTGAAAATATTGGAGGTCGCGCTCTCCTGCGACGTCTGGCCTATCTCGTCGACGACGCCGTAGTATTGTTTTCCGCCGAACGTGTCCACGGTGAACTTCACCACGTCGCCCACCTTCACGTCCGCGAGCCCCTTGTCCTCGTCCAGGTGTCCCACGACGCGCAGCTGGGTGGGGTCGATCATCGTCGCGACGACCGACTGCCCGGTCACGGCGTTCTCCGACTCGCCGATGTTCTGGTCGATGGAAACGATCTCGCCGCTCGTTTTCGATTCGACGATTCCGCCGCCGACGCGGGCGATGGGCTGGTTCGCGGTCACGATGTCGCCGACCTTCACGAACACCGCCTGCAGGGGGCCGGAGTTCGTCGGCGAGAGATTGATGATCGGCGCCTGGATGACCGACTGGTCGATGTAGACCGTCTTCGAGGACGCCTGCCAGTAGGCCGTGCCGGCGATGGCGCCGACGGCAAGGAGAACGATGAGGATCGCGAACGCGGTCGCGCGGCCGCTCTTTTTCTTCTGCACAGATTTCATTTCTTCTTCTTGTTCTTGAGCCATAGTTAGAAGTCCGCGAGGATATCGCTTTCACCGATTCCCGAGGTGATCTCCGTCGTGCCGTGGTCGCCCACAAGGCCGGTCTGGACCTGCTTTTGCGCGGTTCCGGTGGGGGTTTTCACGAGCACGAAATCGTTGCCGCCGTTGTTGAGCACGAGACGGCTCGGGATGGCGATCACGTTGTCGTCTTCGGCGAGAACGATGTGCGCGTTGCCTGTCATGCCGTCCTTCACCTGGGGTACGGGGTTCGTGAAGTGGAGTGTGACGAGGTACGAGGGCGTTCCGTTGACCGGCGTCTCCGCGCTGTCGATCGTCGTCACGGTTGCCGGGAACCCCGTGCCGGTGCCAAATGCGTCCAGGGTCACCTCCGCCGTGCCGCCGACGGCGACCTTCGTGACGTCGGCTTCGGAAACGTATGCCTGGATCTTGAGCCCGTCGTTATTCACGAGCGAGAGCACCCGGCCGCCGGGCGTGACCACCTGCCCGACCTGCGCGGTCAGGCCCTGCACCGTGCCGGGAAACGGCGCGAGGAGCGACGTGTTGTTCAGCGCGACCCGCGCCGCCGCGGCCGCGGCCTCCGCCTGCGCGACGACCGCCTGCTGTCCCTCGATGTCCTGCGGCGTCGAGCTTGCCTCCGTGAGATTGAGCCCCGCCTGCGCCTGCGAGATGGCGGCTTCCTGGGACGCGATGGACTGCTGTGCAATGCTAATCTCCGTGATCGCGGCGTTCACCTCGGTGCGCCCCGTCTGCCCGGAGCTTCCGTACGCCGCGAGGGTCGCCGCCGGCAAGCCGGTCTCTTTGGTGAGCGCCGTCATGGCGGCATCGATGAGGCTCTTGATCGGCGAGAGGAAACCCGCCGCGTTCTGGAGTGCCGCATCGAGAATCGCGTTCGAGGAGCTCGCGGTCGTGGTCGCGAGCCCCGCCTGCCATGCGTTCAATTCGGTGCTCGCGGAGAGCCGCAGGCTCTGGGCATTGAGGGCGGCCTGGGAATCGTCCACGCCGAAGGTGAGTTGCGGGTCGCCCATCTCCGCGTTCGAGAAAAAAGCGGCGAGCTGGTTACGGACCGCGTCGTTCGATTTCGCGTAGGCGTCGGCGAGCGTGTTCGCGACCCCGGTGTAGGTGTTCGCAAGCGTCTGCTCGGCCGTCGAAAGCGCCGTCTGGGAGACCGCGATTTCTTCGGGCGTGGCGCCCGTTTCCAGTTTGTCGAGCTTCGCCTGAGCCGCGGCGAGGGCCGCGTCCGCCTGCGCCACGCTCGTCTCGAGGGATGCGCGATCCAGGTCCGCGAGCGCCGCCCCCGTGTCCACCACGTTTCCTTCCTTCACGTAGACGTGCGCAATCTGCCCCGTCTCTTGGAACGAGAGATCCGCTTTGTCTTCCGCGACCACCGTCCCCGGCTCGTCGAGCGCCTCGACGACGTTACCCCGCGTGACCGTGTAGGAATCGAGCGCGGGGACCGTGTCCGACGCGACATACCACGCGGCGATGCCGGCGGCGGCGAGAATAATGATGACCCCATGCACGATAAAATGCTAAAAGTCGTTTCACAGAAAGGATATCCGTATCGGATAATATTATTATATCGTACTCCGTTAAACCTCAATTTTCTCGAAGAAGTAGCCGCCCGCTCCTACGAACGCCAACGCGACCACCACGAGGACCACGATATCCATTCCCAGCCCCAAATCGTGATGACCGATGTTAGCGAGGAGGACGCGCAGGGCGTCGACGCCGTACGTGAGCGGGTCGATGCGGGAGACGAAGGAAAGCCAGGCCGGCAATCCTTGCAGCGGAAACAGCGCGCCCGAGAGGAAGAAGAGCGGCATGACGAGGAAATTCATGATGAGCGAGAAGGCCTGCATGTCCTCGAGGAGCGAGCCGATTATCGTGCCGATCGACGAAAAAATGAGCGCGATCAGGAACATGATGAATAGCGCAGGGATGATCGCGATCCAGCTCGCCGGGTGGAAACCGAAGAGGAACGAGATGAGCAGCACGATGACGCCCTGGATGGTGGCGACGGTCGCGCCGCCGACGGTTCTGCCGATCATGACGTCGATGCGCGGCATGGGTGCCACGAGGGTTTCCTTCAAGAACCCGAACTGGCGGTCCCAGATCACTTCGATGCCCGAGAAGATGGCGGTGAAAATGATGCTCATGCCGATGATGCCGGGCGCGAGATAATCGAGATAGTTGCCCCCGCCTCCGAAGGAGCTGCCGAATCCGTACCCGAACATGACGAGGAAAATGATCGGCTGGGCGAGGGAGCCGACCAGGCGCGCCGTGGAGCGCAGGTACTTCTTGATTTGCCGGAGCCAGAGGTAATAGATCTTTTTCATGCGTAGGGGAGCGCTATCTTCTTCCCATGCGGCGGGCCATGGTCCTCGCGTGATCGGAGGAGCTGGCTCCCTCCTCGCGGATGGTCTTGCCCGTGAGCGCGAGGAACGCGTCCTCGAGGAATTCGGTGTTCGTCTGCTTTTTGAGCTCCTCCGGAGTCCCGGTGGCGATGATCTTGCCGTGGTCCATGATGGCGATGCGGTCCGCCATCCTGTCCGCCTCCTCCATGTAATGGGTCGTGAGGAAAATCGTCATTTTCTTGGTCTTGTTCAGTTCCTGCAGGCGGTCCCACATGAGGTTTCTTGTCTGAGGATCGAGGCCCGTCGTCGGCTCGTCGAGGAAAAGAATCTTGGGTTCGTGCAAAAGTCCCCGGGCGATCTCGAGCCGGCGCTTCATGCCTCCGGAAAATTCCTTGACCGAGCTGTCCTTGCGGTCCCACAGATCGACGAATTTCAGAAGCTCTTCGCACCGCTGTTTCCGCAGCGCGTCCGGCACGTCGTAAAGCACGCCGTGCAGGTCCATGTTTTCCCAAGCGGTCAGGTCGTCGTCCAAGCTCGGGTCCTGGAACACGATCCCGAACTGCCGGCGCGCCAGCTCCGGTTCGAGCACGGGGTCGATGTCATCAAGCTTGATCGTTCCCGCGGTGGGATGGAGCAGCGTCGTGAGCATCTTGATGGTCGTGGTTTTGCCCGCGCCGTTGGGCCCGAGGAAAGCGAACACCTCTCCGTCATTGACCGTGAAAGAAATATCGTTCACGGCCACGATATCGCCGTATTTCTTCGTCAGATTGCGTACTTCGATCATGTGTCTCAGATTATAACCTTTTTCCCGTCATTTTTTCTCGTGACGTTTTCTGTTTCCGATTCGATCTTATTAGGATAGGTACCCGTTTTTTAGAATAAGCTTGGGGCGGAGCCGGTCGCGTAAATACGTTTCCTCCCCTTGCCCTGTTTCAGGTTGGTGTACTTGCGGTATTCGCAGCCGACGCCTTCCCAGTTCTCCGCCGAGAGCCTGATTGGGAGGTTATTATACGAGATATCAATGGTCACGCCGAGCGCGCCGAGCGCCTGCACCACTCGTGAAGGGTCCTCGCCCGGATTGAACCGTTCGAACGTCGGGAGAGCGCCCGGCCCGACGGGGAAACGGCTGAACAGATCCAGTCGTTCGGGGAACTGATACGCCGTGTCGATCAGGACTTCGGTCCATAGGAACGAGAGAGGATAACGGAAGACCGGGAGCACGGCCCGCACCCCGTCGTACACGGATTTTCGGTCCCATGTTCGCACCTCGTTGGCAACCGCCCCGATCACGTCGGGCAGATGCCTCGCCAGGAAAAGCTCGCGGGTCGGCGTCGCGCCTCCCTGGATGACGCTCACGGGGAACACATACGGCGTGCCGAAGCGCGGCCGCTCGGATTCCATGAGTTTCTTGTACCACCTCTCGTTCTCCGCCTTGTCGAAGGAGAGCAGACCGACCGCGCGCACCGTTTCGGGCCGGGCAATCATCCGGCAACAGAACATGTTGAGGAGCCAGAGCGGAAAATCGCCGCGAAGATCCTCCAGAAGCGTGTGGAACTCGATCGTTTGCCGGTCGAGTTCGCGCAGAATGTTGCAGAAACGGTAGCGCGCAAGCACGGGGTCCGCCGTAAAGGGAGGTGATTCTTTGGCGGTCTTGCGTTGCCAGATTTTCACCCGTTCCTCGACGAAGGAGAGGATTTCTCTCGGTACGCCGCTTGCGTGCGGCTGCCGCGACGGAGCGGTGTGCAGCGGCCAGTGCCGATACAAGGCCTTCAGTTCTCCAGGAAGTTCCATGGACGAATAGAGGAGCAGTCTGCGGTGAGGGTCCGTCTAGAACCTTTACCGTTCAAGCTCCTCGAGCTTTAGCTAATTGATTGTGTCGTTCCCCCTCCGCAAAATCAAACCCGCCACAACGGCGGGTTATTTTGCGGGGACACTGCGACCCGAACGGCACGGCCATCGTTTCCTTTGGCGGTAAATTCTTATTTCCTCTTTTACCCCTTAAATGCAAAAGCCATCAACACGATAGTTAAAGCATTAAGAACCACCAACAATATTGCTGTTTGTGGGCGTGACGGAAGAGGATTCCATGCAATATAGACCGTGTAGATTATTGCGACAATCGCGGCACCAAGAAAGTTTCCTTTTACCATATTTTTATTATGAGGTTAATTAAGCGCACGGCCTTTTAAGAATTATACCACTTATTACTTATCCCCGAACCTTTTAAGAGAAAATATGTCTCGGCCGCACCACTACCTTAAGCGAGGCGCTCCACGATGAGAAATATTGTCTGCGGAGGGGGTGGGATTCGAACCCACGGACCCCTTTCGAGGTCAGCGCGTTAGCACCGCGCCGCACTAGGCCACTATGCGACCCCTCCGTTGATCCGAAATTCTTGAAACTGCTTGTTTTTATAGCATTTCTCTGCTAACTTTACAAGACGAATATGATGCACGAACGCCCTCCCGTCGTGGCGGTTCTTGGCCACGTGGATCACGGGAAAACAACTCTTCTGGATTACATCCGCAAAACCTCCGTCGCGGCGCGCGAGGCGGGCGGTATCACGCAAGCCATCGGCGCGTACGAGACGACGCACAACGGGAAACGCATCACCTTCATCGACACACCGGGGCACGAGGCGTTCTCGAACATGCGCGCGCACGGTGCGCGCGTCGCAGACCTCGCCATCCTCGTCGTGGCGGCCGACGACAGCGTGAAGCCCCAGACGCTCGACGCTCTCAAGCATCTAAACGAAGCAAAACTCCCGTTTATCGTTGCCATCAATAAGATGGACAAGCCCGGGGCGGACGTGGAGAAGACCAAGAAGGACCTGAGCCAGAACGGCGTGTATCTCGAAGGGTACGGCGGCAACGTATCCTGGCACCCTATCTCCGCGAAGACCGGGGACGGCGTCTCGGACCTCCTGGATCTCGTACTCCTCGCCTCCGAGATGGAGGGACTGACCTACGACCCGGCCGCGCCCGCGGCGGGCGCGGTCCTCTCCGCCCGGCTCGATCCGAAACGGGGCGTGCAGGTGGGCATTATCCTCGAAAACGGGACCCTTACGACAGGGCAATGGATTGCGACCGCGTCCGCCTCCGGAAAAGTGAAGCTCCTCGAGGATTTCACGGGGAAGCGCGCTGCGGCGCTCATCCCCAGCGCCCCCGCCCTCATCGTCGGGTTCGAGAAGCTTCCGAAGCTCGGCGAGCCGTTCTTCGCGGGAGCGGACGCCGCGGTCATGAAGGCGCTCGCCATGGCGGCGGTCGCACCAGCGGCGCGCGCCGAGAAACCCAAAGAAGGGGAGCTCGAGATTCTCATCAAAGCGGACGAAGCAGCTTCCCTCGAAGCGCTCGAGGACCTCATCCAAAAAATCGCCGCGTCGGAATCCGCGACCATCGGAGTGCTCTCCGCGAGCGTCGGCGATATTCACGAGACCGACATCAAGGGTGCGGAGATGGGCACCGGGCTCGTTGTGGGGTTCCGCGTGAAAGCGGACGGAGCCGCGCAGAATCTCGCGCAGGCGCGGCACATCACGCTCCTGCTCTCTCCCATCATCTATGAACTCGAGGACGCGATCCGGAAATACGTGCGGGGCGCCATCGTCCGCGAGAGGCGCGCAATCGAGATTCTCGCGGTGTTCGGGACGCCGAAAGGAAAAGAACGCGTGGTGGGCGGGCGCGTCGTCCTCGGCCCCGTGAGGAATCAGGAAGCATTCGAGATCTGGCAGGACAAGCGCCTCATCGGCGCGGGGAGGATTTTGAACTTACAATCCGGACGCAAGGATGTCGCCGAGGCGGCCGCGGGCGTGGAAGCGGGGCTCCTCGTCGAAAGCGAAGCGCCGATCAAAGTCGGGTACCGCCTGGTGTTCAGTTAGAATTTCCATGCCGTCTCCTTCCTATCGCAACCTGCGGATCGCGAGCGTGATCGAGGCGGAGCTGGGGCGCTACTTCCTCCGAGATCTCGATGTCGAGCGGGCACTCGTTACCATTCTCGGCGTTGAGGTAACGGGCGACTTATTGCAGGCCACAGTCCGGCTTGGTATCATTCCGATGGAGAAAGGACCGGAAGTGTATGCGGAGGTCGAGCGGCACCGTCGGGAGTTCGAGCGCCGCCTCCTCCGGACCATGCGAACGCGCACGGTCCCGCATCTGAAGTTTGTCATCGCGGAGGAGGGCGGGCTAGAAAAGACGGCCACGTAGCCAAGTGGTAAGGCGAGGGTCTGCAAAACCCTTATACGCGAGTTCAATTCTCGCCGTGGCCTCAGGAATCGTGGAACGCCCGGGTGCTGTAACTGGTAGCCAGGGGACTTAAAATCCCCTGCTCGCAAGAGCGTGTGGGTTCGACCCCCACCCCGGGCACAAAAGCAAAACGGCAGGCGGTATTCTCCCACAAGGATTATGGATCTCAAAGACAAGGTAGCGGTTATCACCGGAGCGGGGAGCGGCCTCGGAAAGGCGCTCGCGGAAACGTTCGCTAAGGAAGGCGCACGGCTCGTTCTGAATGACCGAAGCGCGGACGCGTTGCGCGGCGCGGCCGAACCTCTCGGCGCCGCGTCGCTCGCGGGTGACGTGGCCGACGAGGCAGCCGTCCGCGCGCTGGGCGATCTCGCCATCCGGACCTACGGTCGTATCGACATATGGGTGAACAATGCCGGTATCTGGACGCCGCACGTCTCCGTCGAGGAACAGGACCCGGCGCGGATGCACGCGATGATGGAGGTGAACTTCTTCGGGACGTTCTACGGTTCGCGCACCGCGGTCGCGGCGATGCGGAAACAGGGGAGTGGCACCATCGTGAACATTCTCTCGATCCGCGTGATCGACAACCACGCGGGGTGCTCCGGATACACCGCGAGCAAAGCCGCCGCCGACGGATTCACAAAGACACTCCGCCTCGAGGTGGCGCCGGCCGGCATCGCCGTGGTCGGAGTGTACTCGGAACGCATCCAGACGAACCTCTTCGAGGGCGAGACGCAGGCGGACTACGATACCTATATGAAGCCTTCTTTTGTCGCGGGCCGCATCGTGGAAAACCTGAAGCGGGACGTGCCGGAAAGCGACCTCATTATCCGTCGCAGTTGAAACTTTTCAGGATTTTCCTACAATAGGGGAACGGATGCAGAGGAAGTTTATTGCCATCATCCTTGCGGTGCTCGCGGTCCTCGTCGGCGTGCTTCTCTTGGCGCTGTTTCTTTGGGCGCAGCTCATGAAGACGCCTCCGCCGGCACCCGGGTTCAACGGACCGATCGGAGCTCCGCACGTGGTGGGGCCGCCGGGACCGCCTCCTCCGCAATAAGCGAAGAATAAATAGCGGGCATGGTTTAGTGGTAGAACACGACCTTGCCAAGGTTGAGACGGGAGTTCGATTCTCCCTGCCCGCACACTTAAGAAACGATGAATCTTATAGAGTTATCACGAGCGGTTCGGCGGTCGGGTTATTGGTTGTAGTAATTTATAATATAACCATGGATGCTACGGTCTTTCTTTTTCTCAACCTCGCCGTCGGTTTCTATAATGTCGGCACAGTTTGGGCAAACGAAGTAGACACTTTTCGGTCGTGGAAGCTGATTGGCAAGGCAGATTTCTTGCGCGTGCAGGAAGCGCACTGGAAGAAACTTCCGTACTGGGTCTTGTTCCCGTGGGGACTGGAGCTTGCGGGTTCCACCGTGCTCATTTGGTACCATCCCGTCGGTTCCCCTCTCTGGGCAATCTACGGCGGAGTCGCGTGCCTGTGGCTTTCGCTCGTTCTCACGATTTTCACGTGGGGTCGATGGCAAGGAAAACTCTCCCGTGACCCGTTGGGTTCCGAAAGCCCGTATCTCGTCAAAATTTTAAAGACGCACTGGATACGGACGCTTCTTGTGAGCGCCTATGCGATTATCGTGCTGGTTTGGGTGACGCAGCTCGTGAGATAGCGAGAGTGCCGTGGGTTCCCCGCGGAACTGACAGACGCCGGCCCTGCGCCCGTGGTTTTCTGGGTGGCATATAAAAATTCAGGACACATAAAGCGTGTCCTGATTTGTTTTGATTAAGGAAAGGAATCAGAAAGCGAGTCCTGCGTGGAGCCCTCGCCTGTCGGTCCAGACCCCGAATGACAAGGGAAGGTGGTAGAAGTTCAGGATATCTCCCAAAGGGCCAGGGATGATCCACCGGAGATCGTATCCGACTACAAATAGATATCGGCGGATGTCGCCCGGTCCTCCGGGCTTGTCGGCGGGCATATAGCCGCCGCCCACTCCGATGTTGATGCCTCCCAGCGCCCCTTTTCCGAATACGAGGTCACCCACTCGTACCATAAAGAAAAATTTCTGGTACGCGTAGATATCGAGCGGCGTGATATGCGGGGGCCGTTCAATATATCCCGGGTATGCCCGATAGGAGAATTGAAGCTGGGCACGCGCGAGTGTCTGCGTACCTATGACCTCGGGTTCGATGGTCTGGCCCATCGTGAGAAGGATGGCTGTCCAGGCACCGACGAACTCTCGAGCTTTCGCGCCCGTGTAGTACCCCTCATGATGCTTCGCGTATGCCTGGTAAAAGCCCGCGGTGAGCCCACCCAAGACGGAAGCGGGGATCGGATCGAAACCGCTCCACCGGAAGAGGTAATACTCCGAACGCGTGATGACGGCGGAGTACATCGCATTGCCGGCGATGTCGAATCCACCGGAGTAATTATCCCCCATCCACCGGGTCCACTGAAAATCGTGGGGAGCGCCATAGGCGTTATCTGAATATTTCCACCGGTACATGCCGTCAATCCATATGCAGACGACTGGGATATGGGCCGCAACCACCGCGAGCGGGAACGCCCGTACAGAGTCGGGCCCTTCCGCTCGGGCCTCGAGCATTTGCGCCTCCCCACGGAGAACGCCGAGCACCAGGGCGAACGGCAGGAGTTTCCGCATAAGCCCCTCCTTATATATTGTTATGGATCAACAAACTACTGCCCGTCATCCTAAGCCAGTGAAGCGTAGG
The DNA here is from genome assembly GCA_963768835.1 of uncultured bacterium. Taxonomy (GTDB): domain Bacteria; phylum Patescibacteriota; class Minisyncoccia; order UBA6257; family GWB1-50-10; genus CAVYJB01. Next base: position 330,179 of record CAVYJB010000001.1, on the reverse strand, counting down.
GTGCAAGTGTCGTGCGCCAAAAAATCCCATGCCGTGGTGGATGGGATTTTTATTTCACGAGAAGTTTGAAGAAGCGATGCTTGCCGATCTTGAGCACTTCGCCGCCCCGGAGCGCGACGACCTCCAACGGGTCGCGTTTCAGGACGTCGTCGATCTCGATGCCGCCCTGTTCCACGAGACGGCGCGCCTCGCTGCGGGACGGAATGCCGGCCTCAAGAAGAAGTTCCAGGATATTCACGGACGGTTTGGCGACGCGGAGCTCCGGAACGCGCGCGGGGGCTTCGCCCCGCGAGAAGACGCGGATGAAATCCTCGCGCGCCGCGCGCGCCGCCGCGGGCGTGTGGTACATGCCGACGACGGCCTCCGCGAGGAAAAGCTTCTGCTCCCGCGGCCCCGCGCTGTGCGGGGGCTCGAAGTCCGTGAGCGTCTCGAAGTATTTCGGGAGAAGCGCGTCGGGCACGCGCATGAGCTTCCCGAACATCTCGCCGGGGGTCTCCGTGAGCGCGATGTAGTTCTTGTAGCTCTTACTCATCTTTTTCACGCCGTCCGTGCCCTCGATAAGGGGCACGGTCACCACGTCCTGTTCCGGCATCCCGAAGCGTCGCTGCACCTGCCGGCCCATCAGAAGATTGAAGGTCTGGTCGGTGCCGCCGAGCTCGACGTCGGCCTTCACCGCCACCGAGTCGTATCCCTGGAGGAGCGGGTAGAGCGTTTCGAGGATGGAGATGTCGGAATCCTCTTCGAAGCGCTTCTCGAAATCGTCCCGCTTCAGGATCTGCTGCACCGTCGCGGTGCCCGCGAGCGTGAGGAGCGCCGAGAGGCCCTTGGCCTGGTGCCACTCGCTGTTGAACCGCGTCTCGACATGCTTAAGGTCGATCACTTTCCCTGCCTGCGCGAGATAGGTCTTGAGGTTCTGTTTCACCTCCGCCTCCTCGAGCGGTTTGCGGGTCTCGGAGCGTCCCGACGGGTCGCCGATCTGCGCGGTGAAGTCTCCGATGATGAGCACGGCTTTGTGGCCTAGGTCCTGGAACTGCCGGAGCTTCCGGAGGACCACCGTGTGCCCGAGATGGAGGTCGGGAGAGGTCGGGTCGATACCCAGCTTGACGCGGAGTTTCCGGCCGGAGCGCAAGGCCGCCTCGAGGTGCGTGCGCACGTGGATGTCCTCCACGCCGCGCGTGAGCGCCTTTTGCATCATGGATTCCTGGGGTTCTTTCCTTGCGGGCATTGCGCCTCCATTCTACCTCACGGGTTCCCAAAATAAAAATCCCGCCGGTGTCCGAACCGACGGGATCATCGCGCTTGAAGGAAATTAGGATTTCTTGGTTCGGATGATCTCGTCGAGGAGGCCGTAATCCTTCGCTTCGGCGGGCGTCAGATAGAAATCGCGGTCCGTGTCGCGCTCGATCTTCTCGAGCTTCTGCCCCGTGTGCTTCACGAGGATCTGGTTCAGCTTGTCCTTGATCTTCACGATGTGGCGGGCCGTGATCTCGATCTCGATGGCCTGCCCCTCCGCGCCGCCCATCACCTGGTGAAGGAGGATCTCGGAGTTCGGGAGCGCAAAGCGCTTTCCCTTCGCGCCGGAGGCGAGGAGTACCGCGCCCATCGAGGCCGCCATGCCGACGCAGATGGTCGAGACGGGGGATTTCACGAACTGCATCGCGTCATAGATGGCGAGACCCGCCGTCACGGAGCCGCCGGGCGTGTTCAGGTACAGCTTGATGTCCTTCTTGGGGTCCTCGTGGTCAAGAAAAAGGAGTTGCGCGATGACACTGTTCGCGACCTGGTCCACGATAGGGCCGCCGAGGAAAACGATGCGGTCCCGAAGAAGACGCGAGTAGATATCATAGGCCCGCTCGCCGTAGGCGGACTTCTCGATGACCGTAGGGATAAGGTTCATGGCCCTACGATTTTATCAACTTGATGGCGGTTACGTCAAATTGCGGCGCGGAGAGGATGTTCTGATCGCTTGTGACCGTGATGCCCATCTTCGGCTTCAGGTCCTTAAGCGTCAGGGTGGTGACCGTCGGCGTGCCCGATGCAGCGAGTTTCGTGGGATCGACGAGGGTGATGGTGGTGGCTTTCGTCAGGTTTGCGACGCGCGTCTGCTGGCGGGGGGGCGTGCCGTCGGCGTGCGGCAGGTAGTCCGTGGGGTCGTCGACGTTGAAATAGATCGAGGCTCCGACGACTTGCAGGATAGTTCCTGTAAGGGTATGGAGCTCCGCGGGGGGCTTCGGGAAGTTCTCGGAAGGTCGCGCAGCGGGCGTAGGCGTCATGTGCGGGATAAGTTTCTGCGCGCCGTACCAGATGCCAAAAGCGACGCCGATCACAAGGATGACGACGCCAATCACGACCAACCGCCGCGATTTCTGCTGTTCCATGTCTTCATTCTACCGCGCCCCTCCGGGGAAGCCAGCGCGGAACTGTGCACAGGGCATTCTATAGAGAGGTGCACAACCAACACCTTTCCACAGTGCACCGTATGTTATAATGGAATCAATATGAACCGTCCCATCGTGCGTTCGTTCGTTTCGGTCGCACTCTCAACGGTCGTCGCGGTTTCGTTCTCTTTCGCGGGACTTCCATTGGTGAACGCCCAGACGAACTGGACGGCTCCCACGCAGGACTTCCCGAACGGGAATGTTTTCCCGCCGCTTGATACGAGCGCGGCGGCGCAGACGAAGACGGGCGGCAACATCACGTTCGGCGCGGCGGCGGGTCCCGGTGTCCTCTACTTCCAGCCGGGACAATTTATCGGAGTGGGCGCGGCGGTCCAGTTTTTCCCCGAGGATCAAAACGGTAACACGGTTATCCAGAACGCACGCGGAGATCTCGAGATACCTGCGCCGGGAGGGGTTCCCACGCCGACGAGAGCGGGTGCGATTTACTACGATGTCGTATCAAACAGTATTAAGCTCTACAACGGGACGGCGTGGGTACCGATCGGTGCTGGAGGCGGTGGCGGCGGTGGCGCGGGATACTGGCAGTTAATATCCGGCGGCATTCAATATGCGTCCGCAACGAACCCCGCGGTGACGGTGGGAGGTCCGTCTATTCTGAAATCTGCCCCGCTCGCCGTGTACGGCGACATCGCCGCGAACCAGGTTGCGGTCGGCGGATATCAGTACAAATTAGTCGGAGGCCCGTTCTACTCGCAAGATACCTCCGCGTCATACCAAACCCCTTCGTCCGCTTCGTTGTGGGGGTCGGCTGACTGGAGCACGACCACGCCTCCGCCCGCGAACATCGCTTCGTTACGGATCTCGAGCGCCAACAGCGAGTGTAACGACGCGACGCTCAACACCCAGGAATGTCCGGCTAGCACGTATCAGGCAACCGGTCCAAGCTCGCCCACGGACGTTTATGAACTCTTTACCAGCGGCATACCCCAATCTGACGCGACTCTCGCCTGGCACCTGGGATACACCCATTTCCAGCTGCAGCAGGCCACGCTCTCGAATGGTGATATCACCGCGCAGGGCAATATCACCGCGGCGGGTTCCGTGAGCGGAGCGGCCGTGAGCGCCCAGAACTTTGTGGGGGTGAATGGAATCTTGATGGGAACTCTGAAGGTCGGAGGGTTTGGCGGGCCGCCCTTCCACACGATGGATGTGAACGGAAGCCTTTTTGCAAAGCAGTTCTGTCTTCCCGGATCGCCTCTCCCCAACTGTATCAGCGTGTGGCCGGGCGGTGGTTCCGGAACAAGCTACTGGGCAGCGAATGGGAACGACATTAATAACACGAATAGCGGCGTTGTGGGGTTGGGAGTGGCGGGGACGGCAGCGGGAAAGCTCTCATTCTATCCTTCCACTTCTGGCTCGTGGTTCCATATTGATAACCGCGGGGACAACACCCTACGCATCTCCCAGGGTGCAACGCCGGGCGCCACAGATCTTGTGACTATCGACAATCAGGGAAACGTCGGCATCGGAGACACGAACCCCGCCCCGACCGCGCACTTCGCGGTCATGAGCGCCACGGATCCGGTCCTCGCGCTCGAGCGTAGCGGTGCCGCGAATCCCACCCTCTTTAAGATGGGCACGGATGGCGCGCTCGTGGTTAAGAATGGTGGACAGGACGATGTGCTTGTTCTGAAGGGTGGGAATGTCGGCATCGGGACGGAGGCCCCGCCCCACGCTTTATCCATCCTGAACGGCAATATCGACCTGATGCGGCAGCCTGGAAACAATGTGACCCCGGGTCCTGGCCCTCAGCTGATTCTCGAGTCTCCAGGCGCGTCTCTCTCCACCCAGGTCACACAGACCGCTGTGGCTTGCGGCAGTAGTGGTAGCCCGGCTGGCTGCCCCGGAGATACCACCCCATCGGCCGATAACACCGCCTACTATATTTGTAAAGCCGGCGACCCAGTCAATGTAGAATGGACTGACGTGGGCCACATTCTGAATGATCCCCAATTCTATTATCGGAAAATTATCTGTGTCGCCGGCAGCGGCCAGTACTCCATTAATACGGTTGCCGGCACTCTCGAGTTCACGAACGGCAGCGGTGACGTGCGGTTTACTCTTGCTCAGGACGGAACGACGAATATCGAAAATAGTTTGACGGTAGGCGGGCTTGTAACGGCGAAGGCAGGTGTAAGCGGCATTCCCCACGGCATGCAGGTGTTCAACACTCCAGGGAGCTTTACCTTCACGGTGCCCGCCAATGTCTATTCCATAAAGGCTGAAGTGTGGGGCGGCGGCGGCGCCAGCGGGTTAGCGGATCTCACGGCGTGCGGCGGCGATACCCCAGCTCCTGTTGGTGGCGGTGGCGGTGGCGGCGGTGCTTATGTGACTGATTTCATTAATGTTACCCCCGGGCAGAGTTTCTCTGGGACCGTTGGTGGCGGTGGCACAGTCTACTATGCGCCGATACAGTCTGGCCAGAACAGCACATTCGGTAGTCTCACCGCCGGCGGTGGAGGGAATGGCTTCAACGGGGCTATGGGTGGTGGAACGGGAGGGACAGCAAGTGGCGGTGCGTTTCACATGAACGGGACGAATGGCGCTATTGGCGTGACTAATGGTGGTGGTCTCGGCGGCAACAGTTTTCTGAATGGTTTCAACTTTGGGAAGGGCGGTAATGGCGTTAATACCTGCGATGGTTCGGCCAACTACGGTACTTATGGTACTGGTGGCGGTGTTATTGTGACGTGGTAATAAATTCCAATTAGATAAGGACAGGGCGGGCTAAGATAGGAGAGTCGATACAAAAGGGAACCTGAGGGCTCCCTTTTGTCATTCTTCGCGACATGCGTATCTACAATATACAGATAGAGCATCGCCCCTCCTCTTGGTGGGCCGAGAAGTGTAACGGCGGTATGCTATAATTGGAACTAATGACACGGAGGCTCGGTGGGATACTCGCGCTTTCGGTTGCGCTCGCATTCGTCGGCGCGATTGCCCACGCCCAAACACCCCCTTCGAACTTCACAGCGAAGGCAGTAACCGCTTGCCGCATCGATCTCTCGTGGACTCCGGGCACGCAGGTTACCACCTATCGTGTGGAGTATACCACCACTTCCTTTTTCCCGGCGGGGACGCTCGCCACGGTGACGGCTGGCACGAGTTTTTCCCACACGGGACTCAATAAGAACACCCCGTACCAGTACCGCATCCAAGGGCAGGACGGAAGCGGGAACCCTCTGACGGCCTGGGTGCTCTCGACGCCGCCCTCCGTCACGACGGCGGATATTCCGACGCCGACCGTTCCGACCGCGTTCACAGCGGACGGACACGGCGGTCTTCCGCTCCTCGCCTGGACTCCACCGACCTTCTCGGATCCGGCGAACGCCTTTTATCGCATTTATCGTGCGCCCGGCGCTTCAGGCGGCTCCTTCGCGCTCATCCAGGACAATCTTCCCGCGCAGATCGGAACCGTCGCGGTGAATTCCTATACGGACCCGGCGCCTCCTGCGGGTATCGTTCGCTACCAAGTAACCGCGGTCCAAGGGGACCCGAACTGTGATCTTTCCCAAGCGTCCCCCTCGGCTCCTACAGTCGCCGCGACGGTGCCGACCGCGCCCACAGGCCTCGTCGGACAGTATACCTACAACGGGCCCGGCGTCCCGAGCCAGGTCCAGCTCGCGTGGGTGAACGGCGTCGGTCAGTCGAGCATGGAGGTTCTCCGCGGCACCTCGCCCATCAACCTCCAGCACCTCGCCACGCTCGGCGGAAACACGACAGGCTATCTTGATGCGACGCTCCAGGCCGGCTCCTCCTACTACTATGCCGTCCACGGCTGCGTCGCGGTCACCGGAGCCACGGGTTGCTCGAGTTACTCGAACATCGTGAACGTGCAGGTCGGGAACGCTCCGCAGAATTTCTCGGCCGCGGTCACGTACGTTTCCATCGCGCCGAAGCCGGGGCAAGGGCAGGTGACCCTCTCCTGGAATAACACGTTTCCGAACACAAACTATGTCCTGGAGCGAGCTCCCCTGGGCGGCGCGTACGCGCCGCTCGGTTCTCCCGTGCTCGCGGGCGCCAATCAACCGCTCCTGAAGGTAACGGATTCGAATGTGCCCTTCGGAACCGTCTATGCCTACCGCGTGCGGGCGCAGTTCGGGAGCGGATCCTACTCCGAGTACTCGAGCGTCGGCATCGCGGACCTGAATGTAAAACTCATCCTCCGCGGTCACGCCTGGACGGGCCTGGCGCAGCTTGCGGGGACGCCCACCGGCATCGGCTGGGTCGACTTCAATTCGCTCTCCACTCCCTCGCACCAGTACAGCGTGCAGGTGAACCTCTCCGGCCTCTTCTCGGGCGCCGCATGGGCCTCCGTGCAGGCTGGCGCGAGAAGCTACACCTACGGCTGGCTCTCCTTCAACCAAAGCGATCTCGTCGGGTGCCCCTCCGGCCCGTGCGAGGCCCGCTTCAACTTCGCGACCCAGAAGACGAGCGGTTGGGCGCGTTTCATCCTCCCGCGGTACGCGGACCCCGCGACGCTGGGCGGCTGGGACGGGTGGGTATCGCTGGGGGAACGGCTGGCAATGGGAAATCGTACGGCGTGACCTTCGATCCCGTGAGCGGAAACTTCACGGGCGCTGCATGGGGTGGGCCGACAGTGAATGGGTGGCTTGCCTTGAGTGACTGCAACGGTGCCGCGAAGTGTATCGTCCAGGCGGACGACACGGGCGCGACGAGCTCCATCTCGGTGGCGATCACCGCGCCCGCGAGCGGTGCGACGGTCCAAGGCACCGTTCCGGTCTCCGCAACCGCATCCTCGAACGCGGGCGCCATCACGGGCGTTCAATTCTGGTTGGATGGAACGGTGAACATCGGGCTCGCCACCGCACCGACCGGCGGTCTCTATACGATCAGTTGGAATTCCACGCTCACGACGGATGGTCCGCACACCTTGATGGCAAGCGCAGGGGATGCGGCGGGGCATATTGGTTTCTCAGCGCCGGTTTCGGTGATAGTGAAAAATGGTGGCGGATGCACCACTCCACCCTGCTCCTACGTAACTGTTGCCATCACCGCCCCTGCAGATGGCGCCACCGTTCCTAAGGGCACCGTGAACATTGCGGCCACCGCCTCGACGAACGCGCCCGGCGCGAGTATCTCGAACGTCCAGTTCTACGTGGACGGTGCGCTCATCGGCACGAAAACGACCGCTCCCTATACCATAGCGTGGGACACGAGTGCGCTCACTTCCGGCTCAAGCCACACGATTACCGCCAAGGCGACGGATTCCCAGAACAATCTCGGGGTCTCTCCGCCGGTCCAGGTGACCATTGGTGGCGGTGGCCCGGGCCATGTCCAAGTCGCCATCACGGCTCCCGCAAACAACGCGACCGTTTCGGGCCTCGTAAACATCGCGGCCACCGCATCGAGCGATAGCGGCTCCATCACGAACGTCCAGTTCCAGGTGGATGGCGCAAACCTCTCCTCGGTTAGTGCTCCTCCTTACACCGTAGCCTGGAACACCGCCAGCCTTACCGCGGGCTCCATTCATGCCATTAAGGTCACCGCGACGGACTCGGCGGGCAATACGGCTTCTGCATCCATCAACGTTACGATCGGCGGCGGAACCGGTGGCCATGTGACTGTCAATCTCACGGCGCCGGCGAATGGTGCGCAGGTGAGCGGTCTCGTGAACATCGCGGCGACCGCATCGAGTGATGCGGGTACGATCACGAATGTCGAGTTCTACGTGGACGGTGCGAGCCTCTCCTCCAAGGCGACCACTCCCTATACCGCTTCCTGGAACACGATTCTCATCAATGACGGCCAGCACACCCTGACGGCCCAGGCGACGGACTCGGCGGGCAACACGAATATCTCGACGCCGGTCACGGTGACCGTGAAAAACTGTTCTGGCTGCACCGGCACCGTGACCGTCACCATCACCGCACCCGCCGATGGCGCGACGGTCGCGCAGGGCACCGTGACCATTGCGGCGACCGCATCGACGAACAGCGGGTCCATCTCGAATGTGCAGTTCTACGTGGACGGGGCAATCGTCGGTACGAAAACAACCGCTCCTTACACGATAGCGTGGAACACTCTGAGCCTTACGCCCGGCTCCTCGCATGACCTTGTGGCGCGCGGCACGGATTCGGCGGGCAACACCGGCGTTTCCCCGAAAGTAACGGTGACAATCCAGAATGGCGGCGGCGGCGTGACCGTGACCATCACGGCTCCTGGCAACGGCGCCACCGTGCCCCAGGGCCTTGTGACCATCGCGGCGACCGCCTCCTCCCTGAACGGCGCTATCACGAGCGTGCAGTTCTTCGCGGACGGTACAAGTATCGGTACAAAAACAACCGCACCTTACACCGCGACCTGGAATACGGGCGGTCTCACCGCCGGTTCCCAGCATGTGCTGACGGCCCAGGCGATAGACTCCTCCGGTTCCACAGGAATTTCCCAGCCTGTGAACGTGACTATCTCGGGTGGCGGAGGCACGCTGACGGTTAATATCACTGCGCCTGCGGACGGTGCCCAGGTGAGCGGCATTGTGAACATCGCGGCCACCGCCGTGAGCACCGCCGGTTCGGTGACGGGAGTCACCTTCTTCGTGGACGGAGTAAGCATCGGTACGAAGACAACTCCCGCGTACACCATGGCGTGGAACACGACGGGCCTCGCCGCCGGTTCCCAGCATGTCATTACGGCTCAGGCGACCGATTCGGCGGGCAACACAGCCGCGGCCACGCCGATCGGCGTGACGATCGCGGGCTGCCCCACCTGCACTGGCCATATCACGGTGAGTATCACGGCTCCCGCGAACAATGCGGTGGTTTCGCAGGGCATGGTGACGGTCGCGGCCACCGCCTCGACCGACGCCGGCGCCATCACGAAGGTGGAGTTCTACAGGGACGGGGTGCTCCTTACCACCGATGCTACGAGCCCCTACACCGCGGTGTGGAACACCTCCGGTCTCTCCACGGGCTCCACGCACACGCTCTGGGCGATTGCATACGACTCCGCCGGCGACACGAAGAATTCTTCGGTGGTGAGCGTGACCATCGGAGGCGCGGTGAGCACCGTGACGGTCGCGGTCACGGCTCCTGGGAACGGTGCGACTGTCTCGGGTGTCGTGAACATCGCCGCCATCGCCTCGACCAATATCGGCAGTATCACCGGCGTGACGTTCCTGGTGGATGGAACGAGCATCGGTACGAAAACGACCGCTCCTTACGCCGTGGCGTGGAACACGACGGGCCTCGCTGCCGGTTCCCAGCATGTGCTGACGGCCCAGGCAACGGATTCGAGCGGAAGCAATGGAGCCTCTCAGCCCGTCACCGTGACGATCGCGGGATGTCCCAGCTGCTCCGGCCATCTCACGGTAAATATGACAGCTCCGGCGGATGGCGCGACCGTCGCGCAGGGCTCGGTCCCGCTGGCGGCCACCGCCTCGACCGACGCCGGTTCCGTCACAAGCGTGGAATTCTATGCGGATGGCACGCGTGTTGGGACGGACCCCGTTGCTCCCTACACCGCTCCCTGGAACACCATTAGCCTCGCCCCCGGTTCCAGCCACTACCTGTGGGCGGTGGGGCATGACTCGGCAGGGGACGTCGCTTCCTCGCGAGTCATCACCGTATCCGTCGCGGGCGGCAACAGCGGCGTGATAGTAACCATCACCTCCCCGGCATGGAACGCGACCGTGAACGGTCTCGTGGACATCGCCGCCACCGCTTCGACGAACTCCGGTACCATCACCTATGTGCAGTTCATGGTGGACGGAGCGTTCGTAGGCCCGGAATCGACCCACGCCCCCTACGCCACCAGCTGGAACACGGCCGGGTGGAGCGGCACCCATACCATCACGGCGATTGCCTATGACTCGGCGGGGGACAGCGGCACCTCCGCGCCTATCCAGGTGAATGTCGCGAACGGTGTCGGGGTGCCCGTGGTCTCGAACGTCCACCTGAAGCTCGTCTACGATCTTACGGGCTTCACGGCGGACAGCAGCCCGTGGTGCACGGACCCCTATCTCGAGGTGACGTGGGATTTCCAGGACGGGGCATTGACCGTTCCCTCAACGGCGTATGTCCACTTCTTCTCGACGGACGGGGGTAAGAAATTCGACGATATCTCTCCCAATCCCTTAACGTACGCACTCCACGATCCGATCAGCCATTCCATCGCTGGGGATGTATCGAGTCCTTTCCGGCTCACCCCCGGCCAGACCTATTCAGTGTCGGTCCGAGCGACGGATGCTTCAGCGGCAGGTAACTCGCCAGACGCGACGGCGACCGAAGCTATCACGATGGCGAACCACTACTATCCGCTCATCGACTTCAGCTGGGTCGTGGCGGCGCCCGTGGCTCCGGCGACCACTCCCTACACGTATACCATGGACGCCTCGCCGCCCATCTCCATCGACCGCACGACCGTGGACGGTACCTATCCGGTGCCGAGCTGGAACTGGAACTGGAGTTTCGGCAGCACGACCATGGTAGCCACCACAACCTTCCCGACGGGCGCCTCGACCCCCGTGACGCTCACCGTGACCGATCCCGGCATGGGGACCGACATCTGCGCGGTGCAGAAGAGCGTGAGCGGAAGCGGCGGCGGCGGAGTGAAACTGCGCCACTGGATCGAGCACTAACCGCACCTCCTTTTCTCGGACTCAAAACCCGCTCCTCCGGAGCGGGGTTTTGTCGCCCGCACGCGGTCGCGGAGTACTGTGGTAGAATGGAGACATGCGATTCGGTATCCTTAGCGATTTTTTCGGCGATGTTTTCCAGTTTCTGAAATATAAACGCACGCTGGGCGTGGATATCGGCACGGTTTCCATAAAAGCCGTCGAGGTTGAGCGGACGGCGGATGCCGTGAAGCTCGTGAACTACGGCATTCTCGAAAAGAAGGAGTATCTGGAGCGCTCGAACGAGGTCATCCAGACCACCTCGTTCAAGCTGGTAGAGAAAGATACCGCGGTGCTCCTCAAGACCCTGCTGCGGGACATGCGCCCGGGCGTGGATCATGTGGTCGCGTCCGTGCCGCTCTTCGGGGTCTTCGTCGTTCCGATCGAGATGCCCATGCTTTCTCCGGCGGAGACCCAGCAGTCGCTTTTCTTCCAGGCACGGCAGTATATCCCCATCCCGCCGGAGAAGGCGACGCTCGACTGGACGAAGGTGGAGGAGTATGAGAACGACAAGGGACAGCAATTCCAGCGCATCCTCCTTACCGCGATCCCCAATGAGACGCTCCAGCGGTACAAGAACATCTTCCAGATGGCGGGGATTCCGCTCTCCTCCATCGAGGTCGAGAGCCATGCCCTGATCCGTTCGCTCCTCACTGCGGCGGATCCACCGACGCTCATCATCGATATCGGAGCGGAATCGACGGGACTCGCGGTGGTGGAGGGCGGAGCCCTGAAGCAAACCGGCCAGACCGACTATGGCGGTGTGGCCCTGACGCAGGCCCTGGCGCGGAGCCTCGATGTAAGCGCGTGGCGGGCCGAAGAACTCAAATGCCGCCGGGGTCTCCTCGGGTTCGGCGGAGAAAGCGAATTATCGACCTCGCTCGAGCCGTTTCTGGATGTTATAATACAGGAAGCCGAACGCGTGCGAGGCATCTACCAGGGAGGGAAAGGAAAAACGGTGGAACGCGCGATGCTCGTGGGCGGCGGCGCCAATCTTCCGGGCATCGGCGACTACGCGGCGGCCCGGCTGCAGCTGAAGCTCTCGGAACCTCGTCCTTTCCTGCAGCTCCATTATCCGTCCGACGTCGAACCCGCCATCCCGTCCCTGAACGCCAAGCTCGCTCTCGCAACCGGCCTCGCACTCAAATACTATGCCACCACAAGAGGGGTCCCCAATCGGTAACATCAGCAATATTTCGGAGGAGTTCTCCACCGAGAGCCTTCCGGTCGGTTGGCCGTGGAAGCTCCTCGTAGCCGCCATCGTCATCTTCGGGCTCACGGTGTTTGCCTACGTCGGCCTGAAGGCCGGCTATGAGACTTCCCTGAACGCGCAGTCGAAGGCCATCGATACGCAGATCAGCCAGCTGGGACAGCAGGTGAGCAACGAAGACCGCGACCGGTTCATCACCTTCTATTCCCAGATCGCCAACCTGCAGAAGGTGCTCCAGAGCCACCCGTTCTCTTCCAACATTTTCACTTTCCTCGAGCGGAGCAGTCTGCCGACGCTCTACTTCACCGAGGCGACAGGAAAGGTCTCGGACGGCACTCTGAACCTCAAAGGGATCGCGGACACGTTCGATACGGTCGCGGCGCAGGTGGGCATATTCCAGAAGCAACCGGAGATCGCCACCGTGCTCCTGTCGAGCGTCGATCTCCAGCCCGGGAGCGTTTCCTTCTCCATCGACTTGAAGTTCATCCCCACGTTTTTCGATAAGCCCACCATCTAGAGCGACCATGCGCGTATCCACCAAACGCATTCTCAGTATCGGAGCTTCACTCCTCCTTTTCATCGGGGCGATTATCGTCTACGCGAATCTTATCATCCCCGAGGTTGGCACGATCACGCAGGTACGCAACGAGGTGGCTTCCAAGGGAGCGCTGTTCCAAAACCAGTCCGAGGCGGTGACCCAGGTGCAGAACCTGATCGCGCAGTTCAAGAACCTGGCGAGCCTCCAGACCACCGTCTCTCTCGCCATGCCGAACGGACAGGAAACCATCGGAGCCCTGCGTCAGGTGGAGGCGACCGCGGCCTCCGCGGGCGCGACCCTCACAAGCCTCGCCTTCAAGCAGGTCTTTAGCACCCAGCCGCCGACACAACCCTTCATTCGTCAGATCGAGACGTTTGAGATAACGCTCGCGGCGCAGGGTACGTACCCGCAGCTGAAACAATTTCTCCAGCTTCTTGAGACGAGCGTCCGTGTGGCGAATGTCACGGATCTAAAATTCCAGCCGGGCGTCGGCAAGAACGCGGATACCACGAACCTCCTCTCCCTCACGGTCGACGTATATTATCAGGACGCGCAATAACCCCATGGCTATTCTTGTAGAACAGGAAAAGAAACCGATGAACTGGATCGGACTGATCTCGTTCATTTTGATCCTCGTGGCGGTCGTCACGGGCGGGTACTACCTCTTTTTCAAAGCTCCGCAGACGGTGGACGTGGTGCTCCCCGGCAATCTCCAGGACGTGAAAAACCTCTCGCAGCTGAACCTCGACCCCAAATCCGTCGTGGACCCCACCTCGGGCACCCGGGAATCCAAGGTATTTAGCCTTCTCCATGACTATACGACCCCCCTCACAACCCCGCCTCCCGGGAAGGACAATCCCTTCAAGTCTCTCTGACCTTCAATGACCGATCAGGAACTTGTCCGAGAACTCGTTAAACGGAAGCTGGTGGGCAATAGCGAGGCTGAGCAAGCGCTCCGGGACGGAGCGTTTGTTGGGCGCTCGGCCGAGGAGATTCTCTATGAGAAGCGGCAAGCGGACGAAGTCGCGGTTGCCAAGGTAAAGAGCGAGCTCACAGGTGTCCCCTACAAGCAGGTGGACGCCTCCGAAGTTTCCGAGGAGCTCGTGCGCTCTATCCCGCGGGAAACAGCGGTGACGTATCGCCTCGCGCCCATCTCGAAATCCGGCAACATGCTGGTCGTCGGGATGATGCACCCCGACGATCTCCGCGCGCAGGAAGCCCTGAAGTTCATCGCGAAGCAGCAAGGGGTGAGCCTCGGCGTCTATCTCGTGACCCCGACGGATCTCGCCGCGGTGTGGCGCCGCTACGCTCCCTACCAAACGGAGATCGCGGCCGCGGTGAAGGAAATCGGGCGGCCCGCGGAAGAGCCGGGCCATTTTGTGGGGCTTGAAGAGGGCGGCTCCGCGGACGACGCTCCGATCATCAAGATCGTGGCCTCGACGCTTCAGGAAGCGGTTCAGCAGCAGGCGTCGGACATTCACATCGAGCCCCAGCGGGGTCGCCTCCGGATCCGGATGCGTCTGGACGGAGAGCTCCGCGAGGTGGCGTCGCTCCCGCCGAGTCTCGCTCAACCCATCGTCTCCCGCGTGAAGGTGCTCTCGCGTCTGAAGCTCGACGAAACCCGCATCCCGCAGGATGGGCGCTTCCGCACCTTCCTTTTCGGGCGCGACATCGACTACCGCGTGGCGACTTTCCCCACGCCCGCCGGCGAGAAGGTCGCGATCCGGGTGCTCGACACGGCGACGGGGCTGAAGGGTCTCGACCAGCTAGGCCTCAATAAATGGAACGCAGGCGCGTTGGACGAAGCCGTCGGACGTCCGTTCGGGATGCTCCTCCTCTCGGGCCCCACGGGTTCCGGGAAGACGACGACGCTCTACGCGATGATGCAGCGCATCAACAAGGAATCGCAGAACATCCTGACGCTCGAGGATCCGGTCGAGTATTTCATGGAAGGCATCAACCAATCCCAGGTGAAGCCGGAGATCGGTTACACGTTCGCGTCGGGGCTCCGGCAGATTCTCCGGCAAGACCCTGATGTCATCATGGTGGGGGAGATCCGCGATTCCGAGACCGCGGACCTTGCCGTGAATGCAGCTTTGACGGGCCATGTGGTGCTCTCGACCATCCACACAAATAACGCCATCGGTGTCATCCCGCGTCTTGTGGACCTCGGCGTGCCTCCTTTTCTTCTGTCCTCAGCCCTGAACCTTCTCATGGCCCAGCGGCTCGTGGTCCAGATCTGCCCGTCGTGCCGGGTGCCGGTCGCGGCCTCGAAGGACGCGGCACATGCTATCGAGGAAGCCCTCGCGAACATGCCGGAGGGGCTCTTGAAAGACGTCCCCTACAAACCGCCCTACACGGTCTATCAGGTGCAGCCGAAGGCGGACTGCAAGATTTGCCACGGTCGCGGCATTGCGGGGCGCGTAGCCATCTTCGAGATGTTCCGGATGACGCGTGAGCTCGGTGACCTCATCACGAGAGGATTCACGGAAGGTACGCTCCGCGACGAGGCTCTACGCCAGGGGATGGTAACGCTCCGGCAGGACGCGGTTCTTAAGGCGCTCGACGGAAGCATGTCGATGGAAGAGGTCTTGAGCGAGACCGCCACGCCGCGCTCTTAGAGGAAGCATGATACAATAAAAATATTATGGAGAACCACAAGGAAAAATTGAACGAACTCCTTCTCGTCACGGCGCGCCAGAACGCGTCGGACCTGCACATCGCGGTGGGCCGTCGCCCGACGATCCGTGTCGACAGCGTCCTCATCCCGCTCGCCAAGGAGCAGGTCCTCACGAAGGAGGACACGGAGGGGCTCGTGATGGCGCTCCTGACGGATGACCAGCGCGATCGGTTCCTGAAGCTGCGGCAGCTCGATTTCTCCTACGACTACGAGGAGAAGGCGCGCTTCCGCGTGAACGTCTACTACCAGCGGGGCTTCATGGCGGCCGCGCTCCGGCTCATCCCCGCGCGCATCCGTACCATCGATGAACTGAACCTCCCGCCCATCCTCCATGATTTTGCGAAGCTGAACCAGGGTTTTGTGCTCGTGGTGGGCCCCGCCGGGCACGGGAAATCCACGACTCTCGCGGGAATCTTGGATGAGGTGAACCACAAACGCACCGAGCACATCATCACCGTCGAGGACCCCATTGAGTACATCTTTTCCCAGGATCGGTGCATCATCTCCCAGCGCGAAGTGGGGCAGGACGCCACCTCGTTCCATGAAGCCCTTCGGGCCATTCTGCGGCAGGACCCCGATGTCGTCATGATCGGCGAGATGCGCGACCCCGAAACCATCGCAACCGCGATGACGGCCGCGGAGACGGGCCACGTGGTTTTCTCCACGCTTCACACGAACTCCGCCTCCCAGACCATCGACCGCATCATCGACTCCTTCCCCTCGGAACAGCAAGGCCAGATCGTTTCACAGCTCGCCTCCACCCTCGTCGGCATCATTTCTCAGCGGCTGGTACCGCGCCTCGGAGGCGGCCGGGTGCCCGTGACGGAGGTTATGCTCATGAACTCCGCGGTCCGGAACCTGATCCGCGAGAAGAAGATCTACCAGATCGATCTCGTGATCGAGACCTCGGTGCAGGAGGGGATGATCTCTTTGAACCGCTCCCTCGTGAACCTCGTGAAGCAAAAGGAAGTTTCCCTGGAACAGGCCGAGTTGTTCTCCTTGAACCCCGCGGAGCTCCGGATTCTCCTGGAGCGAACTTAGATTTCTACCGCCATGAAGTTTACCTACAAAGCGCGGACCAAGGACGGCGAGCTCCAGGTGGGGAGCGTGGAGGCCGCGACTCGCGAGGCCGCGACCACCATCCTTCTCTCGCACGGGCTTTTTATTCTCTCGATTGAGAGCGCGGAAGGAGGCGCCTGGTACGACAGCCTCACGAATATGTTTTCGCGTGTGCGGTCCGCGGATCTCATGATCTTCACGCGGCAGTTCGCGACCCTTCTCGCGTCCCAGGTGCCCTTGGGAGACAGCCTTCGGAACCTCTATGCGCAGACGACGAAACCGGTTTTGAAGGAGGCCATTGCGGAGATCGGGAACGACATCCAATCGGGTTTCTCGCTTTCCCAGGCGCTCGCCCGGCATCCGAACGTTTTCTCTGAGTTCTACATTAATATGGTGAAGTCGGCGGAGGTTACGGGACGCCTGAGCGATGTGCTGGATTTCCTCGCGGACTATCTCGAGAAGCAGGATATCCTGATCAGCAAGGTCCGGAGCGCCCTCATTTACCCGGCGTTTATCATCGTGCTCTTCATCGTCGTGGTGATTGTGATGCTCACGATGGTGCTGCCCCAGCTCATGCCCATCTTCACGGAGTCGGGCGTGGACCTTCCGATCTATACGAAGATTCTTCTCACGGGCGGCACGTTCGTCCTGAACTGGTGGTGGTTGCTCCTCATCCTTGTCGTCGTGGTCACGGGGGTCCTTGTAAACTACTTCCAGTCGGCGGAAGGGAAGGTGGTAAAAGACGAACTTTCGCTCCGGCTCCCCATTTTCGGCCCGCTTTTCCAGAAACTCTATCTTTCCCGCTTTGCGGAATCGGCCCGCGTTCTCATCCAAGGAGGCCTTACCATCCCGCAGGCCGTTGAGATCTCCTCACACACCATCGGGAACAGCATCTACCGGGAAATCCTGCACAACGCGGCTCAGTCCATCCGGAAAGGCGTGCTCCTGTCCCAGGCCCTGAAGGACGCGCCGTTCTTCCCGCCTTTGGTAGGCCAGCTCATCGCCGTCGGAGAGGCGACAGGGCGCCTTGAGATCCTTCTTTCGAAGGTGGGAGATTTCTATCGGCGCGAGGCGGAGAATACCACGAGCAATTTCGCGGAACTTATCCAGCCTATCATGATGGTCGTTATCGGCGTCCTGGTGGGGGGGCTCTTCGCCGCCATTCTCCTGCCTCTCTACAACCTTACGCGGTCCATCTGAGCAGTATTTGCTATAATAAAGATACTTACGAAAGGTCGTCCAAATTCTTCTATTAGAATGAAAACCAATAGAATCATGGAGAACCGAAAAGGTTTCACCCTCATCGAGATGCTCGTGGTCATCGCCATTATCGGGCTTCTCTCCTCTATTATTGTTATCGGCCTCGGGAGCGCGCGGTCGCAAGCGCGAGACGCTCGGCGAATGGCGGACGTGAAAGAGATCCAGAACTACGTTGAACAGAATTTTGTTCCCGGAACTGGGTATCCCCCCGCACTCCCCGCATCCATGCCCAAGGATCCCCTGAATAACAACCCTTATGGCTACGAAGTGTGCGGCACGTCGAATAATGAATATTACATTGCAGCCACTCTTGAAAAAGCACCACCTGTAGGCCAGACAGGCTCGACGAATCCGTGTGGAGGAACACCAGCCTGCCAGAGCGGCGTAATATACTGTGTTTCCAATCAGTGATTTCCTAAGGAGCTAGTTCGCCGGTAGGGCAATACCAACAACCCCGTTCTCCGCGAACGGGTTGTTGTATAATAGAGAGGTCTACTTGATGACAAACGCACACAATATGATGAGAAATAATTGGGGTCGTCGCGGTTTCACCCTCATCGAGATGCTCGTGGTTATTGCCATCATCGGGCTTCTCTCGTCCACCGTTATTATCGGTCTCGGGAGCGCGCGGATAAAAGCGCGCGACTCGCGGCGCGTGGCGGACGTGACTCAGATCCAGAACTGGGCCGAGATCAACTATAGCTCCGCGAACGGTTACCCTCCCGCGCTTACAGGCTCGGCGCCGCAGGATGACCCTAACAGCGTTCCTTATGCTTACCAGGTTTCAGGAGGGGGCGACACCGCCCAGGTCGGCGCCTGCCTTGAGGGGACCGACAACGCCATCCCGGCGAGCGAGGTGGCGGCCAGGTGTCCTGGCGGGCTCTCGTGCGATAACCAGCACCGGTACTGCCTGCTTCTCTCCGGGCAATAGTCCCATCGCAATGCGAGGCAGAAAAGGATTCACGCTTATAGAGATGCTGGTGGTCATCGGCATCATTGCGCTCCTCGCGTCGACCGTCGTGATCGGTCTCGGAAGCGCGCGGTCAAAAGCACGCGACCAGCGGCGCCTAGAGGATTTGAAACAGATCCAGAATTACATGGAGATCGAGTACTACACGCCGACAAAAGGATACCCCCCGCCGAGCGAGTTTCTCTCTCTCACGAGTAACGGTACGCTTCCCCACGACCCTCAGGGTGGCGACCCTTACTATTACTGCCAGCGTCCTGACGGCCAGGCTTACGTTGTTGGCGCATTGCTTGAGAATGCCACTGGGGTGAGCTTGAACGGCACGCTACCGTGCGATCCTGCGGACCAGGACGGAAACCCTCTCACGTGCCAAGGAGACCCCAATGCTCAGTGCATAGAAGGTGGCGTGCTGTCGGGTTCGTGAGGCGCGATGTGCTATAATAGAGGGAATAGGCCGAGCTATATCAGCTAACTAACGATGCACAGTACTTCCGGGCGGCGCGCGGGGTTCACCCTCATCGAGATGCTGGTGGTCATCGCCATCATCGGGCTCCTCTCCTCCACCATCCTCGTGGGGCTCGGCACCGCGCGGAGCCGCGCCCGTGACGCCCGTCGCATCGCGGACATACGGGAGATCCAAAACGGTCTCGAGGCCTATCACTCGGAGAACGGGATGTATCCCACCCAAGATATTTTTTACAACGCAAGCACCCCCGCCATCCCCGGCATGCCGCAGGATCCCCAGGGCGGTCAATACCAGTACTATCAGCTTTCGCGCGACAGCTACGTGATCGGTGACTGTTTGGAGAATAATCTCACGACAGATATCCCGAGCTGGAAACCGACCGATAACATCGCCTACAACGTCGGGCCCCGCAATAGTCCGGTCCTTCCCGCTCCAACGTGCGTCTGTGGAGATACGAAAGCCTACTGCGTCGCGCTCGGCGTCCCGGGACGGTAGCCGCGGCCCATGGCGGTCATTCTCTTTGCGCTCCTCTTCATTCTTGGCGCGAATGTCGGGAGTTTCCTGAACGTCGTTATCCTGCGCTACGACCCTGAGGGGCCGCTTTTTTCATTTCGGCATCTCGGTGGCCGCTCTCACTGCCCTCATTGCGGGCGAACCCTCACTCTTCGAGAGCTAATCCCCGTTCTTAGCTTCCTTGCCCTTCGGGGCCGGTGCCGGACCTGCCGGGCGCGTCTCACACTCCAGTATCCGCTCGTGGAACTGATCTCCGGAGTGATCTTCGTCGCGGTCCCTCTCGTTTTTAACCATCTTTACTGGATTCCAAATGCGGTCTTTGCGGTGGCCTTGGCGCCGGGTTGGTATTACGGGCTCGTGGGTGCCTGGGTTCTCGCGTTCCTCGCGTGGCTTCTCATCGCCGCGATCGATCTCCGGACCTACGTCATCCCGAACGAGCTCACATTCGGCGTGCTCCTCATTGGTATTTTCGTCGCCGGGCTCACCGCGCTCCATGGCGCGGCGCTTCCGCCCACGAGCAGCTCCTTCCTCGGACCCTACGTCCTTCTTTTCAACCCCGTGAACAGCATTTTTTGGAACCGGGTGCTGGGCGCGGCGGTCGGTGTCCTCTCCTTCGGGCTGCTCTGGGGCTTGAGCCGCGGACGCGCGATGGGGTTCGGAGACGTGAAGCTCGGGTTTGCGATAGGCGTACTTCTTGGTTGGCCCGACATCGCATTCGTAGTACTCCTCTCCTTTTTCATCGGAGGCGCTGTCGGTCTTGTGGCGCTCCTCAGGCGTCGGAAGCGGATGAAAGACCGGCTTCCGTTCGCGCCCTTTCTCGTTCTCGCCTCCGCGCTCACGGTTTTTCTCGGCTCCGTGATCCTTACGTGGTACTTCCGTCTCTTTGGGCTCTCCTAACCTCCGTTCAATGCGGGCGAACACCGGGGAGGACCGGCGATTTTTGTTGTATAATGGAGTGGTCTATGAAGGGAACGGAGCGCCGGAATTTATGCACAGGGTTCACTCTTATCGAGCTCATGGTCGTTATCGCCGTGATGGCGTCTCTCTCGGGCATCCTTCTCACGTATAGCCGCGCGAGCGAGGTCCAGATCGCGATGGATAAGGACCAAGCGGTCATTGCGGGGATGTTCTACCGAGCCAAGTCGCTCGCCATTGAGAAATTGAATAGCAACCCGGATGCATGCGGGTTCGGCGTGCACGCCGTGAAGAATCCGACGGGGAATGCCACGTTCACCATATTCCAGGATCTCATAGATCCCGCGAACGGCCCTAATGCCCAGTGCCGGGACGGGGGATACCATGGCCAAGGGAAGTACGTCCCGGGCGTCGGAGCCCGGGACGAGGATCTTGAAACCTATACCACCGACCCACGGGTCTTGGTGACCCTCCAAGACGGGAACGACAATAGCTGGCAGGACCTCATCTATATACCTCCGGATCCCACCACGTTTGCTCCGTCCGGCAATTCCTTGCCCTACCGCATCGGTCTTGCGCCGGCGGGCCAGAGCGTTTCGACATGGGTTGTCGTTTCGGACGCAGGTCAGATTACGACGAACTAAGAATCGCATGTTCCGTAACCCCCACAACCAGCGTTCCGGCCAGATGCTCCTGGAAGCTCTCGTCGCGGCTTCGGTCGGCGTCGTGGGGCTTCTCGGCGTGCTCTCGCTTCTCACGCAGTCCATCGTGGTGAACCGGCAGACCAGCGAGAGGTTTATCGCAACTTACCTTGCCGCAGAGGGCATCGAGGTGATGCGGAGCATCGTGGATAAGAACTATACGGACATCGCGAACGGTCCCGGGCATCTCTGGTGGTACGGACTTACAAGCTGCACTTACCAGGTGAACTACGACACGGATACGTCGGCGGGGCTGCTGGGGTGTCAGTTCGGCCAGCCACAACCACTCTACCTTACTCCGGAGGGGTTCTATGTGCAGAATAGCGGAAACGGTCGCGCAACTCCTTATACGCGCACCGTGACTATATCAATGACCCCCGACGCGAACGGGATCGTCCACTCCCTCAAGGTGGTCTCGCACGTGACCTGGAAGTCGCAGGTCCTCCTAAATCCGGATCAAAGCATCGATCTTGAGGATTATTTCTACGATTGGCGTTCGCTCTAAACTTATGCACGAATATCAACAATCGCAGGGTTCGCTCCAAAACTCCCGAGGGTTCACGATCGTGGAACTCCTTGTCGCTCTTTCCGTTTTCTCTATCGTCGTGGGGCTCGTGGTGGGTATCTTCGTACAGGGTCTGCGTTCCCAGCGGTTGCTCACGAGCATGATCGGAGTTAATAGCAACATGAGCCTCGTTCTGGAGCAGATGGCCCGCGAGATACGCGCCGGGTTCCGGTTCTCGACCGGAGGTGTCGGGTGTCCTGGGGGCGGCACTCAGATTAATTTCGAACGGACTCGCCCGGGCGTGGCGAGTTTCGTCCCCGTCTATTACAGCTGGGACTCTGCTGCGGAAACGGTGGACCGTTCAGAGAACAATGCGAACCCGGAACCGCTCACTGCATCAAATATCGCAGTGAAGAACCTCTGCTTCGTCCTGAAACATAACAGTGCATCGGACCCCTGGCGCGTCACGATCATAGCCACGGTGGCCCCCACGGACAAGCAGTTCCAGGGCCAGCAGGAGATGATCCAGACCACGGTAAGCGCCCGAACGCTGCCGTTCGAACTTCCCTAGTGTTCCATGACCACCCATTTCTTAAACAATCAAAGAGGTAAAAGGGGACAGGTGATGCTCCTCAGCGTTCTCATGCTCGGGGGGCTCCTCCTGTCCGCTACCGGCATTGCCGGCATCCTCGTGACCTATCAAATACGCGAAGCGAACGACGCGGAAAATTCCGCGCGCGCCTTCTTCGCGGCTGACGCGGGGCTAGATTGGGAAACCTACTGTTTCTTTTCAGCGCAGAAAGTCGCGTCGACGATCGGGCTGGATTTGACCAACACCTCCGCCGTGAATGCATGGTGTGCGGCCAACGGTGTCCCGCCCGCCCCCACGTTCAGCGATGTGGACCCTCCCCCCGGGAATATCAAGGTTTATACTGTATCGACTATTGTGTCTGCTTCCCCCTCCATTCAGTTGAATTCCGAAGGGTACTCCAAGAGCGCCGTCCGGGCGCTTGAGGCGACATTCTAACGCATCATGGACCGTCGAGAGGCCGAGGGGCGCATCCATAAACTCCGCGATGAGATCGACCGGTATCGCTATGCGTATCACGTGCTCGACGATCCTTCGGTCACCGACGAGATCTACGATTCGCTGACGCGGGAGCTCGCGAAGCTCGAAGCGGCATACCCGGACCTCGTGACGCCCGACTCGCCGACCCAGCGCGTGGGCGGGGCGCCCCTCAAGGAGTTTCGGAAGGTGCGTCACACCGCGCCGATGCTCTCCTTCAACGACGTGTTCACGGCGGAGGACTTCCGCGCGTGGTTCGAACGGCTCGGAAACTATTTGAAGCGGAGCGTCGAGACGGAGCTTTATGTGGAACTGAAGATCGACGGGCTCGCGATTGAGCTTGTCTACGAGAACGGTCTTTTTGTTCAAGGGTCCACGCGCGGGGACGGGCAGATCGGCGAGGACGTGACGCAGAATCTTCGGACGGTGAAGGCCATTCCGCTCCGTATCGTCCCCCGGGAGCCGGGCGTGACGGTCCCGAAAAAGCTCGTGGTTCGCGGAGAGGTTTTCATCACGCGGGAGGAGTTCGAGCGCGTGAACGCGGAGCAGAAAAAGAAAGGCGAGCGCGTCTACGCGAATCCCCGGAACATCGCGGCGGGTTCCATCCGGCAGCTGGATCCCAAGGTCACTGCGTCGCGCCGCCTCGACTCCTTCGAATACGCCATTGTCGAGGGGTTCGCGCCGAAGACCCACGAGGAGGAACACGTCATGCTCGCGAAGTTGGGTTTCAAGACGAATACGCACAACCAGCATGTGAAATCGCTCGCGGAGGCGATTGCGTTCCGGGACCGCTGGGAAAAGCAGCGCGGAGAACTTCCCTACGAGATCGACGGCGTGGTGGCGATTCTGAACTCGAACCACGCGTTCGCGGAGGCGGGCGCCGTGGGGAAGGCCCCCCGTGCGGCTATCGCGTATAAGTTCTCGCCGCGCGAAGCGACGACGCGCGTGGCGGAGATCCGGGTGCAGGTCGGGCGGACCGGCGCCCTGACCCCCGTGGCGGTGCTCCAGCCCGTTTCGCTTGGCGGCATCACCATCACCCACGCGACACTCCACAATTTCGACGAGATCAAACGCCTCGACGTGCGCGTGGGCGACACCGTCGTCGTGACCCGGGCGGGGGACGTCATCCCGCAGGTCCAAGAGGTCCTTCGGGACCTTCGGACGGGCAAGGAGCGGCCGTTCAAGATGCCGACGCGCTGTCCGGTGGACGGTTCGAAGGTGGTGAAGGAAGGAGCCATCCTGCGGTGCTCGAACTCCCGTTGCGGCGCGCGCCTGCGCGAGCACCTCTACCACTTCGTGGCCCGACCCGCGTTCAATATCGAGGGGCTGGGGCCGAAGATTCTGGACCGGTTCCTGGATGAAGGGCTCATCACGGACGCCGCGGATCTCTTCAGTCTCCACAAAGGCGACATTATGGTTCTCAAGCATTTCGGGGAAAAATCCGCTGAGAATATCGTGGATGAGATCCGCGCGAAACGGAGCGTCACGCTCCCGCGATTCCTCTTCTCTCTCGGGATTCTGCACGTGGGGGAGGAGACCGCGAACCTTCTGGCCGCCACGTTCTCGCTCGGGAAGCAGAAGAACGGGATTGCCGAGCTCATCGGGCGCTACACGAAGCTCGGCCGCGAGGACCTGGAGCGCGTGTCGGACATCGGTCCCAAGGTATCGGAGAGCATCTATGCGTGGTTCCGCGACGCCCGCAATATAAAATTTCTCGAGCGACTCGCGGACGCGGGCGTCGAGGTGGAGGCACCGAAGGCGGCCGGTCGGAAAGGAAAATTCGCGGGGAAGACCTTCGTTCTCACCGGAACACTCCGCACTCTGGAGCGGGAAGATGCCAAGGAGCGCATCCGGGCGGCCGGCGGCGAGGTCTCGGAGACCGTTTCCCCCAAGACCTCTTACGTCGTGGTGGGGGAGAATCCGGGTTCTAAGTACGCGCGCGCGCGCACCCTCAGTGTTCCCGTGCTCCGCGAGGAGGAGTTTCTGAAGCTTCTTCGTTGACAGGCAAGGCCCGACCCCCTAAGGTTAGAAGCACATCCACGAAATCATGATCACTCCCCAAGAGCTGGAAAATCTCGCGGAGCTTGCCCGTATTGAGGTCTCGAAAGCGGAAGAGAAGAAGATCCTGGAGGATCTGGAGAAGATTTTGGCGCACTTTGAGGAGCTCAAAGAGCTTGATACCACGACCGTCGCGCCGATGGCGGGCGGAACTTCCCTGGAGAACGTGTTCCAGGGCGAGGAGCATCCCCGCGTGGCATCCGAGAAGGCCGTGCAGGCGCTTCCGAAACCCGCGCAGGGATTCCTGAAAGTCCCGCCGGTTTTTGAATAATGGATACGAACGCTCTCACACTCCGTTCGTTTGGAGAGGGTCTCCGCGCCGGCAAGTTTTCGGCGCTCGAGGCGACCCAGGAATATTTCAAGGCGATCGAGGCGCGTGACGGAGAGCTCGGCGCCTACCTCACGCTTCTGAAGGACGACGCGGTGGCGGCGGCCGGCCGCGTGGATCGCGCGCTCGCCGAAGGGGAACATCTGGGGCCGCTCGCGGGAGCGCCGCTCGCGGTGAAAGACAACATTCTCATCGAGGGAGCGCCCGCCACGGCCGCCTCGCGGATGCTCGAGCACTACCGCGCGAGCTACGACGCGACCGTCATCCGGAAGCTCAAGGAAGCCGATGCGGTCTTTTTGGGGAAAACGAATCTTGATGAGTTCGCGATGGGTTCCTCCACCGAATACTCGGCGTTCAAGGTGACCAAGAACCCCTATGATCCGACCCGCGTGCCCGGCGGTTCGTCAGGAGGGTCCGCCGCCGCAGTGGCCGCCGGCCTCGCGCTCGCGGGGCTGGGGAGCGACACGAGCGGCTCAATCTGTCTGCCCGCCGCGTTCTGCGGGATCGTGGGGCTTCGCCCCACCTACGGTGCCGTTTCCCGCTTCGGCCTCATCGCGATGGGATCGAGCCTGGACCAGATCGGGCCCCTCGCCCGGACGGTGGAAGATGCCGCGCTTCTCTTCAACGCCATCCGGGGGCAGGACCCCCTGGACGCGACGAGCACGGACTTCAAGTTCGAAAACACTCCCCTCGCGCCGGAGAAGGCGAAGAAGATGGTGGTCGGCATTCCGAAGGAATATTTCATCGAGGGGATCGATCCCAGGGTTTCGAAGGGCATCGAGGCGGCCGTGGAGCGGCTGAAGTCGCTCGGGCTCACCTTCAAGGAGATTAGCCTGCCGCACACGAAGTACGCGCTCTCGGTCTACTACATCATCATGCCCGCCGAGGTCTCGACGAACCTCGCCCGGTTCGAGGGAGTCCGCTACCCCGGCATCCCGGCGGTCGCGGAGGACGCGAAGAGTCTTCGGGAACTCTACTTTAAAACGCGCGGAGCAGGGTTCGGCCCGGAGCCCCGTCGTCGCATCCTCCTCGGCACCTTCGTGCTGTCCTCCGGCTACTATGACGCCTACTACGCCAAGGCCCAGCGGGTGCGTCGGCTGATCAAAGAGGATTTCGACCGCGCCTTCGATCCCGCGGGGGGCGGAGTGAATGTCATTCTCGCGCCCGTCTCGCCGACGCCCGCGTTCAAGTTCGGCGAGAAGCTCTCAGACCCTCTCGCGATGTATCTTTCCGACATCTTCACGACGCAGACGAACCTCGCGGGGATTCCCGCCCTTTCCCTGCCGGTAAAAAATTACCCCTTGGGGGGCAAGGAGCTCCCCATTGGGTTCCAGCTCATCGGGCGACCGTTCCATGAAGCGGATATCCTGGGCATCGGACGGCTCTACGAGAAAGAGGAATAGAGACGGTTTCTAGGTTCAGGGATTGCTAGGGGAGAGATAGGTATTGATGTTCTGGAGGTGCTCGGCGTACGTCGCCGCGCAGTGGATCTGCCGATTCGCGTCGTGGAGGTAATAAAGGCAGGTTGTCGTCGTGGGCGTGAGGACCGCCGCGAGCGCCTCGAACCCCGGGTTCGCGATGGGGTGGGGCGGCAACCCCGTATGAAGGTAGGTATTGTAAGGGGAGTCGATCTTCTCGTCCGCGAGAGTGATGGGGGCCCACCAACCTTTCCCCGTATCGCCCCGCGCGTATTGGACCGTCGAGTCGATTTGCAGAGGCATGTTCTTGAGGAGCCGGTTCCAGATGATACCCGCGATGAGCGGCATGTCATCGGGCCCCGCGGACTCGCGCTGGACGAGCGAAGCAATTTTCACGGCGGTGGTCCATTTCACATTTTGTTTCGCGAATGCGGGCGCGAGCGGCGCGAACTTCTCGTTGAATTTGGCGATGAGGCGAGCGGCCACGTCCGGCCCGTTGTCGTTGGCCGGCAGGAGGTAGGTTTCAGGAAAGTAGACGCCCTCGAAATAGTCGGAGTTCTGTGCGGTATCGAGTGCAATCCATTCGGTCCGTTGCGCTTCGGTCCACCCGAGCGCGTCCGCAAGAAGCCCCGCAATCTCCTCCTTCCGGAGCCCTTCGGGGACCGTGACCCACACGAGCGAGGACTTGGAGAGCAGGACGCCGGCCACGCTCCACACATTCATAGATTTTGAAAGGTTGTATCCCCCCGGCACGATCGCGACCGGGGCCCCGCGGAGCGTGAGCGCAAGGTCCAGAGCCCAGGCGTGCTTCACGAACCCCGCCATGACAAGGCTCTGCACGACCTCCGCGCGTGTTCTGTGGAGCGGGACGGAGAATATCTCGATTCCGGTGCCGCCCCCCGGCGCGCCCAATTCGCTTTTATAGAAAACAATGAGCACCGCGAGGGCGGCAATGACGACGATGAATTTCCACAAACGAGGCATAGACGGCTTAAACAATTCCTCCATGAGATATATTAGCACAGGCCACCCCTGCTTTAGGACCCGGCTCTGATATTCTAATAGGTTGATATTTGCGGGGCTGGGTGGTAGAAACAAAGCAGAAACCACTTTTATAAAACGGAGGTTCCGTGCACCAGTCACTTTCTACGCTGACAAATGAGCAGGTGGCGAGACTCATCCTTCGTCAACTGTGGCAGTCCCACGACGCGGGTGGAGTCTCGATGGGTCGCGGCTTTAGGAGCGTGTTGTTAGAATCGGCAATCGGCATTATGCCGATGCCGGATATGTATAATCCCGACTTTTTCAGACCACAGAGGCTCTTTGAAGAAGCTGCGGGGAGGAAGGCGCCGATTCCAAGCCGGGTGCGCCCCGTTTTTTCTCTCAAACGCGCCAGCAAACGCACGCTTGCTATTCTCCTTCTCCACGAACTGCGGATGTGGTACCGGGAAGACGCCGAGAAAGATCCTTTGAGGGCGCTGACCTCCGAGGCCCGGATGGTCGATGTGGCGCTTCAACTTCTCCCGCTGCCGCAAGGCTTCAAGAGACCGTCGTCGTGGTCTACCGAGAGACTTATTGGTGGAGCACAGGAACGATACCGCGCGCAGCTTCGACGTGAACTAGAACAGCGGATGAGAGGCGCTCGATAACGCTTTCTGGCCTGATATTGTATGAATCACAAGGAGACGCCGCGGCGCCTCCTTTTCTTTTGGGATTATGCACTTTAAACGTATGGAATCCCATTCGTGGCGATGTATAATATACCCAGTCAATCAAAAGGTCTCCTTTTTTAACCCAACCATGAAGAAGTTTTCCATTCTCCTGTTCGTGTGCGCGGTAGTCGTCGGTTCGGTAGGAGCGGCAACGGTTCTGCCGCCGGTCGAGGTACATGCGGCGTCCCAGTGGTACGTATCCCCGAACGGAAGTTCGGGAGGCAGCGGCTCGCAGTCGAGTCCGTGGGATCTCCAGACGGCGCTGAACCAGCCGTCTAGCGTCCATGCGGGCGATACAATCTGGCTGTTGGGAGGAACGTATTTCGGAACCTTCACTTCGAATCTTAACGGGACCGCATCCAGCCCTATTATCGTCCGCAACTACAACGGCCAGCGGGCCACTATCGACGGAGGAAATTCCAACGGCAATCCCGTTTTCCTGGTGAGCGGGTCCTATACCTGGCTTTGGGGTCTTGAGGTCATGAGCTCTTCCCCCGTCAAGGATATTTCTGGGATCCCTGTGAGCCTGGCTAATTACTGGCCCGATTCGAAGGGCGTGCCGAACCCCTCCTGGCCCAAGCCCAGTATCTTGCCCAGCGGCGAGGGCATGGTGATCGATCAGGGAAGCCTGCACCCGGGCATGAAGTTCATCAACTGCATTGTTCACGACACGCGGCAGGGCTTCAGCGCATGGCAGCAGGCCGACCAAGCCGAGTATTACGGGAACGTCGTTTACGACAATGGCTGGACCGGCCCCGATCGGCCGCACGGGCATGGCATTTACATCCAAACCATTCAGAATACCGGCTCCAAGACCGTCGCCGACAATATATTCCTGCGCGCGTATTCGACGAACATAGACGCGTACGCCGAAAGCGGGTTTCTGGACGGGATCACGTTCAACGGGAACGTCGCTGTCAACGGCGGGGAGCGTAACTTTCTGCTCGGCGCAACGGCCGTCGCTCAAAATCCCGTCATCGAGAACAACATGATCTATCTCGACGGCCAGGGCGGCGCCGGGACGAACATGTTTTTCATGGCCTACCCCATCGGCTACGGGGCGCTGGGTACGATAGGGGCTGTGGTTACCGGAAACTATATGGCGGGGGGGACGCTGACCCTCAACAACAATACGAACATGACCTTCAGCGGGAACACGATTTACGATACCTCGGTGACGAACGACCCCATCCCCTCTGGCAACGCTGCGACGACGGCCAAGCCGGCGACGAGCAAGGTGTTCATCCGCCCCAATAAGTACGAGGCGGGCCGGGCCAACATCGTCGCGTACTGGCAGGGGACCAGCCCCGTCAGCGTGGACCCGACTGGGATCTTGTCGCTGGGGAATTCCTACACCGTTCAAGATGCGCAGAACTACTTCGGACCCGCCGTGGCCTCGGGCATTTGGAATGGTGGCACCATTTCGATACCGCTGGGGGGCACCCTTCCGCCCAAGGTGGGTAACGATTCACGCCCTATTTCGCACACAAGTTCCGACTTCGCGGTTTACGTCCTAATGCGTACGACCGGCGGTCCCATTAGCACCGACACCACCGCCCCCTCCGTCACCCTGAATGGGCCTCAGAACGGTACCTCGGTCACAGGATCCGTCTCTCTTTCTGCAAGCGCCTCGGACGTGGATGACGCGGTCTCCTCCGTCACCTTCTACGACGGTTCCACGATCATCAGCACCGATACCACCTCCCCGTATCAGGCCATCTGGAACACCGCCTCCCTCCCCAATGGTTCCTCCCATGTCCTCTCCGCGAAGGCCTGCGACACCCACGGGAACTGTGCCTCGACCCCCGGCATCACCGTGACGGTGGTGAGCACCGTCGGAGCCGACACCACCGCTCCCACCATCACCCCGACCGCGCCTGCCGTGGGCGCGACCCTCTCCGGCACCGCGACCTTGAGTGCCACGGCCTCCGATCCCGATGATGCGGTCTCCTCCCTCTCCTTCTATGTGGACGGCTCCCTCCTCTCGACCGACACCACGAGTCCCTATACCGCCTCCTGGGATACCACCAGTGTTTCGAACGGTTCTCACACCCTCTCCGAGAAAGCCTGTGACACCCACAGCAACTGTGCGACCACGCAGGGCTATGCGGTCACGGTGAGCAACACCGCCCTCCCGAGCGCCCCCTCGGTCTCCCTCACCGCCCCTTCCTCGGGCGCCACGGTCCAGGGTACGGTGACCCTCGCCGCCTCCGCCTCGGCTCATGGGACAGGCGCCACCCTCGCAAGCGTGCAGTTCTTCGTGGACGGTACCAGTATCGGCACCGACACCACCTCCCCCTACACCCTCTCCTGGAACACCTCCGGACTTCCTGCCGGTTCCTCCCACACTCTGACCGTGAAGGCCACGGACTCCCTGGGCAACACCGCGACTTCGCAGCCGGTGACGGTCCTGGCGCCAGCTGTCGTTGGTGGCGGTGCTTTCACGATTGGAGACACGATTCGCGTCGTTCTCACAACAGATTGTCTGAATGCCCGCGACAATCCCACCATCCCCTCGAACATCTACAAGTGCGAGGTGGCAGGTGCCCAAGGCACTGTCCTCGCGGGTCCCTCCCCTGATGCTGCCTCTGGCTACACCTTCTGGAAGATCGCGTATTCGGATGGAACGACAGGCTGGTCTGACGGCAGCAAACTTGAGAAGGTGAGTAGTGGCGGAGGCGGAGGAGGTGGTGGCGGTGCTTTCACGATTGGAGACACGATTCGCGTCGTTCTCACAACAGATTGTCTGAATGCCCGCGACAATCCCACCATCCCCTCGAACATCTACAAGTGCGAGGTGGCAGGTGCCCAAGGCACTGTCCTCGCGGGTCCCTCCCCTGATGCTGCCTCTGGCTACACCTTCTGGAAGATCGCGTATTCGGATGGAACGACAGGCTGGTCTGACGGCAGCAAACTTGAGAAGGTGAGTAGTGGAAGCGCTGCCCCTGTGCCACCCGTCTCCACGCCACCCGTCTCCACGCCACCCCCTCCCACCCCTCCCTCCGGTTCTTCCCCCTCCCTCTCCGTCTACCAGGACTCCCTCCTTTCCCCCTGGCAGAAAGCCTCCTTCCGCGGAGTCTACACGTACAACTCCACCGCGCAGGTCCACTCCGGCAGCGCCTCCATCAAGGCGGTTTCCCAGCCCACAGGTTCCGTGAGCTTCCAGTCCTGGACCTCTCCTCAATCGATCTCCGGCTACACCACCTTCCAGTTCTGGGTGTACCCCACGACCCCTATCACGCTTCACACCACCCTCCAAGGCCCTTCGGGCCTCTATGGAGCCCCCACTCCCGCCCTTGGGGCCAACCAGTGGACCGAAGTCTCGATTCCCCTCGCGAACTACAAGCTCCCTGCAGGCTTCCAGCTCACCCGCATCTATATCGGGGGTATCGGCACCGCCACCACCTGGTATCTCGATGACGTGGGGTTTGGAACGGGGCAATAGGAGTAATATTCAGATATTCAGGCAGGATAAAATAGAAACCGCCGAGTAAATTTCGGCGGTTTTTATATCTAGCTAGATCAATTATTAGTGCGCGCCCTCGTGGACGCTATTGGAACCAGAATACGGGAGCAGAAGGAGCCTATTCGTATACCGGACCTGGCTGCAAACGGACTTAGTCAACGGTCGATGGGTTAGAGTGGGTCCGGATCGTACCCGCGGAGCGAATGTTCCCAATAGCGTTATAATAATAGAAAGGCCGGTGGTGTATCGTTACCACTAACATAAAATATATGAACGTCGCCGTCGCTATCACTCAGGCACTGGGTATTATTTTCGCGGTCATGGGTCTATCAGTGGTGATCGACAGAAAGACTATGTCGACCGCCCTTGGAAAGGTAACTCAGGACCGTGGATTCTTGTGGCTGTGGAGCTTCCTCATTTTGACCATGGGTGCCGTGATTGTCGTGATGAACAACACCTGGACCTCCGGTCTCCCGTTACTCATCACGGTCCTTGGGTGGCTCACGGTCATCAAAGGAGCTTTTCTCCTTCTCCTTCCTGGCCCCGCCGTTACGCTGTATCAGAAGTGCAACAAGGAGGGCGTACTCATCTTCGGAGGAATCGTTGCCTTTCTTCTGGGCTTGGTTTTGCTTTACTTGGGATCTATGTAGGCGTGCTGATTCGGACATCCCTCTTGTAACCAAAAACCGCCAGGATCTCCCTGGCGGCCGTGGTTTTCACTTACAAACGCACACGCAGACCCCCTTCTTGCACTTGCACTTGCAGGGGCGGCATCGACATGTGCCGCGACCGCACGCGCAGAGGTACATATGCTTAGGTCCCGTTTTCCGCACCTTCTTCTTCGCTTTCTTTGGCATGGTTATGAGAATACTCCCACGACCTTTTCTTTATTATACACCCTCTTTCTTTCTATGTATGTGTTTGCCGTAGTAGTAAGCCGCGAGAACCGTGGTGATAGGAACAGCAAAGATGATGCCGATGCTCCCCACCATGGTGCGGACAATCTCCTCGGCGATTGGTTCACCGTTCACCGTGAGCCATAGCGGGATTTTGCTCTGGAAAGCTGCAATATAGAGGATGATCGGCAGGGCAACACCCGCGTACGCGAGGAACAACGTGTTGATGAGTGAGGCGATGTGCTCTCGACCCACCGACATTCCCCGCCGATACAACTCCCTGAAGCCCAGTGTTGGGTTGGCATCATTGAGTTCTGCGACCGTGGCGGACTGTCCGATCGTCACGTCGTCCAATACGCCAAGAGTCCCAATAATGATGCCTCCGAGAAGAATGCCCCTGAGGCTTAAACTGGTGCCGTTCCCGATTGCCACCGCGAACGACTCTTCGGTCGCCAGACCGACGAGCCGCGAAGCTGAGACGAAAAGAATGGCGAGGAGTGCAGAAACGGCCAGTGCAATTAATGTCCCACAGAGCGCGAGAGTCGTTCGCGTGTTGAACCCGTGTGCAAGGTAGAGCGATACGAGTGCAATCCCCGCTGCTCCGATAAGACAAGCGGTGAGGGGATCGGTGCCCTCCAGAATTTGGGGCACCACGTACCATCCAAGCACTCCGACGCTTATTCCAAATCCCACAATAGAGGTGAATCCCCGTAGTCGCCCGAACAGTACCGCCACCGCAACAAACAGAAGGATGATAAAAAGGATCGCCGGTAATCGGAATCGGTCGGTGATGTAGTAGGACTCTCCGCCAGAACGACTCATGTCGTCTTTCGCGAGGAGGACCTTCTCGCCCGGGACCACTTGGAGATAGCTATTCTTGACCGAACTATCCCCTGACTGGCTGGTAATCTGGGTTGTCGTTCCTGTATCCATGCCCGTCAGCAATAATACCGAGACGTGGGAGGTGGGATAGGCACCTATCGTACCTGTCGCTGGGCTGACCGAGATAACCTCACCGAGACTGATCGCAGGGCTTGGGAATGTCGTCGCGAGATAGGCATCAATGTTCGTTTCCTCCGCGCGATACAAGAGGGAACACCCGACAATGACGATGACCGCAAGAGCTATCTCAAGGTACATTCTCCGACGACGATTCAGGTGTCGAATGAAATGCTTCATGGGTGGTCTACTAGAGCGGTGCACTGCGATGGGGAGCGACATGCGCAGCCTCGCTTTTTTTGACGCAGGCAGTGCAAATGCCATAGAACTCAAGCGAATGGCTGCTGATTTCCGCAAAGTGCCTCGAGCTCTTGAGAACTGCGTCCTGAACAGCCAGGGCGCCGCAGTGGTGCACGTCCTCGATCCTACCGCAGCGCACGCACACCAAGTGATGGTGCTCCTTCAGGTCGGCAAGTTCGTAATGGGCATGGTTGTGCCGCAGGTCGATTTGCTTGATGACTCCTTTCTCATTCAATAGCTTGAGCGTCCGATAGACGGTGGCCTGGTCGGTATCCGAGGGAAGCGCGTCGATAATCTCCTGGGCGCTCATCGGATTTCTCGTTTCCTTAAAGACGCCAAGAATCGCGAGCCGGGAAGGTGTTGCTTTATAGCCGCTTTTTCTCAATATGTCGCGGAAAAAATCTTTCTTTGGCATTTTCCCATTATATCTAAATGCAAACTACTTGCAAATAACTTGTATTCGAAGAGTGTGGTCTGTATCGTTAGGGGCATGAGGATTGCTTTTGTAGGCAAGGGAGGTTCGGGGAAAACAACGCTGGCCGCTCTCTTTGCCGAATATATCAATAGGAAACATCCGGTGCTCGCCATTGACGCGGATTTGAATATGCACCTCGGGGGGCTCTTGGGGTTTGAAGCCGAGCTGCCGATTGAGAGGCATATCTCGCATCCCGATGCGGCAAGGGTCATCAAGACGCACTTAAAAGGCGGGAATACACGCATTAAAGGCCTTGCGCAATTCCGCAAAACGACCCCGCCTACCGCCGAATCGAATCTCATATATTTGGACGATCCTCAGGACCCCGTCCTTTCCCGATTTGGCTCGGGCGATGAGAAACTGCGGTTGCTGGTCGTCGGAACCTACGATAGCGAGGAGATCGGCGCCAGCTGTTATCACAACAATCTCGCAATCCTTGAGAACATCCTCTCTCACCTTGCGGATGCTTCTGGCGTCGTTGTGACCGATATGGTCGCTGGGATTGATGCCTTTGCAAACACGCTCCACGCGCAATTCGAGATGCTCGTGCTCACCGTTGAGCCGACGAAGCGGGGCCTCGAGGTATTCGAGCAATACCGGAAGCTTGCCCTAGAAGCGGGGGTCTACGATTCACTCTTTGTGGTTGGCAACAAGGTGCGGTCCCAAACTGACGCGGAATTCATAAAGAAAGCCATCCCGGCGGAAAAACTCCTCGGGCTTTTCAAAGAATCTGCATATCTACGTAGGAAGGACCAGGAAGGCGGTGCGCTGAACGTCGATTTGTTGGAAGGAGAAAATAAAACCCTGTTGGCGCACATCGAAAGAAGGCTTTTCTCAATCACTCCGGACTACAAAAAGCGGCTTCGGAAGCTTTACGAGCTACACCGTCGCTACGTTGCGCAGGGGTTTATCGCCGAACGGTACGGCGACCTCACGAAGCAGATAGACGAAACGTTCGATTTTGAGAACTATGTCAAAACACGCTCCCAAAACCGAAAAACCGTTTAACGTCTTCGCCGGTCCGGAGGCTGTGAAGGATTTCCTGAATCCCGACCGCAGCCCGCCCCTCCCGTTGGTGGAGATTCCGTCGCATCTCAACCCATTTGCCGAAGACGGAGTTCGCGTCTTTGCGAAGCTTATGAATTTCCTGCCGCTCGCGAACGTGAAATCTCTTCCGGCCTATAACATGCTTCTCGAACGAGGGGGCACCAAGGGATTGGGCGGTATACGGTCGCTGATCGAAAACTCCTCTGGAAACACCGTTTTCTCCTTGGCGGTGATCGGGAGGCTGTTCGGGATCCCGAAAACAAGGGCCATCGTGTCGCACGAGGTAACGTGGGGCAAGCTCCAACTACTCCGCTTCTTTGGGACGGAGATCGTAGTGAACAAGGAGCCGATCTGTCCGGATCCTGCGGATAAGGAGAGCGGCATCTACAGGGCGAAGCGAATCGGCAGGCGTAGGGGATGGTTCAACCCGGGGCAGTATGACAACGAAGCGAACCCGGGTGCGCACGAACGATGGACGGGGCCGCAGATATGGGAACAGACGGAAGGGAAGATCCGCGTATTCTGCTCCGGTCTCGGTACGACGGGAACGATGGTGGGCGCCGGAGGGTATCTCAAGAAACGAACAACGAAGATCGTGAGAGTCGGTGTTGCGCGGCTCCCCAATAATCCCGTGCCGGGGGTGAGAACCCCGAATCTTCTCCGAGAAATCGCTTTCGACTGGCGACAGGCGACCGATCATATCGAAGAGGTCGGTACGAAAGAATCGTACGAAAAGAGCTTGGAATTGTGCCGGGCGGGCGTTGTCGCCGGGCCAAGTTCCGGCCTCGCGCTTCAAGGGTTGCTGCAGTTTTTCTCAAAGCGGAAGAGCGAAGGAGGGCTTAATGATTTGCGGGGCAAGAACGGTGAAATTGTCGCGGTTTTCATCTGCCCCGACGGTCCGTTCCCGTATATCGAGGAGTACTTTGAGTATCTCGATGCCTCCCATTTCCCAGGCATTGAACACGAGGAACTACTGATGAACAAGCCCGGGGAGATAAGACCTCCGAAGCGGAAGACCGGGACCACCTTCTTAGGCTTCGATGTGGATCCTCGCGACGCATATGAAATGGCGTACCCGGTACCTCCCCAAAAAGCGTGGGCGCAGATCAAGGAGGGCCATGATGTTGCCCTGCGGCAAGGAGTATCCATTATCGATGTCCGGCCGCATGGAGAATTTATCCACTTCCGTCTCCCCGGGTCAAAGCGTATGGATTCGAATGCTATTACTGGTAATCTTTCGAAGTTTTCAAAACAATGGAAAAATCGGGAGGTGCTCCTCGTGTGTCCCATGGGAATACGGGCAAGGGTTGTGGCGGCGCTCCTGCGAGAGAGGGCGTTAGAGCTTACAGTATCAAGGGTGGCGTAACCGAGTGGTCGGCGCTTAATCTACCACGCTGGCGTCCGGATATTTGTAACACGCAAGACCGATAGATGCTTCATGCCGCCCCACAAAGGAGGCGGCAAAAAACATTTGCGCGCTCTCGTGGACGCTATTGGAACTGCGATACGAAGGCAGAAGGACTCTGTTTTCGTGGCGAGGCTGGGTTTAGGTACCGTACCTGACACTGCGACTGGAGAATAATAAAATCTGTTTCAGTCTCACTATATTCTGGAATAAAAAGCCGCTATCGTATCACGATAGCGGCTTTACGCGTTGCTTTAGAAGCGATTCCGCTAGCAAGAAGTCAATCCAGTCGTTGATGTTCACAGAACGCTCTTTCGGCATCACATAAGGAACACAATGTTTCCCCCACAGGCTGCCCCTTTCGATAACCTCAGTCCTCGTGGCGTAGATTGCACCATTCCTGATGTACACGTCACCGAACGACTGACGGCGATGGGGAAAATTCCGTTCGCTACTCCGCTTGTCGAAATGCTCCAGCTCCTTCTTTCGATTCTTCCTGAGCATCCGGAGAGGGTGAACGTCAGACTTTGCGACACTTACTACCGAATCAGCATTTTTTCTGAAGAGCAGCCTTACGGCATTATCGACGTCAGTTGGCTCACAAAGTGGGGAAGTCGCCCGCATGGTCACCAATACGTCGGGGCGGCGCCACTTCTTTTTGAATATTTTTGCCGCACGCCGGATGACGCCGAACGTTGACGTGGTTGAGGTCGAAAGCGACTTGGGATGTCGAATGACCTTCGCTCCGTACCGCATGGCAACCCTCGCTATTTCATCGTTCTCTGTTGAGACGAATACCCTGTCGATTGTTTGTGCTTGAAGCGCGGCACGAATGATGTAACTGATGAGCGGTTGGCCGTGGAGCAACCTGAGATTCTTCCCACGGAGTCCTTTTGATCCGCCACGCGCTGGGATTACCGCATACACCAATGATCTAGGCATGTCGTCGCCCTCTTCGTGTTGGTATAAGATCAAACACCTTTACCTTCTGGAAGGTTTTTCGTGAGGATGCAAGTCGCTCCATGTACGCTGCGGCGAACATTGGACCTCGACCGATGAGTATGATTAACGCGGCGATCTCCGACGGGAATCCTATATCCAGGAGAATAGATCCACACGCTGCTTCGATGTTCATGTGAATCTGCTTCCTCTTTCCCAGAATTTGGTCAATCTTCATTGCCGCCCTTACGTGAGGACCCAGGAAAGAATGCCGGCGACACAATTGCATTAAGCAACGGGCGCGCGGATCATGTTTGTGAAAACGATGCCCGTAACCGTAGACTATTTGCTTCCTTGAGAGCTTGTCGGCAATATATTTCTCAATACTCGGAGCTGCTAGCGCAGATTGGAGCTCTTTCATCGCCATCTCGAGTCCTCCTTGATGAAAGGTGCCTGAACCAACAAGAACCCTCCTAGCGCGGCGTTGAGAAACGGCGAACGACAATCGGTCGCCATGCGAACCGCAAGTGTGCTTTGTCCGGTAATACCATGGCTGCAGTGGGATAGAATGACGGCTCGGAGCATCCTTGCCGTGACGCGCGACGGTTGTTTTCCAAACAACAAGAAGTAGACCATCGCCTCATACGAGAACGTTCTTATTATCTTCTCCTGATTGACGCTGTAGGTCACGAGCCTATCCCTTCGAACACTCGTGATATGAGATTGCCACCGTGCTAGACGTTCCATACAATACCCCTCTCAGTTGTCTAAATGAATTGTTAAAGCCCTTAATAGGCTCTGTTTCTGCGCACATAATACATTATATTTATATTTTGTCAATATCT
Organism: uncultured bacterium; assembly: GCA_963768835.1. GTDB lineage: Bacteria > Patescibacteriota > Minisyncoccia > UBA6257 > GWB1-50-10 > CAVYJB01. The sequence continues at coordinate 291,377 of CAVYJB010000001.1, read as the reverse complement.
GAAGGGAGCCGCGTGGTAGAATATAACTGTGCGACAAGTGACCAAGGCAAAACCAGGGTACGGAAAGTTTGGAAATCTAGGGAAGCAATACGATGAAGCCCGACAAGGATTTCCTCAAGAGACTATTGATTGCTTTTGGCGATTAGTCGTCTGTGAACAGCCGAAGGTGTTAGACCTTGGATGTGGGACGGGGATTTCGACCCGGCAATTGTTACGGCCTAGTGCAAAGATTTTCGGGGCCGACAATGATCCGGAGATGATTCGGATTGCAGAAGAAAAAAACGAAAGTGAGGCAACGTACTGCATCGCTCCTGCAAATCATCTGCCATTTTCCAACGAAACGTTTGATGCGGTTACTGCCTTTAGTGCATTTCATTGGTTCTGTGACAGGGAATCAGTGAAAGAGATAAAGAGGGTATTGAAGCCCGGTGGAATATTTTTCGTAGTGAACAAGAACGATTCCGGCAATTTCAAAAAGGAATACCGTATGATATTAAAACCATTTATTTCATGCGAAATTCCCGATGCAAAGAGGCATTATGACCCGGAGAATATTCTTCAGGAGGGTGGGTTCCAAAAAGTCACCAAGGAGAAAAAAGAAGTTAGCGAGCATTTTACGCTCGACCACGCGATTGCCTATTTTCAGTCAGTGAGTCTGTGGAACCTAGTTTCAGAAGATAAAAAGGATCAAGCACGCAAGGCGCTTGCGGAACATTGCAAGAGAAGACTGATTAATGGTTTTATGGAACGGCCGTTGGATGTTACAGGAATAGTGGGTATAAAATAATTTTAGGATAACCCAGCTTAAGTCGGATAAGACTCCGACCTCTTTGAGCGTCAACTCCCTATAACGAGAGTGAGGCCCGCCGATTTTTATAAAAATCTTGAGTAGTTCCAACATCCCGTAGGGGTGCAAAAAGAAACCCCGATGGTATCAGGGTTTCTAGGTTTGCGCGCCCTCGTGGACGCTATTGGAACTGCGATACGGGGGTACGGGGGGTCTGTTTTTGTGGCGAAGTTGGATATATATCTAAATCGTCCTAATTGCGCCGAGGCTCCTTTCAAACTGAATTCTTAGGTGCTCTCTACTGCGGAGCAGAAGGAGCCGATTTTTGTGGCGAAGCTGGTACACTAGAGGTAGTAGTGAGGATATGCTTGACATGTACAAATTGTCATAGTATAACGATGTCGTTCTTTCCCAATGGTTTTTCCGATGCTCCCGACCAAACGACGGAGTGATGGAAAACCACAATACTGGAGGTGCCATATGGCACGCAAATCGCTGGTGATGCAAGCCCTGATGTTCGTGGTGGACTTCTTCTCCGCGCTCTTCAAGGAACTGAAGAAGCAGAATGTGACGGAGGAGCAAATCTTCGACGCATTGAAGTCGAAGAATAACCTGATTCCCCAGATGGCGGGAATGATTGCCGGACTCATCGTAGCCGGAACGAATGGAGCGAAGGGCCTCGCTCTGAAATCCCTGAGGCAGCTCATCGCCGCGTTCAGGGTGGCCAACGCGCCTTTTCCCAAACACTCCTTCTTCATGAAGACCGGTCCCGTGAAGCTCTACTTCGGGGACAGCTTCGCAGACTGGGTGCTCAAGGAAATACCTGAAACCATTGAGGCGTTTCAGGGCAATCTTATGAAGACCCAGCTCACCGAGTATATGTATGACTCGGCCATCCTGAACGAGCTCGGGCAACCGAGACCCTTTACCGCAGGAGAGTTCGCTGTGATTATTCGTGATCTGCTCACTAGGCAACCGAACGGTGAGGATGGAATCCTCCTCACGAACGGCTACGCCAACATCTTCTATATTCGACTGGAAGATTCGCGCGTGGTTGCGGTGCGCGTGCGCTGGGGCTCTGGTTTCCGCGTGTGGGACCTGAATGCGATCGGCCTGGATGACGACAGGTGGGACGATGGCTCTTGCGTGTTCTCCCGCAGCTGACCTCTTTGGTTCTTGATGTTGACCCCGTTCGATATGAACGGGGTCTTTTTCTTCCGGAGAGTAGGAATCTTTAATAACGACCAGTTCCAACGTCTCACAAGGGTGTAAAAAGAAACCCTGACGACATCAGGGTTTCTGGGTTTGCGCGGGCGATGGGATTTGAACCCACGGCCTTCCCCGTGACAGGGGGACGCTCTAAACCGGGCTGAGCTACGCCCGCACGCGACTTTTAGTGTATCAACCTACCGTCGTTTTCGCAAACGTGGCCGCACCACAACAATGCGGCGTTTCCATGCTTCGAGGAACGCCTTGCGTGTAATAATGCGGGGGATACGACTGCGGGTCTTTGCGATCGGGTCAAGAAGATACACCTTCCCCGCTTCGACCTCGGTCACCACGACAAGATGCCCGCCCCGTTTCTCTCTAGGGTAACGATAGATCGATGCGATGACTGGCCCGCGGCGGAGGAGCGGAAGGAGTTTTCGGAACGCGGCATGAGAGGGAAGCGAAGCCCAGTCTAAATTCTCACCGTGGAGCCCGAAACGGCGCGCAAGGAGTACTAAACCACGGTGCGACCAACCACGGTTCCATACGTAAGCCTCCATCTCGTGCCCGAGACGATTCAGTGCCGGTATAGACGGGGGCACGCGTCGCAGGCGCCCGGACTGGTGCCAGTAATCGAGCACTATTTTCAGTGACACGATTCCGCAGGAGAGCGGCTGCCAAAGTTTATTTTTGACGTCGAGAAACTGTGAGTAGTGGGGGACACCGCGCTGCATTAGAAACGTTTCACCAGCACGATCTTATAGTTCGGTTCCGAGGTGAGCTCGGCTATTTTTTGTTCCGTAACGCCCCCCAATCGATGCCGCGAGTGCAACACATTCCCGTTTCCAGAGATCATCGCGACGTGGCCAATGTCTATCTTTCTCCCCCGAATAACTCGTCGTTGTATCTCCCGATGGTGCCGCGGGTGAAGATAGGATCACCCGGCTGCAGGTTCGACAGGTCCTCCGAAGGAATGATTTCAGTTCCCTGCGGGTCCGCCGCCTGGAAGGTGCTCACGCGGGGGATCTGAACCCCGATCTGTTTGAAGATGTACTGTATGAAGGACGAGCAATCAAATACATCTGGGGCCTCCTCCGGCGTCGCGCCGTACTTGTAGGGCTTCCCGATAAGCGAGCGGGCAAGCGAGATAATTTGTTTCTGTTGGCTTTCCGTCATTCCCATAATGGTATCCAAGGCTCGGGCGATTGTCGATATAAACAAAAATCCCCCGAAGGGGATTATAGAGATTCTCGATAGGAATCTCCGATGGTAGCTATGCCCGTTTCTTCTCGAGTTTTTCCAGAGCCACGATCCGCATGGGGATTTCCGCCCTGAGCTCGTTCGGTGTTACAACGAAGACCTCCTCCTGTTTGATCGTCACTCCCTTGATGGTGAGGGCTGTCTTGGGCGACTTGCCAAGCGCCTTCTTGTCGACCTCTTCCTTGACTCGTATGAAGCGTGTCAGGCGTTTGCTCCTCAGGTATTTAATAACCTCTTTTACTTTGCGGACGCTGACAGATGGGGGGTTGAAGCGCCACCCGAAGCTGCCCGTTGGCAGCTCGACGGTTTTCGTTTTCCCGCCCTCGGTGAGGATTTCGCGGTTTTTCTTTGCGTACTCGTAGAGGCCGTAAATCAATCGGATGAGTTCTTCCTGGTGTGGTTTCGCTTCCGTCATTGCATCCGCTTTGAGCTCCTCCACCTTCCGGTTGAGGCGCCCGTTGACCTCGTCGAGGGCGCGTCGCTCCGCAGCGATTTTTATAAGATGCGCAGCGGCTTCTGTAGATGACTGCGGTATGACCGTTACTGATTGCACAGCCGTATCCGATGTTTTCATAGCAACCTCCTTATGGTTGGTGTGTGTGAAAGAACGTGTACGAACAGTGCCGACGGGAGGAGTCGAACCTCCGACCTAGGCGTTATGAATGCCTCGCTCTAACCGCTGAGCTACGCCGGCGTGGTTTTATTAGACACGAAGTTGAAATCGTGCGCAAGCCGCTTTCTATGCAGCCGTACGTTAGACGATAACAGGCTGGATGGCTTGGCATGAGGTGGCGAAGCCGCTTTCCATGGTTGCGGGGGCGGGAATTGAACCCACTACCTTCAGGTTATGAGCCTGACGAGCAACCGTTACTCCTCCCCGCGGAGCCATCCTACACCGTCCGCCCCTAAAATTCAATTATGCTTTCCACATCGCGGATGTCGGATATATAATGGAGGTGCTATGGACCTGGGAAAACTAGAACATCAGGCTCTCGAGAGCATCGCGAAAGCGAAGGATGTCGCCGCGCTTGAAGCGGTGCGCGTGGAGTATCTCGGCCGCGAACACGGGAAGCTCACGGAGGTCCTGCGGTCCTTGAAAAACCGGCCGCTCGCGGAGCGCAAAAAACTCGGTCCGGCGGCAAACGCTCTCAAAGGGAAGCTTGAAGGAGCTCTTAAGGCTCGTCGGGGAGCGTTGGAGAAGGCTCCCACCGAACGGCAGTTCGATGTCACGAAACCCGGGAAGCGCGCGGCGCGTGGGCACCTGCATCCTCTCACGCGGATAGACGCTGAAGTGCGGCGCATCTTTGCCTCGATGAACTTCTCCGTCGTCGAGGGGCCCGAAGTCGAGACGGAGTATCACAACTTCGATGCGTTAAACATCCCGCCGGACCATCCAGCGCGGGATCTCTGGGATACTTTCTGGATCAAAGGGAACGGGACCAAGCGCGGGGATCCCAAGCTGCTTCTCCGCACGCATACCTCGCCCATGCAGATCCGGTACATGCTTTCCCACAACCCGCCATTTCAGATCATTGTCCCCGGACGCGTTTTCCGGTACGAGCCGACGGACGCCTCCCATGAGATTAACTTTTACCAGGTAGAAGGGCTGATGGTCGGTCCTGACGTGTCCCTCTCCAACCTGAAGTTCGTCGTAGAGGAGTTTCTCCGCCGCCTCTTGGGGAACAACGTGGAGTTCCGCTTCCGACCGAGCTACTTCCCGTTCGTGGAGCCGGGTGTCGAAGTGGACATCCGCTTCAAGGGAGATCGGTGGCTTGAGGTCATGGGGGCGGGGATGGTGCACCGGAACGTTTTCGACGCGGTGCGCTACAACCCCGAAACGATGCAAGGGTTTGCGTTTGGCGTGGGGCTGGACCGTCTGGCGATGATCAAATACCACGTGCCCGATATCCGCCTTTTCTACTCGGGCGACGTCCGGTTCGTGCGGCAGTTCTAACACCATGAGATTTTCTTACTCCCTCCTCAAAACCTTCGTTCCCAAGCTCAAGGGCAAACCCCAGGTCCTTGAGGCTCTGACCCTGCACGCCTTCGAGGCAGAAAATGCCCCAGGTGACGCTCTTGAAGTGAAGCTCCCCCCCAATCGCTATTCCGACGCCGGTTCACATCTGGGACTTGCGCGTGAGATCGGGGCTATCTTGAGTTGCCCTGTGTCCTTCGATGAGAAGCGCGCGCTCCTGACACCCCCTCCGCGATCTGCTCGTCCCGGCGCGGGCCTCATTGTGAAGGTGGAAGAGGAACGACTCTGCCCGCGATACACTGCCCTCCTGCTCGAAGGCGTTTCTCCGCGGCCTTCCCCGAAGTGGATGCAGGCGGCGCTCCGGGAATGCGGGCTCCGGCCCATCAATTTCGTGGTGGACGTCATGAACTATGCGATGCTTGAGATGGGCCAGCCCCTCCATGCGTTCGACGCCGACAAGCTCGACGGAGGGCGCCTCGTGGTACGTCGCGCGAAGGCCGGGGAATCCATCGTCACGATCGACGGGGCGACGTATGCGCTCTCGCCTGAAATACTCGTCATCGCGGACCGAGTGAAGCCGGTGGCTATCGCGGGCGTGAAAGGAGGGAAGAGCGCCGAGATTGGCCCGACGACGAAGCGTATCATTGTGGAGTCCGCAAACTTCGATCCTATCTCCGTCTACCGTACCTCCCGCGCTCTAGGTCTTGTCACCGACGCGTCGGTTCGCTTCGCCCATACCCTTGCGCCCCACCTCGCGGGTCTCGGGCTTATGCGCGCCGCCCGTCTGCTCGTGGAGTCGGGCGCCAAGCCCATTGCGTGGTTCGATTCCCGGACACGTCCCGCCCCGCGCCGCGTGCTGAAGTTCGACGTGAACAATTTCAACCGCCTTATTGGTTCGTCGCTCGGACGGGCCGAAGCGGGCGCGCTCCTTGCGCGATTAGGGTTCCGGAGCGCAGGCCCCAATGCATGGGAAGTGCCGCCGTGGCGCATCGATATCGAGACGCACGCCGACCTTGCGGAAGAGGTCGTGCGGCTCTACGGATACGGGAGGCTTGCGGCCCACCCTCCCCATGTCTATCTCAACCCCGGCGTGCAGGACGAGACGATCGTTTTCCGGGAGAAAGCGCGGGGCATCCTCGCGTCGCTCGGGATGGACGAGGTTTACAACAGCTCCTTCATTTCGAAAACGGTGGGCGCGGGAGTCGTGGGGGACTGCGTGGAACTCGAGAACCCCGTGAGCGAGGAATTTTTCTATCTCCGCCCTTCCCTCGTCCCGAATCTCTTAGGGAGCGTCGCGCACAACGCCAAGTTCCTCGACGACCTGCGGCTCTTCGAGGTCGGAAAGGTGATGAACAAGACCCCCAAAGGCATCGGCGAGCACGCGAAAATCGGCATCGTGCGGGCCTCGAAGGGAACGGAAGCATTCTTCGAGCTCAAGGGTATCGCGGAAGAGCTTCTGGAAGGGCTCGGGCTCGTTGAGTTCGCGACGGCACCGGCGAATGGCAAGGGGAAGACGGGGCGGCTCGAGAGTGCGGGCCGCGGGTTCCTGGACCCCGCTACGCTCCTCGAGTACCGATCCGGCGGCACCTCGTTCGGTTACCTGGGGCATCCGAGGGTAACGCCGCGCGGGTGGAAGGTGAGCGTCGCGGAGTTCGACCTTGATATGCTTCTCGAACTCGTGGAGGAAGAGGAGGAGTATGAGCCCCTCCCAAAATACCCCTCCGTGATGCGTGACCTTTCCGTCATGGTGCCGGTGGCGGCGCATATCGGCGACGTGATGCAGGCGATCCAGGCGCTCGACCTCCGGGTCATCAGCGATGTGGATCTCATTGACGAGTACACCGACCCTCGGTGGGAGGACCAGGTGGGGGTGACGCTCCGGATCGTCTTCCAGCGTGAGGACCGCACCCTCACGACTGTCGAGGTGGACCGTCTTGTCGAGAAGATCACGGCCATGCTTGATCGCCAGTTCAACGCGGAGGTGCGGTGAACCCGCGCGGTTGCGAGAGAGATATAAGAAACCCCGCAGAAGCGGGGTTTGTGGTTATGGGAGGTCGCTCTTATGTTACGGGCAATAGTCGATCGAGAAGCGCCTGAGATAGAGTTTCACGTCGATGTTTTCCGCGTGAAGGTGCGCGCTGGCGAAGGGATAGATTACGTTGCCGTTCCAGTGCTCGATGAGCAGCTCCCCCGAGATGTAGGGGGCGACGGTCGTCTCATTTTGTGTCTCCACGTGGAGGTGCCGGGGTTTTCCGCCGCGGACCTCCGCCTTTTCCGAGTCGGGGATCGCGAGCGGTTCACCGGGAATGAAGGCCACAAGCGTCGGAGTGGCGTCCATATGCAGGGCGCCGAGGAGCGAAGGAGGGCAGGAGTCCTGGCATACGAGGTATCCACGAAGTCTCGTCACGAACGCGATGGCATCCGGCTGGAATCGCTTGCGGCCGTCGCGGGGGAGGTTGGTGAAAGACGACGCGCTGGTGTCCGAGTTGACGCGCAGCCATGGGGCATCCGGCCCCTCGGCGAGCTCCATGGACCATGCGGCTTCGCTGTCGCCGATTATGATCGCGGTTTCGGTGAGAACGAGAGAATCGGGTTCCAGGTTGAGAATCTTCGCTCCGAACCATTTAATGACGCTGTGGTAGTTGATATCGACGGCGAAACAGCTCCTTCGAATGATCGTATGCGGTTTCGGTTCCGCGGACGACGGGGGTTGGAACAACGCCCCTATGAGTGCTCCCAAAAGAATCGTTCGGTATGTCATAACGCCTCACGCGTTTATGGATGAAAGGAAACTACCGCCATCGTAGCGTGAGGCGGGGCGCTCTGCAAGGAACGACGGGGGCTACTCCCGGTGGATGCGGGACGCCGCGGCCGCGAGGCGGTCCTGGAGCAGGGGGTGCCGCGCGAGCGTCGGATCCTTCGCGAGGACGCGCTCGGCGGCCGCCCGCGCGCGCCGCACGACGGCGGGATTCTGGAGCGCGATCATCGCGAGGTCCGGCATGCCCGTCTGCATTTCGCCGAGGAACTCACCCGGGCCGCGGAGCCGCAGGTCCTGTTCCGCGAGTTCGAAGCCGTTGCGGGCTTCCACGATGGCCTTGAGGCGCGCATGGGTTTCGGGCGTCGGGGAGTCTGAGAAGAGGAAACAGAAGGACTGGTGCGCCCCCCGGCCGACGCGTCCGCGGAACTGGTAGAGCTGGGCGAGCCCGAAGCGTTCGGCGCCTTCGATCATCATGATGGCCGCGTTGGGGATGTCGACGCCGACCTCGACCACCGAGGTGGCGACGAGGATGTCGTGCGCGCCCGCCGCGAACTCATGCATGATCTTTGCTTTCTCGGCGGGCTTCATGCGGCCGTGCAGCATCGCCACGCGGAGGTCGGGAAAGATTTTCGTCTTCAGCTTCTCATACTCCTCTTCCACGGATTTCCATTCCAGCTTTCGGAGGTCCGCTTCCGTCGCTTCCAGATTCCCGCTCGACTCAATGCGGGGGCAGATGACGAATGCCTGCCGCCCCTGGTGGATCTGGCCGCGGATGAAGGCGTAGGCCTTGGGACGGTTCTCGGAGGCGACAGCCTTCGTGATGATCGGTTTCCGGTTCTTCGGGAGCTCCGTGATGAGGGAGACGTCGAGATCCCCGAAGAGCGTGAGCGAGAGCGTGCGGGGGATGGGAGTCGCGGACATCGAGAGGAAGTGCGGAAGCGGGTGGGAGTGCGAGCCCGTCCCAGGTCTCGCCGAGGCGTGATGCAGGAGGGTGTCGCGCTGACGGACGCCGAAACGGTGTTGTTCGTCCACCACGACAAACCCGAGGCGGGCGAATCGCACCGTTTTCTGGATCAAGGCATGCGTGCCGATTGCGATGGCGATCTTCCCGCGCTCGATAGCGGTTCCAAGCGAGGATTTGGAAGGCACGGATTCCAAGTCGTGCCCATAATGCGCGCGGACCTCGCTGGAGGTGAGGAGCGCGATGCCGTTCTCAAACTCAGGGAAGAGGCGCGTAAGGGTGCGGTAGTGCTGGCGGGCGAGAATTTCGGTGGGAGCCATGAACGCGGTTTGCCACCCGGCACGCGCAACCGCACGCGCCGCGAGCGCCGCGAGGATGGTCTTGCCGGAGCCCACATCCCCTTGGAGAAGCCGATTCATGGGGTGCGGCCGCGCAAGATCCCGGAGTATCTCCTGAAGCGCGTGCTCTTGGGAGGCGGTGAGTTCGAAAGGGAGTCTGGTGACGAGCGTGTTGAGTTCCTTGGCATCCAACGGAATCGCTGGCGCGTGTTCTTTCGCAAGCGCCATGCGTTCGCGGAGATTCAAAAGCTGCAGCAGGAAAAGGTCTTCGAAGGCGAAGCGCCCCTTTGCTGCAAGGGCCCGCTCGAGCGTCTCGGGGAAATGAACGTCCCGGAGCGCGGTCGGGAGATCAGGAAACCCTTCTTCCTCCAGGACGTCGCGGGGGAGAGGATCGGCGAAATCCAGAGCGCCGTCCAGAAGAGGTTTCAGGAGGAATCGGAGGCCCCGGGAGGTGAGCCCCCGCGTTTCGGGGTAGATGGGGACGATCCGGCCCGTGTGCGTGGTTTCTCCGAAGTCGTTTCGGACTAATTCGTAGCTTGGGTTCGAGAGATAAAGCTCGCCGTCTTTCCGGGACGCTACGACTTTGCCGGAGAAGTTGGCGAGCCGGCCGGGCTGGAGCGTGTTCCGGATGTAGGGTTGGTTGAACCAGGTCGCGCGGATGCTGCCGGTTTCGTCGCGGAGAACTCCTTCGACGAGGAAGAGATTCCGGTGCCAGCTGGGGCGCCCCTTGATTTTCTCCACGATGGCCTGGACCGTGGCCTCTTGGTTCGGGATGAGCTCCGCGATGGGGTAGATTTTAGAGAAATCCTCGTAGCGCGTGGGGAAATGCCAGAGGAGGTCGCGGACGGTATGGAGACCGAGATGCGCGAGCTTCGAGAGGAAGCGCGGCGAGATGCCGCGAACTTCGTCGAGCGGTGTGGAAAGCTCCTCCATAATCCGGCATATTTTACCACTTTCAGGGAGATTTTTAAATATGCGAGACCGGTTGCCCGCGGAGATAAAAAAACGCGCCGGATGCGGGAACCGCACCGGCGCGCGTTGGAAGATCAGGTATCGACTGCGCGGTCTTCTGGAACCACCGAAGCGAGCTTCTTAGCCAGCTTCTTCGTCTCCGCGAGTGTTTTGGTTGCACGCGGAGCATCGAACCGCTTCAGCCTCAGCACGTGCCGAAGGTGGGGGATGAGTGCCTCAAGCTCGGCGATAAGCGCGAGCGTCACCCGCACCGGACTCCGGACGGAGTAGGGCGAATCCTCGTATCCGATAGATCCTTCGTGGAAAAGTCGCAGCATCCGACGAAAGTAACGGATCCATGACCATGTAGCCTGAATGGTCTCTCGGGCGACCGTCCGTTTCACATGGAGCCTCTGCGCGATTCTCCGTTCCTCTTCCGACATCACCGCGAAGAGATTACCCGTCGGCTCCCTGAGATTCTCAAGGTACTTCGTGACAAGCTCTCCGAATTGCTCCACGGTATGCCGTTCCGTGATGGCGCGGGATTCCCAGTAGTCGAGGACGCTCCGCTTCACATGCGCGACATCAAGTCGCGTGAGTTCGAGAGCGATGCCGTAGGGTATGTATCCCTTCTCGACCGAACGCTGGATACCCGCCGGTAAGGACGAGAAGCGCAGCGCGTTCCGGATGGTTTCCGGACTTCGACCGACACTCCGTGCGAATGCGGCGAGTGTGAAATCGGCATTCCCGTGTCGGATCAGCCGGAAAAGAAGAGTATACGCATGTGCCTCTTCATGGGGAGGCACCGCCATGTGCGTATTTTCCGAGAGTTGCAGGAAGAGCGCGTGGAGAGGGATGATAGACGTCGAAATGCGGGCTTCGATCGTATCATTCTGCCGGCCGAAATGCCTCCGGAAACATCGACCCTTTAGTTCGCGGCCGTATTCTTCCCTGCACTTCGAGCACCCTTCCCTCCAGAGGAGCGAGAGCGCGCGGTATCTCCGTTCGCCGGCAAGGAGCACATCGAAGAACACGTCGTGACGCATCCGATTCACGACGAGGTCGGACATTCGGAATGAAGTCCCCCAGAGCTCATTTACGAGCGCGAGGTATCGTTCGCATCCGCTTCGGGTGAATCGCGCAACGACGATCGGATGCAGCTGCCCTTTCTGTGCATTATCATCTGCGAGTTCGCGCACATTCGCGAACGTTTTTCGGGGTTGCGCAAGGACATTGATCTGGCGCAGAGAGAGATAGCCACCTCGATAGTGTGGCACCCGTTCTCCATTTGCTCGGATTACTTTCGAGAGTTGCGCAAGGATTCCGTCTTGGCGCAACCCATTGTTGGGTCGAGTTTGCACGGGATCCTCCGCATGATTGTTCAATTAGGAAGGTACTGAATTGCTTTTCCCATCCTATCGCTCTCTAGAACCCAGTGTCAATTAAATAGGGATTGCCGCAGTCTCTATTAAGAGACCAAAAACAGAAAAGGAGCCTCGGAAGGGGGCTGGATCAAAAATGCTGCGCCGCATGACTATCTCGGTCCCCCCACTAGGACTCGAACCTAGAACCTTCTCCTTAAGAGGGAGCAGCTCTACCAATTGAGCTATGGGGGGATGTCTACCTATGTATAACCGATCCGATCCTGTTTGAAAAGTGGTGTGTTATCGTGCTGTGAGAGCGAAAAGGATAAGCACGCTGGTGAGCGCAATGGTGATCCCCACTCCTTGGTGCCATTTGATGCGTCCTGCGGGACGGGACGATACCTGAGAAGCGGGAACTCTTGGCCTGCCTGCGGAGCAAGATCACGATGGCGAAGAAGGAGGTCAAAATCTCCTAGAAAGACGGCCCGCTGAGCATAACAGGTCTCCTGCTGCTAGATTTGACATTCTCGATATTATAGTGTATAATGTAACTGCCCTTTGAAAAAGCGGTACTGCGCCGGACAGATTTCCGGTCATCTATAACCACAGGAGGTATGTGATGGAACCCATCATGAGCCGCACCCTGTCGGTGCATAAGGAACACGAAGTGCTCCTGAAGCTCGAGGCCGCAGGTCTCACCGACGAGCTCGCCCAGAAAGTCATCATCTCGAAGGAGAACGATCTCGCTACGAAGGTGGTGAGACTGATCCAGAACGGTGGCTTCGAACCGACGACGAGTCAGAAGCGTGCCTGCGAGATCATGGGCAAGAACTTCTTCGGCGTCGCGGAGGCGATCGGGCACTTCGGGTTCAATCCCTCGAAGCAGCAACTCGCCGCCCTCGCGGAGATCCCGTTCACGGAAGGCGTGCTGGAGAGCTGCAAGGACACTCACGTTCTCGTCGTTGTCTTCCCGCTCTCTATCCTCGAAATCCGTGGCGGAAAAATCCCGAGCGGCCAGCGCCTGTTCTATGGCCAGGATTGGTACAACAAGCAGGCCTTCGCCAAGGATCGCGGAGAGATGGGATGGAAGCTTGTGCGGAAGACTCCGGTCGAGAACTCGACGAGCAAGACATGGGACGAGCAGCAACTGCTCCTCGGCAAGAACGAGGAGGTGCCCACGGCACGCGTGATGGTCTACACCATCATCGGCCACTTCCTCGCGACGGGCGAACGGCTCTTCGAGAAGATCTACGTCCGCTCCTCGGATGTGGATTCGGACGGCTACCGGGTCATCGTCGGCAGCTTCGGTTCCGACGGCTTGAACGTCAGCGGCGGCTGGGACGGCGGCCGCGGCGACAGCATCGGTCTTGCCTCCGCCCGGAAGTCCGGGTAGAACCTCGAAGCTTTGAGGGCTTGACCCTCTTGATTCCTTGAGCCTCCGCGCGATATTTTCGCCGGAGGCTCATTTCTTTTCATACGCCCGCTTGCTATACTCTTCATATCTTGCTCATGCAGGCGCGGTCACGGCTTTGCCTCGCAAGATATCTCTCCTTTGAGATGTCGCCAGAATGCCGCCGTCCACGGATTGCGGCAGCGTGCGGCGAAGGATGGAGATGGACTTCTTGCTCGCTTCTAGTGGAGGTGCCCCAGGAGGGGCTACTCCCGAATGAAATTCAGGGGGGAGAGGATATAAGCTCCTTTTGAGCGGCAACCCTCGACCTCCGGTGCCACGGACGGAAGCGGGCAATATGTGGATTCGGACGGCAACCGGGTCAACGTCGGCAACTTCGATTCCGACGGCTTGAACGTCAACAACAACTGGGACGACAACCGCAACGACAACATCGGTCTTGCCTCCGCCCGGCAGTCACCCCTCCATCCATTGCTGAATGCCCCGCCACGCGGGGCATTCTTTTATCGGTCTCTCGAGGACTTGATCCACCCGCCGAGCATGCGTCCGATCTCGTCCACCAGTCCCTCCAAGGTCGTGTATTTCTTGTTATCGATTATCTTGACGTCCTTCATCAGCCGGAGAAAGACGCGCAGCACATTCAGCTTCACGCTGACCCTCTCGAGGATCGGCAGCTTCTCGGATTTATACGCCTGGCTCGCGAGGAGTATCCCTTCGAGAATCTCGAGGATGATGTTCTCGCACTTCTGCCAGATGGTGTGGCGGTCCTGCTTCTGGATGCCGTCACGGTACCCGTAGAAGGTTTTGTAGAGGTCGTAGGTTCTCTTGAAGATCGGGATGTCGAAATCGTCCATGGCTTTATAAGAGCATGAAAGTGTATAGAGGCCTGTTCGACCGGCTCATCGCGCCGGAGAATCTCTTTTCAGCATGGGATTCCTTCAAGAGGGGAAAACGGAATAAGCCCGATGTCATGCGGTTCGAGCGGCATCTTGAGGAGCACATCTTCGGCCTCCACCGCGAGCTGAAAAACCAAACCTACCAGCACGGCCCGTACCAAAGCTTCTACATCCGCGACCCGAAGCAGCGGCACATCCACAAAGCGACGGTGCGGGACCGGGTGCTGCACCACGCCGTGGTTGCGGTCCTGAACCCGATCTTCGAGGAAACGTTCATCCCGACCTCCTTTTCCTGCCGCGTGGGCTACGGCACCCACAAGGGGGTTGCGAGGCTTGAAGAACGTGCGCGGGCTCTCGGGAGGAACGGCACGTGCCCGTGCTTCGTCCTCAAGTGTGACATTCGGAAGTTCTTCGACAGCGTGGATCACGCAATCCTCCTCTCGCTCCTGGCACGGAGGATAGCAGACGAGAACGCGCTGTGGCTCCTCCAGTCTATCGTCGGGAGCTACTCTCTCTCTCTCTCGAGAGAGAGAGAGTCACAAGGGATTGCCGATAGGCAATCTGACCTCCCAGCTTTTCGCCAACGTATATATGCACGAATTCGATCATTTTATGAAGCACGAGCTGCGGGTGAAGGACTACTTCCGATATACCGACGATTTCGTCGTGGTCTCTCCTACCAAGGGCTACCTGGAAGATATGCTACCACCGATTGCGCGTTTTCTGAAGGAACGGCTCTCGCTGGAGCTTCATCCGCAAAAGGTTGCTATTCGCGCCCTGCATCAAGGGGTGGACTTCTTGGGATACAACGTATTCCCGAACCACCGTCTCGTCCGCACGAAAACGAGGAGGCGGATATTCAAGAAGTTCCGAGAAAGGATTCGGGAATACCATCGTGGTGACATCGGCATGCAAAGCCTCGAACAATCGCTCCAGTCGTATCTTGGCGTGCTCTCGCACGCGAACGGCCATGCGCTCCGCGAGCGGCTCAAGAACGAGATTTGGTTCTGGACATAAAGGGCTCAAATCCGGGTAACAAGACCTGAACCCCCTATCGACCCTTCCGATAAAAAGCGTTTGGTTCGGTTCGAGTCCTTCCGGGGTGCGCCTTGACGGACTCGGAAATCGTCAGCATTGACGCACCTCGGTCGGTCTCACTACCATGTGCCCCAAGTGATGCGAAGTTGGAACCCAATACTACTAGAGTTGAATAATTGGGCGCTATTTGCAAGAGAAGCCAAAAAGGTCGGTCTGGCAGGGGCTATTAGTGCCTAGTGGGATTTGAAGCGACCAGTATAGGTATGCTCTTGCAAAGCGGAGCCGTATATGCTTCAATTGTATTCACCTAAAGGGTGAATGCTATAATAATGAGTATGATTGCCTTTTCACCCGACAAAGCTAAGAAAGCGATTCTTAGGCCACCTATCAGTCACCAATTGAGTAATGATGCAAGTTTTTATTTCCCAGAAACTCAGACACCAATTAACTTCGCTCCGAACATGCAAGGCAGCGTTTGGTGTTCCTATGGCAAAGAAAATTTTTCTTCGACTTGATCAAGCGCGTTCCGCAAATACCCTTGCTGATTTACGGCATGCACCAGGAAAGTGGCACGAGTTAAAATATGACAGGAAACATCAAATTGGGGTCCATTTGGTAGAGCCGGACAGAATCATCTTTAATATTGAAAACGACCCTGGAACTTACACTCAAGAGAACGGGGGGGTTGATTGGAATAAAATAGACTCATTGTCAGTCGCAGAGATAAAAATTAATTACCACAAGGAAAAGTGACCATGCTCAAAAAATTCACTTCATACTATCCAATACTGCCGATAGCGCCGGGAGAAACCTTACTTGAGGCACTTCAGGAAAGAAATATGACCCAGGCCGATCTCGCCCGCAGAATGCAACGGCCATTACAAGTGGTAAACGAAATTATAAAGGGCAAGACAGCAATCACTGCAGAGACGGTAATTCAACTCGAACAGGTCTTGAGCATTCCCGCGGGTGTCTGGAACAACTTGGAATCTAACTATCAGGACGTGAAAGCTAGAATTCGGGATCAAGAAGCTATGAGTAAGGAGATAAAAATCTCAACGTCCTACCCATATATTGAAATGGAGAAACTGAATTGGGTGCCTGCCACAAGAGATTCGATTGAAATGGTGGGTAATCTTCGCTCCTTTTTCGGCGCCGTTTCTTTAAAAGATGTTGTAAAGAGAGAGTTAATGGGAGATCTCACCTTACTCTACAGGAAGTCTGAAAAAAGAAAGGTATCTCCCCAATCTGTGGCCGCTTGGCTGAGAAAAGGGATTGTTGATTGTCAGGGCGCTCCAACAGAGAAATTCGATGCAGAAAAACTTCGAGATGCCGTACCACAAATCCGCGCCTTGATTCTTGAAAAACCAAAGGCCATACAAGACGGGATCCAAAATATCTTATCGAAGTGTGGCGTTGCCTTTACTGTAACCCCGAGCCTAAAAAACACCCCCATCAATGGAGTGTCTAGGTGGGCTTTCTCCAGAAAAAGCCATGATACAAATGAGTATACTCTACCGGTCATGCGATATATTTTGGTTCAAGTTTGTTCCATGAGATAGGGCATCTCCTACTTCATGGGAAAAGAGAGCTCAATATCGATTTTGAGAATGGGCTTAATGAGAAAAGCGAGAAGGAGCTAAAGGCAAACGAGTTTGCTTCTGAGGTCTTAATTCCAAGCAAAGACTTTCATGAGTTTCTAGAAGGCAACTGCTATACGATGGAATGCATAAAGAAATTCTCCGAGAAGGAAAAAATTGATACGGGCATTGTTATCGGCAGACTTGAGCACTTCGGAAAAATTCCTTTTAGTAGATATGCCCGACTCAAGGATAGGTTTGAATGGGCTGAAGACAAATAGAATACAACTTGAAAATGGAGGGGCTCTCTAAAAAACAGCGAAAATTTGCGAGCGCCTATCTTGAAACGGGAAACGCTACAGAAGCCGCTAGCCGCGCCTACAAGCCTCAGAACAGGGCTACAGCGCGTTCTGTGGGGAGTGAGAACCTAACAAAACCTAACATTCGGGCGTATTTGGAGGAACGAGCGGGAGATGTCGCCTCGATGGTATTTCACCTCTCGCAGAAGGCACGGAGCGAGAGCGTGAGACTGAATGCCTGCCGGGACATACTTGACCGGGTCGGGTACTACGTGAATAAGGCTGTGGTCCCAGAAGCAGATCGTCAACTTCCTGTTCCTATCCTTATCCATCTCCCGTTAGAAATTGCGAAGAAGCACGGAATTGAGGGGGTAATTCCTGCCCGCCGGATTGTACAGAAAATAATATGGCCGCAGAGCTTGAGAGAATAACAATGAAGAGCTAAAGATTTATAAGTCATGGCCACCAAAAAACACGAGGAAAAGAAGGACGGTGGTCGTCGCGGACGGGGGAAGCTAAGCGCTATTCTTGATGCGGTCCTGCGGAGAGATAAGCGATCGTGGTCCCACGACGAAAAGCCGCAGTTGCTTATTACGGAGTTAGAACAGTTGTCCGCCGGAGCTGATCCGATATTAGTAAAGTTGTTATTCTCGGCGCCCGTCTTACGGGCACATTTTTTTGTAACCGTTCCTGGCGTAGGAGCCGTTCTGCTCCGAGAAAAACTTATTGACTTCGTGGCAATGACAGATTTTCTTCCCGGCTCGTACACAGCATTTCGGAACGATATTGGACTTTCTACGACGGACCGGGATTTACTGAAGCAATCGCGCGACGTCGTTCTAGCATTCCCCTATAAAGATTGTGTGTTAGAGGGCGGTCAGGAAAGAACGGACGAGAAGCGCGAGGAAATTTTTTACAACACGACACTAGCGCCAGACGAAGTAGATCGACTTCGCGAACCGAAGGTGCTCACGAACTGGACGCGCTTTGATAAAAAAGGAAAGTGGCCACTTGACACCGTTCGTCCCAATGACAGCCTGCTCATTCGAGGCAATAATCTTTTGGCCCTATATTCGCTCTTGCCTCGTTTCTGGGGAAAAGTGAATCTGATATACATAGACCCACCCTTTAATACCACTTCGGATGAGTTTAAGTACAACGACAAGTTTAGTCATTCTACTTGGTTGGTTTTTATGAAGAATAGGCTAAGCGTGGCTCGTGATCTTTTATCGAGCGATGGAAACATTTTTATTCACATAGATGACAACGAAGCACATTATCTCAAGGTCCTGTGCGATGAGGTTTTTGGGAGAGACAATTTTGTTGAAGAGATAGTTTCGTCCTACGGTTCACCTTCCGGTGGGCGTGCCGCGACAGCGAAGCCGGTAGGTATCCACAATTACATTCTGCATTATGCAAAAGACTATACTCAACGAAAACAAAACAAGGTCTACATTGAGTATTCAGAAAAGTATCTAAAAGACTGGTTCAAAAACGTAGATGAGGATGGAAGGCGTTACCAAAAAAGAATGCGCGGGCGCGACAAAAACGGTAAGACTATTTGGGTTAAGCAGTATCTTGATGAAAGTAAGGGCACCCCTCTTTCCACTGTTTGGACTGATATTCGGCAAGTTTATGCAGATCCTCGAGCCTACATAGAAAGCCAAAGAGATCACACTGAACTAATCAAAGAATTTCTAACTCAGAAGCCGGAAAAGTTATTGAAAAGGATTGTAGAGATGGCCTCAAACGAAGGCGACTTAGTGATGGATTATCATTTGGGCAGTGGCACGACTTGTGCGGTAGCTCACAAAATGAAACGTCGCTATATCGGGATAGAGCAACTCAATTACAGCAAGAACGATTCGACCGCTAGACTGAGAAAAATTATCAAGGGCGATCAGACGGGAATTTCTCAGGAGGTTGGTTGGGGGGGAGGTGGTAGCTTTGTTTACATGGAACTATACCAACTCAATGCTGGGTACGTTACACAAATTGAACATGCTAAAACAACAAAAGATTTACTTAGTATTTGGAAAAAGATGCAGAAGGAAGCGTTTTTCCGCTATCCTGTGCGACCGGAAAAGTTCGGCAGAGAGAAGTTTGAAAAGCTGGACATCCTGCACCAAAAAAAGGCCTTACTTGATTGTTTGGATATGAACCACCTATATCTGAACTACAGTGACATGGAGGACGCAACATTCAAGGTGTCAGCAAAGGATAAAGAACATTCACGAGCGTTTTATGCCAACCACTAGCACGCTACGACTAGCGCAGCGGTATGAGGTTCTTGAGGAGCGTAGCGTCACCCCCATACCGAGGCTCATTACCGAAAATCTTCGGCCAGGGATCATCCTCCGTCCGTACCAACTAACCGCTCTTTCTCGGTTTGTTTTCCACCTTGAGAAGGACGACCACCGTAAACGCCCCACTGAACTCCTCTTTAGTATGGCGACCGGCAGTGGAAAGACCGTTGTGATGGCGGGCGCGATTTTGTATCTGTATTCTCGTGGTTACCGTAACTTTGTATTTTTCGTTGATAAGACAAACATTGTCTTAAAAACAAGGGATAATTTTTTACAGAAATCATCCGCAAAATATCTTTTTCGTGACCCGGTAGTGATTCATGGGAACGAGGTTGTGATTCGAGAGGTAGAAAACTTTGAATCTGGAAGTCCTGATGCAATCAATATCATCTTCACTACGCTAGCCGGGTTACATAGCCGAATTCGCAACTCTCAAGAAAACAGCGTTACCTTGGACGACTTCAAAAGAGAGAAAACGGTTTTCATTTCTGACGAGGCCCATCACGTTAATGCATTGACTCGGGCCGGTGAACAGGAAGAACGAGAGCTAGAGGCCTCTTGGGAATGGACCATCCGACAACTTGTTGAAAGTCATCGGGACAACGTGCTTCTAGAATTCACAGCAACCATTGGATGGAACGATCAGAACATCGCGCGGAAATATGCGGAACGAGTGCTTATTGAGTACGACCTTCCACAGTTCCGTAATGACGGATACTCAAAAGATGTGTTTTTGCATCGTTCAGAAGCAAGCCTTGAGGGGCGGATTCTCCAGGCACTTGTTATATCCGAATACCGCCGACAGCTTGCTGAAAGCCGCAAAAAAGCCCTTAAGCCCGTGGTTTTATTGAAATCTAACCGCATTAATGCCCAACAGTATGACTACGAGCGATTCCGGGCATTGGTTGATGTCCTGGAAGCAAAAGATATTGCCGCGCTCAAGAAAATCGCGATGAGGCGATCTGAAAGCAGGATTCTGCTTGATGCCCTGACGTTTTACGAAGAAAGCAACATTTCTGATTCACAGCTAGCGAGAATATTAAGGGCAGAGTTTTCTCACGAGCGCTGTGTGGTTATTAACGGCACCATTACTGGGCGCAATCCGAAACTATTGAATACCTTAGTAAATTTGGAAGATGCCACCAACCCAATTCGCGCAGTTTTCGATGTCGAGGTTCTGAATGAGGGATGGGATGTATTGAATCTCTTTGATATTGTGCGTCTTTACGACGAGAGGGGTAGGATTCGTGCCACGATTCGCGAGGCTCAATTGATTGGGCGCGGAGCGCGATATTGGCCATTTCGATTGAACGACAGTCAGCCGTTAGATCGACGGAAGTTCGACAATGATTTAGGCAATCCGCTTCGGGCCCTGGAGCAGATGCATTTTCATAGCAAAGAGGACCACCGATATATTGGCGAACTTAAAGAGGCTCTAAAACAAACAGGATTTGCGATTGATGAATCGGTTGAACTACCCCTGCGGCTTAAGGGTAATTTTCGAAAATCCCCCTTCTACCGTCGGGCAAGAGTCTTTGTGAATTCGCGGGAGGAAACTACTGGGATAGGGGTTGCTAAATTTTCGGATGCGGTAGGAAGGCCGCTTGAAATTCATGTTGCATCGGGATTTTCCGGAGATACAGCGGCATTCGAAACGAACGGCAGAGGTAGGGACCCCGAATACAAGACGACTAGTATGGTGCTTGGCGACCTCTCAGCGCACGCTGTACGGAAAGCAATGGATAAGTTGCCATTCTTCCACTATGACAACCTCCGGCGCTATTTTCCCAAACTCACCTCCATCAAAGAATTTATTGCTGGCTCGAAATATCTCGGACGTATCCGTGTGGATATACATATTCCGCAAGGCGGGGATTTGGTGATGACTTCCGAGGTATTCATTCAACTGGTCCATATTTTAGGAGAAGTACAGACCGCTATTCTTGCCCATACAGCAACATATCGCGGAAGTAGGGAATTCAAACCCCAACAACTAGCGACGCTCATTAACGACAAAAAGATACAGGTGACTATGCCGACCGGAGTACAAGAGCGAGGACGCTCTATGTCCGGTAGGGAATATGAGGCTAAGAATGGCGTGCGTGTGCCGCCGACAGACCAAGCACTGCGGTTAAATCTTGATGTGCGTGATTGGTACGTGTATGAGGATGATTTTGGGACAGATCAGGAAAAATGGTTAGTGAAATTTGTCGATGGACGCATTGAAAAATTAAAAAAGCGCTACAGCGAGATTTATCTCATTCGAAACGAGAGGGTTATTACGCTTTACACCTTTAAGGAAGGACTAGCGTTTCAGCCCGACTATCTTCTATGTCTTGTGCAACGCAAAGCTAAAGTCGGTAAGCGGAGCGCAAATCGTGTTTGGCAGATTTTTATCGAGCCTAAAGGTGAATTTTTGTCGGCCGAGGACAAGCCAAAAGAGAATTTTCTGAAAGACCTTCAAGTGGCAGGTCTAGTTAAGACGCTATTAGACACGGATCAATATCGGGTTTTAGGGTTGCCGTTTTACAACCGCGATGAGGAAACAGCATTCGAGAAGGTATTTGATGGGGCTTTCTAATACTTACACCCGGGAAATCATAGATTCGGAAGTATTGGTATATTTTAATATAATTTATAAGAGAATTAAGGGAATCTCGATTTTTTGGCGAGCTCGATTTGATTTTCGCAAATAATCGTGCTATACTTGTACTAGGATTGGATAGCTCATTTCGGAGACAAGTTTAACGTAATTCCCAAACCTATTACGTTGGGCGCGATAAGGTACCTAGAATCATTAATGGAAGGTGTAATGCCTTGACCATTACAGGAGGTACACGAAAAACATAGGGAAATGAACCCAAGCTCGGCGGCGAAAGCCGCAGTTGGCCTGTTGGGAGCCCTCCCTAGCCCTTACAAAACTTTACTTTTGTAAGCGGCAGAGGCTGTCGGTGGCAAACCCTCAAGAGATTGCACAAAGCAAGCGTTTTTGTGCCCTCTCTTGAGGGTTTTTCTTTTATGCCAGCACCAAAAGGAAACACATATGCAGTTGGAAATAATGGAGGGAGGCCGCGCGCCTACCCCAAAGAGTCTTTGCCTGAGCTCGGACAGGAAATGATCCGCTATTTCGAGGATTGCCTCGATCATTTAAGCGAGCGGAAAGCGATTCCATTCTTTAGGGATTTTGCCCGGACGATAAATGTATCAGCTGACACCCTAGAGAGCTATAGAAAGCAAGATGAAGAGTTTTCCGCCTCCTACGGGGAGTGCAAGGAGATACAGAAACAGGTCGTCATTGTCGGTGGCTTAAACGGCTATTTTAAGAATCCGGCGTTTCTCATGTTTGTTGCAAAAAATATCACAGATATGCGTGAAAGGGCTCATACATGGGCCGATGAGCAGGTTATGTAGCATCCGATTTTATCGGTAGTAAACGGTAGGAAATGGTTGATTTTGGTAGATTGGCGGGTGCCTATGAAATCCATGTTATCTGTTGACCAAGCTAGAAAGGTAGACCCAAGCCTAGAAAGCGTCCCAGACGACGAATTGGAACGCGTATTGGGGGCACTGTACGGGCTTGCGGGTGTTATGTTCGATGACTGGGTGGAAAATGGTGGATATTTAGGGATAGGGGGCGGTTCCAAAAGTCCCGCTTGGGGCTTACATCGTGTAGAGGACGAGGGTAAAATTACACCATGAGCGTCATAGAGAAGAAAACTGGGATTGGGTATTGCCGCGTCTCCTCGAAAGAGCAAGTGGAGGGCACTAGCTTGGAAATGCAGGAGAAAAACATTCGGGAGTACACCGCCCGGAACGGTATCGAGTTACTCAAGGTGTTTGTGGATCGGGGAGAATCCGCGAAGACCGCCAATAGACCGGAATTCCTTAAAGCGATTGCGTTTTGCTCGGACAAAAGGCACCCTGTAGATTATTTCATCGTCTACAAAATTGACCGCTTCTCGCGTAAGCAGTATGACCACGCGACGGTCCGTGCGATTCTCAACAAACACGGCACCGAGCTTTGCTCAACAACTGAACCAATAGATAGCACGCCAGTAGGCGCGGCGATGGAGGGGATGTTATCCGTTTTTGCAGAGTTCGATAACAACGTGCGTACCGAGCGCTCTAAAAGCGGGATGTTAGAAAATGTTAGAAAGGGCATTTGGCAGTGGAGAGAACCACCTGGTTATTATCGGCCCCTAAGGGGTGCAAAGGGCTCGAATATCGCCCCCATTGAAGCAACAAAGCACCTTTACCGGCTTATATTTGACGAATGGCGCGAGGGAACCCACAGTTACGAATCGTTAGCAGAGTATATGGCTGAGCGCGGTTTGCGGACCACGACGGGCAAGAAACCGAGGAAACAGTTTATTCAGCGTGTTCTAGAGAACCCCCTCTATTGCGGCATCATTGAAGCATTTGGAGAACGAAACAATGGGACGTTCGAGAGTTTAGTGACGCCAGAAGTATTCGAGGAGTGCCGCTTGGTCCGCGAGGGCGGAGCGCGCCCTTTGGTCCGCAACGTAGCGAACCCAGACTTTCCCCTTCGGCGCTTCGTTCACTGTCCCGTGTGTAAGCGAGCGCTTACAGGAAGTACCTCAACGGGGCGCAAGGGCAAGCGCTACGCCTATTACCATCACCATATTCAGGGATGCACAGAGGCGAAGTTCATCGCGCAAAAGGAGTTTGAGGACCAGTTCGCCAAGTATCTCACGGAAATTAGCCCGTCCGCGCGGTTTGAAAAACTATTTCGCGCTGTGGTCCTTGACGTATGGAAAACGAACTATAAGCAGTTCAATGAGGTTAGCGAACGAACCCGGCGGGAGATAGGAGAGCTAGAACAGGAACGGCTCAAGGTGTTTGATTTGCACCGGGCGGGCAAATACACCGACGACGAATTTACGGAACAAAAAGCGATTATTAACGAACGAATTGCGGAGAAGCATCGCCTTTTGCGAGAAAACCATATCGAGGAATTCAACATGGAGGCGGCTCTCGATTACTGCTTCCAGTTCGTCCGGAATTCATCCGAGACGTGGCGGCGGCTTAAGTACCCCCTCAAGGTTAGGTTCCAAAACCTAGTATTCCCGCAAAAAGTAACTTTTGCGGACGGGAAATTTGGAACCGCCGAACTATCCCTTGTCTTCTCGCTAAACAGGGACTTTGACGGCGAAACGTCTCACTTTGTGCGCCCGCCAGGACTCGAACCTGGAACCCTTTGCTTCGAAGGCAAATGCTCTATCCAGTTGAGCTACGGGCGCTTCTCAAGCATTCTATCCTGCTCGCGGGAATAAAAAAAGCCGCGGGGGCGGCTTATGAATCGTGTGATAGCCCCGCGGCGGTCAGGCGATTTCCTTCCCGACCAAGAACAGAAGCTCGTCTGGTTCCTTGTAGTAGCTGCCCCTTCGGAGCGCGTCCTTGAGCGCTTCAAGGGCAGGACGGAGAGAGGGATCCGATTGTTCCTGGAGGATACGTTCAATGACGCTGCCGGCTTCATGCTGGGTTCTTACCTTCTCTTCCGTGATCTTGTCCTCGGCGAGCGATTTTTGTTCCGCGATTTCTTTCTCTACGGCCGTCACGGTGCCGGAAAATTCAATCGCCATCGTGGCGAGGCGGTCCGTGGCATCCAGAAATCTCCGTATGTCCACTAAAATGCCTTGGCCTGCGCGGACCTTCTTGACCTCTTCCTGTAGAACTTCAACAATCCTCGTGAGATGCTCCATCTCTTCCATGACGATTCCCTTCCTTATAGTTGCAATGATCTGCACCCAGGGTAGGGCGCGCACGACCCTCTGTCAACTTTTGGTCGCAAACTTCCATTTAGGGGAGAGTCGGTTAGAATGAACATGTGGAATTCAAGGTTCCGAAGGAAGTACGGGCCATCGCGAAGGCGCTCACGGGCGCCGGTTTCGAGGCATATGCGGTGGGGGGGTGCGTACGGGACCTGCTCCTGAAACGCGACCCGAAGGACTGGGATGTGGCAACGAACGCGAAGCCGGAGGGAATCCAGAAGCTCTTCCCCGATTCCGTTTACGAGAACACCTTCGGCACGGTGGGCGTGAAGACCGAGTCCGAGGACTCAAAACTCAAAGTCGTCGAGGTGACCACCTATCGTATTGAGGGGCGCTACACGGACCAGCGACATCCTGACGAAGTAAAGTTCGCGAAAACCATCGAAGAGGATCTCGCGCGTCGCGACTTCACCGTGAACGCCCTCGCCCTCAGTCTTGCGGGGGATAGAGCGGATAGCATCATCGACCCCTATGGGGGCCGGGAAGACCTCAAGGGGAAAACCATCCGCACGGTGGGGGACCCTGCCGCACGGTTTGGGGAGGACGCGCTGCGGCTTCTTCGGGCGGTGCGTTTCGCGGTGGAGCTGGGTTTTGCTATTGAGCCCAAGACCCGGGAAGCCATCCAGGCAGGAGCCCCGCATCTTGAGATGATCGCAAAGGAGCGCGTGCGAGACGAATTTACGAAGATGTTACTCACGGCGCGCGCGGCGGAAGGAATCGTGCTGCTTGAGGAGTTAGGACTCCTCCAGTTCATCGTCCCCGAGTTGCGCGAGGGCATCGGGTGCGGCCAGAACAAACACCACATCTACACGGTTTTCGATCACAATGTGCGGGCCTTGAACTACGCGGCCGAGAAGAACTACTCGTTCGTGGTGCGGCTCGCATCGCTACTGCATGACGTAGGGAAGCCCCGCACGAAGGGCGGGGATGGACCCGACTCCACTTTCTATAACCACGAGATGGTGGGCGCACGGATGACTGCAAAAATACTGGATCGGTTGCGCTTCTCGAAAGAGATTGTGGAAGAGGTAACTCATCTCGTACGTTGCCATCTCTTCTACTACAACGTGGGGGAGGTAACCGAAGCCGGCGTGCGGCGGTTCCTGGTGCGCGTGGGCCCCGAGCACGTGGACGATCTTTTGAAGGTTCGCGAGGCTGATCGCATCGGCTCCGGCGTCCCGAAGGCCTTCCCATACAAACTCCGTCACCTGCTGTTCATGATCGATAAGGTGCGCCGAGACCCCATCCATCCGAAGATGCTTGCGGTCAAGGGCGATGATGTGATGCGGATGCTCAATATTCCGGCGGGACCGAAAATAGGCGCCGTTCTTTCTATCCTTCTCGAGGACGTGCTGGACGATCCGAGACGAAACGAGAAGGTTTATCTTGAAACCCGAGCCCGGGAGCTTGGAATGCTCTCCGATGCGGAACTCCAGAAGCTATCTTCCAAGGCCCGCGAGAAGAAAGACGAGTTCGAGGCGGGGGCGGAAGAGGAAATGAAGGAAAGGCATCACGTGAAATAGCGCAACACCGCCCTCGGGGGCGGTGTTGGTTTATAAGCAGTGTCGGGTGGTGTTTGTATCATACAATTCGGACGCATTTCAAGCAAAATTCCTGACCGATTTACCCCATCACTTACCCCATCATGCGCTACCCCTCGGAGTGATGGGGTAGCAAGTCGAGATTGATCTGAAAAATATGGGCTTCGGGATGTCGCCGGAGAAAATCCAAAGTCCTACTTCACTCCGCTAGACCCCCTCCGAGATGGTGTGCTCAGCCCCTCGGCCTGCTGGCCTCGGGACTTCGCGTATGGCGCGCCCAAATTCCTCCCCCAACCCCTCCTTTGGGGCGCGCTCAGAGGTGGTAGTTCCACGTTTTGCGACCCTATTCCTGTCTGGCGGGAAAATCCTACGTCTTGCGTGCCTGACCCTCAAGAAAGCGGTTCTTGCCCTTGCCCCAGCTCTCCCATTGCGCGGGCAAGAGACGATTATTACTCCCTATTTTTATCCAGCGCATCCCTTAACTTTGAGGGTAAGGGGTTTTGTGCATTTTTATTGTAGGCGATGCTAGTAAATTTGAACGCAGGACCGGATAGAAAATCGGATTGTTTGAATGGGTCGCCTGCCCAAAGTGGGCCGAGAATTATAAAAGCACTTATCTTTTTATAAAAATCCTCTTCAAAAATTTTATCTAACTCGTCCTGCTTCTTATTACCAAGCGGATGCAAAGTGTCTTCGTCTGCGATTATGACGATGTTGTAAGAATTTTCTAATAACTTATTGTTTGCTCTTTTTAACGCCCTACGAATATCATCGTCTCCGGTGTTGATAGCGAAGCTACTATAATCTTCGGACGCTTCGTCGTCGGGATTAAATCCTTTAACCTCGACGTTGATTTTTTCTTTATCAAAAAGAAAGGCAAAATCCACATCTTTATCTTTGAATGTCTTTATATCAATATCCTGAAATTCGGGAGGTAACAACTTGAGCTTTTTGAAAAAAATAACGATGGCCCTTGCCTCGGCCAAAGTTTTCCAATAGCCCGTCATCACCCTCGACAACTTCTCTTGAAAAGTAGGTTTCAGTTTTTCCGGCAGTTCGTCTAATAACTCCTTTTCGTATTTAGGGTTAGATAATAGATAGTCCATCACTTGATTTATTAGTTAGGGCTACTACACGCCAAGGTGCCGTTTGGATTATCATAGCCCAGATAATAACTTCCCGCACCAATATCTCGTTCGCATATTTGATCTGGCGTAAGCGCAACACACGCCGTCTGGTTCGAGTTCCACTCATAACCTCTTTCGCAATCGCATGTCGGCCCACCTGTACTGTTGGTTTGTCCATTCCATACACTATATGCACCATAATTGTTTTGACATATTTGGGCATTAGTTTGCGTTACTGGCTGGCTTGCAAGACTAAATGATTGAATATAACCGATTCCTGCCGTAAGCCCCGAGTCCCCTAAGGTTGGAATGCCTAAAACGCAACTATCTTTATTCAAAACAGCAAGGCCGCCAGAGTTACCATGATCAATTGCGCCATCGAATTTATAAATCGGCCCCGGGAGAATGCCGGCTATCGTTCCTTGCGTTACCGTTTCTGAAATCCCAAGTAAGTTGCCCGATGCCGGATAGCCGAAAACGGTTACGGTATCGCCAACAGTTGCATCGGGACAACCTACCCCGCCACTTCCCGTGAGCGGCAAATTATTAATTGATGGCAGAGGGTTCAATGGCGTTGCTGAGGGATATAGTGCGCCGATGGTAAATTCTGCTTCATCTTCATAGGTATCGGTATCATATTCATGGCTAACTAATACGAGTTGATAATCTCCATATTCTGCGTTGTACGAAAAATCTGGCGGCTCTGGATAAACAGCATAGCAAGTGGGCGTTCCTCCTCCGCTAGCTTCATTATAAACGTGATAATTAGTTGTAATATGAAGAACTCCGTTATTGAGATTGGATGTGCCGGATCCACTCACTACTACGCTGTCATTTGCTGAATAGCAATTTATCTCAACAATGGATGGCTCAATCCGATTGATTAATGTCGTCGTCAAGCTACCAGAGGTACTCGGAGCGGAGTTTTGCGATTGCTGGTTTGTTGGTTGCGTATTTTGTTGCGATGGCGATGATGGTGCTTGCGGCGCGTTCGCGTTGATAGGAGTCCCAAAGGTTAAAGAATTGAGAAAAGTATTTTCTAGCTGTTTATTTTCTTGGCCGCTATAAAAATATCCGAGCATATACAAACCATGATTGGTAAGCACATCTTTCCCGATATTGTATTCGGTTGGATTTGATTTGGATTGAATGGCATAAGCGATGGCCGGAAAACCATCTAATGTTGTAGAGGTAGAGGAAATGAGATTAAACGCGCTCGAGTTGCCCGTATATTGTATCTCGCTTTCAAGATTCTTTTGCGGCGTCAACGCTGAATTTGGAAAAGGTGAAGCGACATAAGTCGCTTCAAGTTGGGACTTCCAGAATCCATCGCTTTGTCCCCAAGAGTAATCGTCTTCAACGACTTCATTGTTAGCGGTTAATTCTTGAGAAGCAGTCGAGTATGTTGGTTGCGAGGGGAAATAGGCGGAGAAGTTTCCTTGCGCCGAATAATAATTTTGGTTAGCGGTGTTGTTATTTGTACTAATTCCATTATTACTAAAGGAGTTGCTAATATAAGCTACCAGGCACACAACTCCCACGATAATTAATATCGTAATGACGATGGTTCTAGTGGAAAAAACCTTGTTATCCTCACTTCCTTCCATGCCGTTTATTTTATGAAATAATTAATATTCTTGCCGTACACATTTGCAAACTCTGCCAATTCTACCGCATCCACGCCGCGCTCACCTCGTTCGATTTTTGATAGATAAGCCTGCGGCCTTTTCAATCGCTTACCCGCCTCTACCTGAGTAAATCCTGCTTCTAGGCGTGCTGCGCGGAGTTTCTGTGTTAGCTTCCGATACTTTGGCTGGTATTTCTTCGACATAGACATACTAACACGTTATAATCGATTGTGGAATATACCAGTTTGGTATATTATTTTTGGGGGAGGAATTTGGGCGCGCCATACGCGAAGTCCCGAGGCCAGCAGGCCGAGGGGCTGAGCACACCATCTCGGAGGGGGTCTAGCGGAGTGAAGTAGGACTTTGGATTTTCTCCGGCGACATCCCGAAGCCCATATTTTTCAGATCAATCTCGACTTGCTACCCCATCACTCCGAGGGGTAGCGCATGATGGGGTAAGTGATGGGGTAAATCGGTCAGGAATTTTGCTTGAAATGCGTCCGAATTGTATGATACAAACACCACCAAAGTTCATCTCTCTCAAAAATATTTTGGACGCTTCGCGTCTTCTCCTGCGTTTCGGCCAGAGAGGAAAAGGGCTTTTTGAAATCCACTACGAGCGTTCCCGAGGCAAGGCGGCGGTTCTACAAATGGAATTTGTTTTGCGCTCATCCGCGCAAGAGCCGATGGCGGCGAAGATTTATAAAATTGTCGGTACAAACTTATGAATAAATATTTTATCTATTGCCGGAAGTCGTCGGAGGACGAGGAGCGTCAAGTGCTTTCAATTGAAGCCCAGCTCGCCGAACTTCGCGCGTTCGCGGAGCAAAATAATCTTTTCATCGTCCGCGAATACACCGAGAGCCAGAGTGCGAAGGAACCCGGCCGCCCTGTGTTCGGCGAGATGGTGGCGCAGATTGAGCAGGGCGTCGCTTCCGGCATCTTGGCGTGGAACCCCGACCGACTGGCACGGAATAGCGTGGACGGCGGCAGGGTCATCTATCTCGTGGACACGGGCAATATTGTTTCGCTCAAATTTCCTACCTTCTGGTTTGAGCCGACCCCGCAAGGAAAATTTATGTTATCGGTCGCGTTCGGGCAGGCCAAGTATTACACCGACAATTTGCGGGAAAACATCTTGCGGGGCATACGGCAGAAGATACGGCGGGGCGAGCTGTCGGCAAAAGCTCCGATGGGATATTTCAACGAGCCGCGCTTGCGTACGATCGAGCCGGATAAAAATACTTTTAATAAAGTGAAGGAATGTCTTGAAGCTTTTGCCACGGGGCGGTACACGAAGACGGCCATACGGGACAAGATGTTTTCCGTGGGGCTCACGAGCAGGGACGGCAAACCCCTCGCCTTATCCTCCATTCAGAAGATTTTGACCAACCCGTTCTACTACGGCCATTTCCGCTATCGTGGCGAGGTGCACGAGGGTTCGCATACGCCGATGATTTCCAAGAAGCTTTTTGATGAGATACAGGAGGCACTGGTCTTGAACGGCAAGCCCCGCAAAAAGCGCGGCGACAAGAATTTCCCGTTTCTCGGGTTTGCGACTCTGCGGCGAGTGCGGCTATGCCATCACGGGCGAGCGGAAGGTGAAGAAGAACGGCAGGACTTACCATTACTATCACTGCACCTTCAAGAGCAAGACGCAGGTCTGTTCGCAAACCCGCTTTGTGCGGGAGGAGGTTCTTGCCGGACAAGTTAAGGAGCTAGTCCAAAAAGCTTCTTTGCCCGACGAGTGGCGAGATAAATATTTATTGAAACTGGACGGGGAAACGGGCGAAGCCCGCCGCTCGTCGGACGCTTTCGCGCAAAATCTAAGGACGAAGATAGCCGCCGTTAAAATGAAGATTGACCGCCTCAACGACGGCTATCTTTCCGGCTCGTTCGAGCTTCAAGAATATCAGGAGACGAAGAACCGGCTCCTGTCCGAAAAGAAGACGCTCGACGAGCAACTGGGCGATTTTGAGCGAAAGGGAAATCGTTGGCTCGGACTTTTCAGAAACTGGATAATCGAAGCCAACCAAGCCCTAAATCTGACTAACCAAGAAAATCCGATACCGATGAAAGATTTTCTTGCCGCCATCGGCTCGAACCGCCGCCTTGCCTCGGGAACGCTCGTAGTGGATTTCAAAAAACCCTTTTCCTCTCTGGCCGAAACGCAGGAGAAGACGCGAAGCGTCCAAAATATTTTTGAGAGAGATGAACTTTGGTGGACCTAGGGAGAATCGAACTCCCGTCTCGGCAATGCGAATGCCGCGTTCTACCACTGAACCATAGGCCCTTACACGGCTACCATTCTAGCAAGCTTTTCCGATTTTTTCACCTCGATCACGTCGCCTTCGGCGAGCGCGATGTTCTCCTCTTGGTTGTCTGCATAGACCACCGCGGGGCCCCTGAGGATCGTGAGTCGGACGGTCCGGTCGTCCCGGAGCACCATGTGGTCGGACTGTTCCGTCGAGTTATTGAAAGCGAGTCCGATGCCAACCTCGAAGAAACTGTCCGTGATGCTGCGGTAGTAGCCGCTCGACCCGAACGGGGTTGCGACCACCACCCCATCTCCGATAATCTCTTCTCCTTCTGGTGTCTCATCCACCGTGAGCCGGTACCGAATTGCGTGCCGGGGGTTCTGATTGTGCACGATAATATCGTTCAACGCCCAAAGCGCCTTTCCCTTCGCGCGCGCCTCGAGCTTGGGGAGCTCCTCGATGCGGTAGGTTCCCTTCACGATGCGCCGTAGAACCTCATCGTTGGGAAGCCGCGAACACTTCTTGCAAACGGCGCTCCCGCGCAGAAGCACCTTGGGGATACCAGGGAATGCGTGTTCCGCCTGCATCAGAGTCCCGTCGCCTCCATAGCAAAGAACGAATTCAGGGTTGGAAGACACGACCTCGAGGCCGGCGTCCTGCGCAAGTTTCGGGATGACAGCATCCTCTTTTCCGAAGATGAGAACCTTCATAGTGTCGGGGCGCTGGGAATCGAACCCAGTCTACACGCACCCGAAGCGTGCGTACTACCGGCATACTCCGCCCCGGAGCAGGAGCATCATCAACCATAGGGCAAAATCCGTTGGTGGTCAACTAATCTTGACGCATGCGCGTGTTCGATGTATAAGCATTGCAGCATTCGGTAACAATCTGAAAGGGTCCTGCGATGCGAAAAGGACGCTTTACCTGGGTCGTGTTCGTGGTTTTCGCAGTCGGGCTGCTTTTCCTCGAGTTCCGCTGCTTGGAACGCGAGGATCGGACTCGGCGCGTAGCCCTGGTCTTCACAGGAGGGCCGGAGCCTGAGGTTCTAGAAAAACTTCTTCCGCTGCTGGCAAAGCGGCACATCAGAGCGACATTTTTCGTCACTGGCGAGACGGCCGAACAGGAGGAAACATGGGTCATGCGAGAGGATGATGAGGGGCATGAAGTGGAGAGTCACGGTTGGGAACACATCGATATTGCAAAGTGGTATCGGGAGAATCCGGACACGGCAGTCGAGGGAATCCAGAAGACAGCGGATGTTATTAGGGAAGCGACTCGGCGCCCACCGCGATTCTTCCTTCCTCCGTTCTGGAAGTCCTCTCCCGCGCTGGATAATCTCTTGATGGAAAAGTACCACCTAACAGTTCTGGATGCGAACAGCCCGTACGTGGCGGCCGCCTCCTACACCGACCCCGGGTTCACGCCGCTGGCGGCGTTCCAGCGAGCCTGGGAGCTGGTCCGAGAGCGCGAGCGGAAAGGAAGATATTTCCACGTTCTCGTTTTTCCGGAGCGAGAGTGCATCGTGGACGCCTTGCCGACCCTCCTCGATTCTCTTGATGGGAGAGGGTACCAGTATGATCGGATGGATGAAACGGGTTTGGAGCGGTGGCACCCGTAGCGGGATGGGTTTTGCGGCGCGGCGCGCTCTCTGAGTTGCGCCGCGTTTTATTTTGGGGGGCTTTTCGGACCGAGAGTGCGCCGAAGGCGCTTCATGACTTCAGGGACAAGGGTATCTCCGACCATGTCGTGCCAGAACCGTCGAGGTTCGTTCACGTTCCGGAACCGCTTCGCGCGGATGGCCGCGAACACGGCCTCGACGGTCTTTGCTTCTGCGTCGATCTCCGCGTAGCTCACGCCGAGGAACCGGAGAACGTGGGTATCCGATGTGGTGATGAAGGGAAGGTGGTAGCGTTCCGCGACCCGCGCGGCGCGGAGGTTACGGTTGAACCACTTTGAGTAGAACCAAGACTCCTCGATGGCGTCGAAGAGGCGGATATTAGGCTC
Organism: uncultured bacterium; assembly: GCA_963768835.1. Classification (GTDB taxonomy): domain Bacteria; phylum Patescibacteriota; class Minisyncoccia; order UBA6257; family GWB1-50-10; genus CAVYJB01. Next base: position 257,894 of record CAVYJB010000001.1, on the reverse strand, counting down.
CAGCTTCTCCTTCAGGGAGAAATCTCCATAGTAGAAAGGGTGCGGGGCGATGACGAAAGCTTCGGGGTGGTTGGCACGGTATGCTGCAAGGCCCTGAAACGTGTTGACGGACTCGATGGAACGGTCCGCATTCAGGATGAGAACGTGGCGTTTTTCGATGTCACGCTCGACGCCAGGGATGCAGAGAACACCATGTTCGGCTGCGTAGGCCCGATACTCGGGGCGGTCGATGAATACGTGGTGGCAGGAGTGGGCAAGGACGTCAAAGCCGAGCCGCTGCGCCTCATCCACGGCGTCGTGCCAGGTGTAGGAGACGGCATCTTCGGGATCGTCGGATGTATGAAGATGAAGATTCGCTTTGAGTTTCATTCTGCTTGAAAATCCTGAGGGGTTTCCGCTCGCGCCGCGGTTCGTCGGCGAAGGGGCCATCGGTATGCTATACTATAACCACTGGGTAGCCAAAGGTCGATACGTACACAGAAATACATCTAACAAGACATGGTTGTTCAAGATTGGGCGTCGGTTATCGTGAGTTCGCTTGTGAATCTCTGGTCCGGCTTCATTGGAACCCTCTGGGTCATCATCGGGGCACTCATCGTGCTCGTGGTGGGCCTTATTGTTGCCAGTGGTATTGGGGCCCTTGTGGAGCGGCTGGTGCGGCTCGCGAAACTCGATAAGTTTCTGGTGAGTCTGGGCCTTAAGTCGTTCTTTGACCGAGCGGGGATGCAGATTAACAGCTCCCATTTCCTAGGGAAATTGGTGTACTGGTTCTTTGTCGTCCTCACGCTGCTTGTCATGAGCAACGTCCTCGGCTTCTACTCGCTTTCGAACTTCCTGAATGCGGCGCTTCTCTATGTTCCGAACGTCATCGCGGCGGTCCTTATCATGCTCGCGGCGTTCGTGCTGGGGAACTTCCTCCGGCACATCGTCCGGGCCTCTGTGAAGAGCGCGGAGCTCAACGGATCGCACTTCCTTTCCTCGCTCACGTGGTGGGCGGTGGTGGTATTCGGATTCCTGGCCGCTCTTCAGCAGCTGGGCATCGCGTCGGCCATCATTCAGTCCCTCGTGACGGGCATCGTGGCCATGATTGCCATCGGCGGAGGTATCGCGTTCGGGCTGGGCGGCAAGGGCTATGCGGAGACTCTTATTGGTCGTCTGAAGGACCGGTTGGAATCCCACTAGGCCTTCGCGCAGAATCGATTGCAAAACCCGCCCCGACAGACGTCGGGGCGGCGTTCGTTTCTGGGTTGCATTGGCGGGCCCCCCTATGCTACACTCTCCTTGCTATGGATTTCGCTATTATCGAAACTGGGGGAAAACAGTACCGGGTATCCCCCGGCACGAAGCTTCGGGTGGAGATCGTCCCTGGGGAGGCGGGGGCGTCGGTCAAATTTGACCGAGTGCTCTTGAAGAGCAAGGCGGGCTCCGCCGAGATCGGCACGCCCTATCTTCCGGGCGCCGCAGTGGAAGCGAAGGTCCTGCGGATTGGTCGCACGCCGAAAGTCATCGTTTTTCGCTATCATGCGAAGACCCGCTATCGCAAGAAAAAGACCCACCGCCAGGATTTCACCGAGGTGGAGGTAACGAAGATCTAGAAAGCGCCCCGACGAATCGGGGCGCTCTTTTTGTCTGGCGCCACAAGCCCCCCGGTTGACACATCTTCAGGGGTATGGATTAATAGAATCATGCATAGGAAAAATTGCAGCCTGAATATGAAGTATACCGCCCCGCAGTCGTGGGCGTCCTTCTCCATTGTCGATGGCAATGGTGAACAAATTGTATTCAGCCGCGGTTTTTATATCTCTTCCTAAGGAAACACATTCATCGTCCTCTTAGAAGAACCTCGGCTGAATAGAAGCCGAGGTTTTTATTCAGCCAGTTCCTTTACAACTCACATTCATCCACTAGGAGGACGTCATGAACGAGAACGAAAGCAACCGGAATGTTTCTCTGTACCGCTTCTACGCCATCTTCAACGAACCTCTTTTCTGGGGTCCTATCCTCATCACCGCGCTCCGGAGCCTGGCCCAGATGTCCTTGCCGGACATCTACTATATGGAGGCGGTGGTACTCGGTATCTGCGTGCTGACCGATGTCCCGTCAGGAGCCCTGGCGGACCTCATTGGTCGACAGCGGACCATTACGATCGGGAGACTGTTTCTGCTGGGGAGTGCCGTCCTCTTCGCGGTCATGTCGAGCCCGCTTGTGGCTTGGATCGCGGACATTCTCTGGGCATTCGGTTTCTCGCTGCAGTCGGGGGCGGACACGGCGCTGCTCTACGATACACTCAAGGAGCAGGGGAGGCAGGGTGAGTACAAGCGCATTGAGGGAGGAGCGATCGGGTCGCGCCTAATCCTCGTCGCCTTCTGTTCGCTTGGGGTGGGCTTTCTGGCGCGCATCAATCTTCGCTTTCCGATTTATCTGGGTCTGCCCTTCCTGCTTATCCCGCTCGCCGCGTCGCTCTTCTGGAAGGAGCCTGTGCGGACGGAACGCTACTCCATACGAAGGCAGCTGGGGATCTTGAAAGGGGGAGGTGCCTTCGTGGCCCGCTCCGTCGAAGTTCGATGGATGGTGGGGTTTGCGGCGCTTCTCGCCACGACCTCGAAGCTGTGGTTCTTCACGTACAATCCTTATTTTGAGCTCGTGGGCGTGGACATCGCTCAGTACGGCCTCATCTTCTTTCTTCTGAACGCCGTCGCGTGGCTCGCGAGTTCCCATGCGTATCAGCTGGAACGCATTGTGGGGGAACGGCGCTGCCTGCTTGGCATGGTGCTGTGCATCGGGGTTCCGATTCTCCTGATGGGGCTCGTGCCGATAGGCCCGTTCGCGTACCTCGTGATCGTGCAGAACATCGTGCGGGGGTTCATGCGCCCTTTCGTGGGAGACTATCTGAACCGGCACATCACGAGCGAGATACGCGCCACCGTGCTTTCGGTGCAGTCTTCCACCTCGAATCTCGTCGCCATCGTTGGGTTGGCGGGATTCGGGTTCATGATCCACGAGCTCGATCTGCTCCGTTCCCTTACCATTCTCGGGATGGCGGTTCTTGGCCTGGGGCTTCTCAGTTATCGTTCCTACCAGAAGCGGATCGCGAAGCCTGCGGGATGATATGCGGGGATACCTAAAGCGCCGACTTTCATAGTCGGCGCTCTTTTCTACATCCTTATTCCTATACTCTCCGTTCCAATGCGCTCGAGAGCGTTTCTTCGTCTGCGAACTCTATCTCGCCGCCGGTCGGGATACCGCGCCCGAGGCGGGTGATTTTCCCCGCGAGGCCTCTGAATTCCTGCCGGACCAGGTCGAACGCGAAATCTCCGACCGTGGTGGAGTTTACCGCGAGGATAATCTCCTCGGCCTGCCCTCCGAGTTCGTTCTGGATGCGGGATTTGAGGGCTGCCAACCGGAGACGCTGTGCGCTCTCTAGGACCCCTTTCTCGGGGAGCTCCCCCAGCACGAGGTACTGCCCCCTGAACTGCGCGGTGCGCTCAAGGGCGAGAACGTCCATCTCCTTCTCCACGATGGCGATGATTTTGGGGTTTCGTCGCGGGTCCGCGCAGAACGTGCAGAGTTTTTGCTTTGCGTCGCGGAGAAAGAAACATCGCTCGCAGCGCGCAAGCGACTTCAGTCCGGCAAGAGCCCCCTCAAGCTCGTGGAGTGTCGCGGGGTCCGCGCCCGTCAGAAAGAACGCGAGCCGGGTGGCAAGCCGCGGCCCCAGAGAGGGCAAGCGGGAAAACGCGTCGATGAATTTTTGTATCTTCTCGGGAACCATACGTTTTGAAGACTATTCTATCATCCCCGCCTCGGGCGTGTGCGTCGTATCGATGGTCCGGAAACTGATTTTCTCCGGATCAAAGCGGAGCTGGAAGCTTCCCAAAGGTCCGTTCCGATGTTTTTGGATGATGATGTCCACGATGTTTTTTTCCTCCTCCGGAAGATCGGATCGATCGCGGTCCTTGCGGTAGATGAAGACGACCACATCGGCGTCCTGTTCGAGGGAGCCCGATTCGCGGAGGTCGGAGAGGCGGGGGATCTTAGTTTCCCGCTTTTCCACCTCACGGGAGAGCTGAGAGACCACGAGAACGGGAACGCCGAGCTCGCGGGCGAGGGATTTGAGGCCGCGGGATATCTCCGTCACCTGCTGGACGATATTGTCTGAGTTCGTGCGCGGCTGGATGAGCTGGAGGTAGTCGATGACGAGAAGATCCAGGCCGTGCTCAATCTGGAGGCGCCGCGCCATCGAGCGCATCTGGAGGATGTTCGGGGACGCGCTGTCGTCGATGAAAAGCGAGGCCTTCGAGAGCTCGTCCAGGGCTTGCTGGACCAGAGCGAACTCGAGCTCGTCCTTCAGCCGCCCCGCGCGGAGGTTGAAAAGGTTCACCTGCGCCTGGCTTGCGATGACGCGGTCGATGATCTGCTCCTTCGACATCTCAATGGAGAAAACCCCCACCTTCTTGTCGTGGAGCGCCGCATACCGCGCGATGTCGAGAACGAAGGAGGTTTTCCCGTAGGAGGGGCGCGCTCCGACGATAATGAGATCGGAAGGCTGGAGGCCTGAAAGAAGATTGTCGAGCTGGGGGAATCCCGTCGCGACTCCGCGGGTGCTGGGCCCCTCGCCCTTATGGAGCTTCTCTAACCGTTCGTAGGCGGCGATAAGCTCCTCCTTCAGGGGCACGAACTTCTGGGGCCGCGAGCGCTCCGAGATGGAGAAGATCTTCGCTTCGACATCGTCCAGGAGCTCCTCAAAATCCCGCGCCTCCGTCGCTTCTTCGGTGATCTCGGAAGAGGCACGAAGAAGGTCGCGGCGCACCCGCTTCTCCCGTACGATTTCCGCATAGCGCTCTACGTGTGCGGAGGTGGGAACGCCGCCCACAAGTTCCGCGAGATAGTCGCTGCCGCCGGTTCCCACAAGCTGCTTCTTAGCTCGGAGCGTATGCGTGACGGTCAGGAGGTCGATGGGATCTCCGCGCGCGAAAAGATCTAGAATGGCGTCGTAGATCTTCTGATGCGCGGGGTGATAAAAATCGGTGGATGTGAGAAGATCCGCGACCCGGATGATCGCGTTCTTGTCGAGCATGAGCGCTCCTAGCACGGAGCGCTCGGCCTCAAGATCCTGCGGCGGGAGTTTTCCCGGGTTCGTTGTGGCTGCCATAGATGGGGTGAACGAAAGGCCCGAGCGGGGTGTCGTCCACCTCATATCCTAGCGCTCGTATGCGTTTCCTCAAGTCGTCGGCGGGGGTAAACTGTTTACGGTTCCTGCATAACTCCCGCTCCTCCGCAAGCTTCCGGACAGAGGCCGGGATCTTGGCTGCCGCGGCGAGGTCGAGGCCGAGAACCGAGTCCGCTTTTTTGACGGCAGCGAGGAATGAGAGGCTCTCCACGGGCGAGAGTGACCCCTTCGCTTTCAGGGTCAACAGGTCGTTTACCAGATCATGAAGCGCGGCGAGAGCTTGAGGAGTGTTTAGATCGTCCGCGAGAGCCGTCTCGAAACGCTCCGTGAAGGCCGTAATGAGGTTCTCAACCCCAGAGGCGCTTTCGGTTTTCTGCGGCTCTTCACCTCCGCCGCCCGCTACCAGTTGGATTTTCCCGAGAAGTTTTCGGTATGCGGCTTCGGCCGCCGAAAGATTGTCCCAGGTGAAGTTAAGGGGTGATCGATAGTGCGCGGTGAGTACGAAGTAACGGTAGGCGAGGGGATTAAACCCTTTCTCTCGCAACGTCGCAAGCGTCAGGAAGTTTCCGAGGGATTTTCCCATCCGCGCCTGGTCAATGATAAGAAATTCACCGTGCATCCAATAGTGTGCAAGGGGTTTTCCGAATGCGCCCTCCGACTGCGCAATCTCATTTGTGTGGTGCACGGAGATATGATCAATGCCGCCCGTGTGAATGTCGAAGGGTTGCCCAAGGAGAGATGAGGAAATGGCCGAGCACTCGATGTGCCAGCCGGGGAATCCCTCGCCCCACGGCGAAGGCCACCGCATCGTATGGTTTGCGAAGTGACCGACCAGTTTGAACCAAAGGACAAAGTCATGCGATCCTCGTTTGGAGGAGTCTTCCACAACCTCGGTGCGGACCGCGGTACCCTTCCCTTCCAGTTTTTGGCGCGAAAGCGCGGTGTAGTTCTTGAATTTTGAAACGTCGAAGTATACCGCCGTCGGTGTCTCGTAGGCGTATCCGTTCTTGAAGAGGCGCTCGATGATCGCGATTTGCTCCTGGATAAAACTAGTAGCCGGTTCGATGAATTCAGGTTTTTTGATATTCAGCGCCGTGAGGTCCTCGAAGAACGCGTTCGTATAGAATTTTGCGATGTCCCACACCGAGCGGCTTTCCTTCTTCGCTTCCTTTTCGAGCTTATCTTCCCCGGCATCCGCATCCGAGGTCAGATGCCCCACATCTGTGATGTTCATCACCCGTTTCACGCGGTACCCTTCTAGTACCAAGGTACGCTCAAGGATATCTTCGAAAATGTAGGTCCGAAGATTCCCTATGTGCGCGTAGTTATAGACGGTCGGCCCGCAGGTATAGAGGCCGACATGGCCGGCTTGGATAGGCTGGAACTCCTCCTTCTTCCTTGTGAGCGTGTTCCAGATGCGCATGCCCCCATTCTACTGGGTCAGCGTGGCAGGTGCAATGAAATGGTGTCCGGTCTTTACAGCCACCCCTTCCGGCGGTAGATCCAGGCTACGAGCAAGATAAGCGCCGTTACGCCTCCGAATTGTATCCAGAAATCCGAGGGACTCTTGATAATAGCTCCCTCCACCGTTGGCTGGAGAGAAATGGACGTGTAGAGGATGAGAGGGAAGGTGAGGAAGCCAAGGATGGAGAAACGCCGCACGATCTCAGAAGTCTTGAACTCGAAAATCTGCGAAAGGGTATCGCTATAGGACTCAATGGTGCCTTTCAGGTTCTCGAGCCGGTAGAGAACCTTTAGGAAGTCGCCCATGAGGTCCGTGAAATAGACGCGGTAGCGCGGGCCCCAGAACGAACTCGCCTCGAGAAGCGACTCAAGGTTCGAGCGCTGCGGGACGGCGACGATGGAGAACTCCAGGAGGTCGCGGCGGATGTAGGAGATCTCTTCCAGAAGATGACTGTTCTGCCGCTGGAAGAGCTGATGCCCCACGAAGTTCAGTTTTTTCTCGACGTGCTTCAGCTGACGCATGGAGTACTCGTTTACATCCTCAAGAAGGTAGTAGACGAGCTGGGCCGTGGAGGTGAGGGAAGAGGCCAGGGTGCCTGCGACACGGTGCTCGAAGGTCGCCATCGGCTCGAGCTTCTCGTACACGACCGTGATGAGGAGCTCTTTCCCAACGATCATATCGATTTCCGCGCGCCGCGAGGTGCGGTCTATCTCGTTGTAGATAGGGATATGGTAAACGAGGAACAGATAATCCTCGTGCTGCTCCACGCGCGTGCGATCGGAGGGCCCCATGATCTCATCAAGGATAATGGGGTGGATATTGAGGTAGGATTTCAAGGCCCGCACATCCGCCTCGCGCGGGTTTGTGAGATGGATCCACGTGAGCGCGGGGTTGATGGTGGTTTTCGTTACCATGTTCTAGCGGGACCAGTTCAAAATGACGTCATCGATGCGCGGTGAGGAGGTGCCCTGCGGGTTCGTCTGGAGTTGCACACGGTATCGGAAGTAGCGATAGCCCGAGAGGTTTTGGGGGTTCACGCAAATGGCGGTCGAGGGCGGCGCGCAGCCTGTCCCACCCCAGATGCTCACGCTGCAGAGGGCGCCGTACCAACTGGTGGTGTCGCCCGTCGGGCCTTGGAAGGTCCAGGGACCGCTTGAGGTCATGGAACCGGCGACCTGGAAGTTCACACAGGTGGCGTTCGGGCTCAAGCCCGCCCACTGGAGGCTATTGAGCGTCGCGCCGGTCGTAATCTGGGTGTCCAGAACCTGCGAATCGAGTGTCGCGACGGTGCTTGTGGGAGCCCACGTACTCTTCACCTTGTAGGTTGAGGTTCCGCAGACGCCCGGGTCCGAGCAGTTAAAACTGATCCATCCCACCGTGTCATTCCATGCCCATCCCGTGAAATTGCCGTTCGAGTCGATGCTAACCTGTTCCTGGCTGCAGGGGACTATCCCTCGGTTTGCACAGCTGAAGCTAATCCACCCCACCTGATCGTTCCATCCGTAGCCGGAGAGGTTCCCGTCGCCCTCGCCGCCCGTGCAGGTGCCGTTGGTCTGGTGCACGCCCGACCGTCCGTTACAGACGCCGTAGTTCGATTTGGAAACGCAGATGTTCCCGCTGGGGGAGGTGGCGCAGTCGAGAGAGATGGGGCCGATGCTGGATGAGGCGTAGCCGGAAAGGGCGATACCGGTCACATTCACGTTCTGCGTCACCCCATCTCCGTAGTAATCCATCCAGCCGATAGCGTCGTTCCAGGAGAAGTGTTCCGTGGCGACCGCGCTTATATTTGTTGAAGCTTCGGCTCGCGGGGCAAAAAGAATAGGGAACGCCAGCACCAGGAGGATGGCGGCTGCATAGAGGAGCGCTGCGCGGTGCGCCTTCATGGGTTTATTATATCAGACCCGCCGGCGGCTGACAGAGCGTTCCTGGCCCCGCCGGTAATTTTACGGAAGCGAAAGGAGAAAAGGGTCTTGGAGCACTGTGCTATAATAGAAAGACATGAAGCGCGAGCAACTCACCATCGTGGGTGGGACCATCGGGGGGTTGGTTATCATCGTATTACTCGCGGTGCTTTTGCTCCGTTCTTCTTCTCCCACCACTGCGCCCGTTGCGACCGTCCCCGCGGGGAGCGGAATAAATGAAGCCGCTGCGCCTCCTACCGTCGCTCCGCAGGGTTACGTGGACGCGACGCCTGCAGGTGTCGTCCCCACAAAGCCGACGAATGTCATTCCTTCTCCGTCGCAGAACTTGAGCGCCGCATTCAAATTTTTCACTATGACGGTGGATGCGGGAGGATTTAGTCCCTCGTTAATCACGGTCCGGAAGGGCGCGGACGTGCAGATAGCCATCACGGCCAAGGATAGCAACTATGATATCGAGTTTCCATACCTCGGCATCTACCAGACGATACGCAAAGGAGAAACGCAGTTGGTCGGTTTCCAAGCGACTGCGGTGGGTTCCTTCGACTTCCAGTGCCGAGACTTATGCCCCTCGTCGGGGAAAATAAAAGGGCTTTTCGTAGTCATCCCCTAATTCCATGAAAATCAATCTTCAGCATTTCAGTATCGGATTAGGAGTCCTTCTCGTGGGCGCATTCGCGACATTGATCCCTCTCGCGAACGCGCAAACTTTCCAAGGGCCCTGTGCCACGCCGCCTTCCGGCAATTGCTGGCTTCTCTTCGCGAGTTCATCACGAGCTCTCGGCATCGGCACCACGACCATCTACTCGACGCAACCCACAATGACCTTTCTCACGCAGGGAGGTTCGAACCAACACATCCTTTTCTTTCCGAACGGTAACGTCGGCATCGGAACCTCGACGCCGCCTCAGGCGCTTACCGTGAACGGTAACGTGCAGGCGCTAGGCTTTATAGGTCCGTTCTCCGGCGCCGTGGGGGCCGGCTGGGTCCAATCTGGCGTCTTTGGATCGAACACGGGGAATGGCCACTACGCCTTTCCGGGGAACCTCGGTGTTTCCACCTCTTCGAACCTCGGACTTCCTCAGGCACTCTCGGTCTACGGCGGGGGGTACTTCGCGACGAGCGTCGGGATTGGCGTCGTTTCACCCTCCTATTTGCTTGACGTGGGAGGCACGTTCCGGGCGACGGGCGGCTGGTTCATGGGCGGTGCGGCGCAGAGCAACCTCAACATGAACGGCAACCAGATTACCGCGGTCAGCAAGATAACCGTGACGACCGTCGATCCGCTCTACGACATCGGGGGCAAGAAATACGCGACATTCGGCCCCTCGATCGCCGGAGGGGTACGCGAGGAATACGTAGGGCATGCGAAGCTTGCGGCGGACGGGAACACCCCGGCGGGCGAGTATGAATACGTGATCGACTTTGCGAGCCTGCCGCAAGGTTCCGACCTTTGGCTGTGGCGGAAGGTCGTGGATTTCTCGCGCGATACCGTCGATGCGATTGCAACTCCCTATGGAGGGTTTGCAAACATGTACTACACTATTGGCAACGATCAGATCGTGTTCCGCGGGGATCAACCAATCGAGTTCTCTTACCGGCTTTCCGGGGAACGCTTCGATCACGCCGCGTGGCCAACGTTCGTGAAAGACCAGACCGAAGCCGCAAGTTTCAATCTTAGCCAGTGAGATGCGAGTTGCTCAACGGTGAACGCGATGCAAAAATGCGGCGGCTCTGTTCCGCCGGTTTTCTTTTCGTCCTAGGAGGGATCATTCTCCTCTTGGTGTTCCTCAATCTGGACCACGCCGCGTATCTTTCTGTCGCGGACACTTTTCTTACCCGGCTCGGGGTGGTCAAGACCACATCCGTCGCGGGGGCTCCCGAGGATGTGGTCCCGACAACCTTTACCGATCTCTTCTCCGGATACGCGCGCCTCGACGAAGCATCCACGACAGCGTATCTGGATATGTCGGAGACCGCGGTGATGTTGCGCCCGAAGTTCGTGTGGGAACCGGAACCCTCAAGCACGGCTCCTGCGAACCAAGCGGCGGGAGGAAGCCACGTAACCTGCATAGGCAGCGCATGCCTTCGGACCGATGCCTCGCATCTGGTACTGAACGGCCAGGAGATTACTTTCCCTCCGAGCGTGACCCCTGCCGAGGTGACCTCGATTACCGCGCAGGTGGTGGGGGATCGTTGGGTCGTGGGGTTTGTCGAAAAAATGTCGTCACAGTATGAGGGGTCGCTCTACGGATTCGACGGGAACCGCTTTACGCTCATTGCAAGCGGGGCGGCGTACCATTTCTACTCGTCCGCGCCTGCGGAGTTTGGAATCGGCGGCGATGGAGATGCGTGGATTGCGCTCTATGGTTCAGTGGTCGGGAGCGCGGATCTTTTCAAAGGCGACGGCTCCCATGAGGACATCTCTCAATTCTTCGATATGCGGGCGATGGCGGGAGGTTTCACTCCCGCGGTTGTGCGTCAGGGCGATGCCTGGTACGTGACGAACGCGAGCTTCGGTACCTCCCGCCTCATTAAATTGTTCGAGAACGGGGCCGGGTCTATTGAAGGCGCCGTCGACCTGACTCCGCTCGTCCTCCCGGGTAACCAGAACCGGACGGTCACGGCCGTCCCGGCGGGAGGTTCGGAGTTGTCGGTCACGGTGCGCTCCGAAGACGGGACGGTCGGAGTCTACCGTTTCACGGACGAGGGTTTCGATACCAGTCGCCCGGTCGATGTGGTATCGACAAACATCAATAATTACCATGCGGAAGTGCGGGGCGCGACCATCCGTGAGCTTGATTCGACGACGGGGGGAGGCTCCATCGAATTTTCGGTCTCGAATGACGGCGTGGCATGGAAGGCTGCGCACGTGGGCGAAACCGTCGTGTTCGACAATCCGCATGGGACGCAGTTTTTCTGGCGCGCCCGGATGACGCCCGGTACGACGACTCAGCGGTCGCCGGTCATCGACCGCATCCTGCTCGAATACAACGTGAAATTTCTCTAAATTTGCATGCCCACTACCTCCAAAGCGATAGGGATTATTTTGACGTACAACTGCGCCTCGATGCTGGAGAGCACCGTGCGGAGAATTCCGAAAGGGATGCTCGACGCGGTGATCGTGTCCGATGACGGTTCCTCCGACGGTACGGTGGCGATCGCCCGAAAGCTCGGTCTCACGGTGTTCAAGCATCCGCACACGGGGTATGGCGGGAATATCAAGTACGGGCTCGCGCGGGCGATGGAGCTCGGAGCCGACTGCTGCATTGAGATCCACGGTGACGGGCAGTACGACCCGGCGGTGATTCCTGCGGCGCTCGAATGCATGCGGGCGGGATGCGACATGTTGCTCGGCACGCGATTCTCCGATCCGCGCCAGGCCCTCCGCGACGGGATGCCGTTCTCCCGGTATGCCACAAACAGAGCATTCAGCCTCCTCTGTCGCATCGTGCTCCGCATCCCGCTTTCCGAATTCTTCTCAGGTTTTCGGGGGTACAGCCGGCGGCTTGTCGAGACACTCGATTTCAGTCCGACGGGCGACAACTACGCTTTCAGCTTCGAGGTCATCGTCCAGGCAAAATATTTCGGCCTTCGGATCGAAGAGATCCCGGTCCGATGCGATTATCGGGGGGAGCATACCTCCGAAAATTTCTGGCACGCCGCGCTTCCGACGGCAACCTGGAACCTTTCCATTCTCACGCGCTACCTTCTCGCCCGCGTAGGGCTCATACACGACGCGCTATTCCGGCGGAAGAAATAGACCGCACGCCTCGCGCGGTCTATCCTAACATCCCGCTTCCCATGTATTCTCGGAGCGCATCATTCCAGCGCCGCAAGCGCATATGCTCCGAAATGAGTCCTTCCATCGCCCCGCGGTAGACAACCGGATTTTCGACGACCTTCGCGGGAACGGGGGTGACGGGCGCGGCAAACGACCCTGCGGTTTGGATCGCATTCGCGATGTCGAGGTACGACGCTAAGCCGTCATTCACGACGTGGCGCACGCCAGACGCCCGGGATTCAATGAGCGAACGGACCGCGATCGCGAAGTCGGAGATGAGGGTCGGCGAGCCATAGCGGTCATCGGTCGCTCTGACGGGTCTGTTTTGCTTGAATGTCGCGATCGCTTTTTCCACGAAGTGGTTGCCTTGTTTGCCCGCGCCGCCGAAAAGCCAACCCGTCCGCACGACGAGCGCATGGGGAACGGTTTCGAGCGCGGCGCGCTCGCCGAGAAGTTTGGTTTTTCCGTAGACGGAGCGAGGACTTGGCTTATCCTGCTCGGTATAAGGAGTGGCCTTCGACCCGTCAAATACCGCGCATGTCGAAACATATACAAGGAAAACGCCATGTCCACGGCACGCGGTCGCGAGATTCGCGGTTCCCGTGACATTAGTCGCGTGCGCCGCATCCGGATTCTGCTCGCACGCGAGCATGTCGGTCATTGCCGCGAGATGGACAATGACCGAGGGGCGGTACCGCGCGAGAGCTCGGGAAATACTTTCGGGGTCCAGAATATCAAACTCGCTCCGCGGAGGTTTTACATCAGCCGGAAACTGGTTTCCCACCGTGCCGTCTCCCCCGGTCAGAAGGATCGTGTCGTTTCGCGCGTTCATGCGGTTGCAAATACTTGGGGCTCGGGTATCGGAACGATAAACGTCCCGCCCGCATCAGTGAACCATCGTTCCCGTTCTCGGATGGAGTCCGCGTAGTTCCAGGCAAGGATGACGAGGTAATCGGGCCGGTTCCCTTTCGCGTGGTCGGGATGAAAGATGGGGATGTGGCTCCCCGGCGCGTAGGTACCCTGCTTCGAGGGTGCGGTATCAACAAGATAATCGAAGGTTTCGTTCCCCAAACCGCAATACTGAAGAAGGGTGTTGCCTTTCGCCGGCGCGCCGTATCCGGCGATCCGCTTCCCGTTCTTCTTCAGGTTGCCGAGGAGCGTCGTCAGGCGTTTTTTGACCTCCGCGGGCCGAGCGGAAAACGCGAGGAAGGTTTCCGCACGGTCAAGGCCTCGTTCGTGCTCCACGGCTCGTAGCGCTCCGACGGCGGAGGTCTCTGTGAACGTCGCAGCGGCGTGCGAGGCAAAGACGCGGAGAGAACCGCCCTGCGTGCCGACGTGTTGTACGTCAATGACCTTCAGGCCGTGGCGTTCGAGAAGAAACTCAAGCGGGGAGAATGAGAAGTAACAGATGTGCTCGTGGTATGTATTGTCGAATTCGTTGTGGTCCAGAAGGTCAGCGAGATACTGCGCTTCAAAGACGAAGATTCCGTCGGGCGCAAGGACCGCTTTCGTTCCCGCGACGATATCATGGAGCGTGTCCGTGTGCGCAAGAACGTTGTTCGCGGTCACGACTCCTGCCGGACCATGCTGCGCGAGGATCTCGGGGACTAATTTCACACCGAAGAACTCAGGCATCGTGGGAATCCCTTTTGCGTTCGCGGTCTCCGCGACGTTCCGTGCCGGGTCAACGCCTAGCACCTTGCACCCGCGCGCCTTGAACGGCTCGAGGAGTATTCCGTCGTTCGAGGCGATCTCAAGAACGAGGCGTTTGGCCTGGTTCGGATATCGGCGCATGACGTCCTCGGCGTACTCGCCGAAATGCTGGAAAAGCTGCGGAGAGGTCGATGAAAAGTAGGCGTAGTCCCGGAAGAGAAGCTCGCGATCCACGATATCGAGAAGCTGCGCCAAGTGGCAGGTGTGGCACCAGTGGACGACAAGCGGGGCCGTGAACTCCGGTTTCCCGAGGTCGCGCGGGGTAAGGTACGAGTTCGCGAGCGCGGTCCTTCCGAGGTCGAGGTACGGCGTGAGTTTCGTGCCGCCGCAGATAAGACATGCAGCGGAATGGCGGAGAGGCGCCCGTCCTTCGTGGAGAGCTGTGGTAGTCATAGGCCGTTATGCGGTGTGGGAGATATCGCGGGGATCGAGAATCCCCGGGTCGCCTGAGAGGAGATGCTTGTACCACTCAAGCGTGATGGTGCTTTTTTCTGCAGTGACGCTTCCCGTGCGGAGCGCCCCGTACACCTCCCGCGCGCCGTGCTCCGGCGTTTTCTGCGTCATGAAGCCGAGGGTCCGCTCTATTTTCGCGGAGGAGGTTCGGTACGAACGATGGTCGTACGCCTCCGTCGTCTCTATCCTTGGCGGGATATCGAGGGTGCGTACGATGAGCGTGGCGAGGTGGTTCAGCTGGAAGTTCTGGGCTGTTGCACCGACGTTGAAGACCTGGCCTCCGACGGCCGCGGGGGGCGCCTCCAGCACGGCAAGGAACGCGCGGGCGGAGTCTCCCACATGGAGGAGGGGACGCCACTGGTCGCCCCCGTTGAGGTGGAGTTTCCCGTCGCGGAAGAGCGACAGCGTGAGGGTATTCACCACGATGTCGAAGCGCATTCGCGGCGAAAGGCCATAGAGCGTTCCCTGCCGCAGGGCGGTCACCGCAAAGGTTCCGTCGGAGAGCGCGAGGGTGCGTTCCTCGGCGCGCGCGGCCGCGCGCGCGTAGGTCGTGAGCGGATTCAAAACGGCGGTCTCTGTGAGAACGCCGTTTTGGAACCCGTAGACGCTGCAGGTCGAGGCAAGCACGTACCGTCCCACTCCGTGCCTTTTCGCGAGCGTCGCGGTGCGCACCCGGGCGTGGAAGTTGATGTCGAGGGTCGTTTCGGGTTTGAGCTCGCTCAAGGGGTCGTTCGAGAGCGCCGCAAGGTCGACGACGGAATCGATGCCCTGGAAGAGGGTCTCCGGCGCGGTGCGCGTGTCGGCTTCGACAAGCTTGCAGCGGGGGTTCGAGGAGCACGCGGCAAGCGTGCCACGCCCGAAGAAGAAACGGTCAAGGACAGTCACGTGGTACCCGTGGTCGAGGAGAAGAGGGACAAGCACTGACCCCAGGAATCCGCCGCCGCCGGTCACGAGGATGTGACGAGGTGTCGTCATTGGTCTCATCATACCCGCATTCCTGAGGTTCCATCAAGAAAGGTTGTCGAGTATACTCTGTAGCGTGGACGAGCATCCGAAAAAGAGGTTCCGGCAGCCCTCCTGGCAAACGGTTCTCGCGTGCGCGCTGCTCCTCGGGATGGGGACCGCGATGGCGTTCTCCGTGCATGGCGATACCTATACGACGGACGAGTCCCTCTATCTTCCCACCGGCTATCTCTATCTTACGGAACAGACGATGCGTGTCGGGTTCGAGCACCCGCCCCTCGTGCGGGATATCGCGGCGATTCCGCTCCTGTTTCTCAACCTTCGTCCCGCCTCCGATTTCTTGAATCTTCCGCCGGGCACCAACCTGAGCGATGCGGTGTGGTCCTTTGGTGAGCAATTCCTGTTCAACCAGACGAAGCCGGTCGATGTGATTCTCTGGTGGGCTCGCCTGCCCATGATCCTTCTCACACTCCTCTTCGGGTGGTGCGTATTCGCGCTGACCCGCCGGCACTGGGGAACGACCGCGGGCTTCATCGCGCTTGCGCTCTTCACGACCTCGCCGCTCATCTTGGGGCATGGGCGTCTCGTGACGACGGACGTGATGACGGCGTTCGCCGCGTTCTTGGCGACCTACTGGTTTGTCCGGTTTCTCGGTTCGCCCACCCGCAAGACCGCGCTCGCCGCCGGCGTCGTGCTCGGCATCGCGGAGCTTGTGAAGTTCTCGCTCCTCCTCCTCATTCCGTTCTTCCTTCTGCTCGTGGTCGTGTGGGCCGTCGCGCGGAGCGCAGGGTGGCGTTCCTTCTGGAAGGGCGTCCGGGCGATTCTCCCCAAACTACTCCTTATAGGGCTTGTCTGCATCGTGGTGGTGGGAGCCGTTTACCAGCTCCACATCGCCCGGTACCCGGCCGGGCAGCAGGCCGACGATATCCGGACCATCATAACCTCGACAAAATGGGCGCCTCTTGCGCCGGAGATCTCGTCGCTCGCGACCGTTCCGGTGCTGCGGCCGTTCGCCGAATACCTGACCGGAGTTCTCTGGCAGTACACGCGAGGATCCGCGTTCGCGTACTTCGAGGGCCAGGGCTCGACGACCGGTTTCCCGCTTTTCTTCCCGGTCGGGTACGCCATCAAGGAGCCGCTCGCATTCCATATCCTCACGCTGATCACGATTCTCGTCGGGCTCGGAGCGCTCACGCGCAAGAAAGTGCGCGAGACCTACACCACCGTCGTCGCGCCGTGGATCCGCGCACATCTCTTCACGGCCGCGGCGGTCCTCTGGGTACTTTTCTACTGGTTCGTTCTCATCGTGCCGAATTCCATCAACACCGGCGTCCGATATCTCATCCCGACGCTCCCCTTCGTGTTTCTCCTGATTGGCGCCGGAGTCGCCCAATGGCTCGAGAACGGCAAAGTCTGGCGCGTCATCGTGGTGACCGCGCTCATCGCGTGGCAGGTGATCGCGGTTGCCTCGGTCTATCCCTCCTTCCTCGCCTACTTCAACGAACTCGTGGGCGGCCCCGATGGCGGCTACCGCTACGTGGTCGACACCGATCTCGATTGGGGACAGGATGCCCGGCGTCTCGCGGACTGGGTCGGGGCTCAGGGTATTCCGACCATCCAGGTTGCGTCGCAGGTCGCCGTCTCGTACGAGGGCACGCCGGGGCTTTTCTCCGCCGCCGCGTTCAGCTCCAGTTTCCCGTACTACCTCGGGAACCGGTACCGCGAACTTCCTCCTGCAACCCCGGTCCTGGGATGGGTCGCGATCCCGGCCCGCGCGCTCGCGTGGGGACAGACAGAACCGGGCCCGAGGAACGGTTGGTCCAGCGATTCCTACCGATGGCTCGGAGCCTACCGGCCCGTCACGACCATCGGCCACTCCATCTTTGTGTACTATATCAATGACACCGCGCCGGGCATCGCGGCGCAGAACGCCGCGAACGTCGCGACCGCGCAGCGTGTCGCGGACGCGACTCCCACGCCGGAGAATTTCTTCAATCTCGGCTTCGTGGCCATCGAGGCGGGTGACTGGGATACCGCGCTCGCGGCCACCAAAGAGGCTATACGGGAGAATTCCTCCTACGCCGAGGCCTACAACAATCTCGGATTCGTTTACCAGTCGAAGGGGATGGACGACAGCGCTCTCGCAGCCTACAAAACAGCGCTCGCCCTGAAGCCCGACTTCACGCGGGCCAAGAATAACCTGGACCAGCTGACCGCCGCCATGAAGAAAACGCCGTAGCGGCTGCTACGGCGCGGTGGATGTTGCGGCCATCCCGAGGTACCGGAGGGCGGTCGGGTCGTTCGGTGAGGACGCAAGGACTTGACGTGCGATGTCCGCGAGCCGCGCGTAATCGTGGGCGTCGGCGAGGGTCTGCATAATGGAATCCCGCGCGTCGAGTGCTCCGGGGCTCTCCGTAAGCGCCTTGGCGAGAAGCGGGAACCCGTCGGTCGAGCTACCGTGCGTGTAAAGGAACTGCCCGTAGTAGAATGCTGCCTGCGGGAGGTCGGGCGCGAGCGCGTACGCGCGGGCGAAGTGCGCCTCCGCGTCCGCGGTGTTCTCCAGCGCGTTGTTCACGATGCCGAGGTTGATCTCGAGATAGGGATACGCCGGCAGGAGCGTGAGCCCCCGCTCGAAGTATTCCTTCGCCGTGCTGTAGTGCCCCCTCGCCATCTGCGTTAAGCCATAGTTCATGAGTGCCCGGCCGTTCAAGGGACTCTTTTCCGCGGCGTCCTGCCAGAGCGATTCCTCGGTTTTCCATACCTTGTTACGGTTGTACGTTCCGATGGCGCTCGCCGCGAGGACCGCGAAGATGAGAGCGTAGAGGAGGGCTCGGAGGCGCCGGTCGCGGGCGAACAGCTCGTGGTGGCGCTCGAAGAGAAGATAGAGGGACCACACAAGCGCGAGCACGAGCCCGACGTAGGAGAAGAAAGCGCGGTGGTCGTTCGTCACCTCGGAGAAAGGGACGATGCTTGAGGTGGGAAGCGCGGCGATGAAGTACCAGAGGATGCCGAACGCGATGGGCCGCATTTCGCGCTTGAGGGAGGTACGGTAGGCGGCGATGAGCGAGAGAATAATGAACGCGACGCCGATGAGCACCCCGGGGGTGAGCACGCCGGTCGCGACACCCCAGTCCGTGTCGACCGAGAGATGGATCGGGAGGAAAAACGTCGTGACGTAGCTCAAAAGAACGAACGGCTGCGTGATGAGATAGTTCCAGACCGGCGTGGTCGAGAGGACGACCCAGGGCGCGTCCATCGAACGGACGAAAAGATAAAGGATGCCCGAAAGGATCAGGGCGGGCGCCGACTGCGCGAGTGCGCGGGCGAAGCGGCGCGCGAAACGCGGTGTGGGGTCCTCATGCTCAAAGAAGAAGAGGTAGACGAAAAGGAGCGGGCCGAACATCACAGTCGAGAGCTTCACGAGCGAGCCGAGGACGATGGGGATGAGGTAGAGGCAATACTTCCTCCACGCAGGGCGGTAGAGGTAGAGCGCGAACGCAGCGAGTACGGACACGGTCACCAGGACCTCCGAGCTTGAGAAAATATAGTTCACACCTTCGGTGTTTGCGGGGGAGAGAAGGAAGAGCGCGGTCCCGATGAGTGCGATGATATCGTTCCGGGGTCCTGGGCGCGCCTGGTCCATCACCTTCTTGAGGACAAGAAAGAGAAGGAAACCGAGAAGGAGGAAGAATGCGAAGATTGTGAGATGGAAAACGACGGGGTTCAGCCCGCCGCCGATCCAGTAGTCAAGCGCGAAGAGAGAGAGAAGGAGAGGACGATAGACCTGGTTGTTCGGTGTCGCGCTGTTTGTCCGGACGTCTGTAAAGAAGCGGGGGAGGTTCGTGATGTCGTGGACATAGGCGTTATCCACGATGGTGTGCGTATCGTCGAAATGGAAGGTATTACCGAAGTGATTCGAGTAGGCGAGAATGGTGAGCGCGAGTACCCCGAGGGCACACGCCACGAAGGTTCGGGTGCGTGCGGGCATGCGCGGTCGGGATTCCATGCGGTAAGTATATCCCATTTTTTCGGTTCCAGTGGAGGCTTGAGACTATTCTCCCGTCTCCCGCATCAGGCGGTGAGTGGCGTGTGCTATAATAGAGGAAATAGAAAGGTCCTCGGAATTTTCATACGCGAGAAAACACATTTATTTATGGAAAACGGAGCTGATTGGAAAAAGGATCCTAAGGTTCTAGCAGGCGTCATTGCGGTCATCGTCTTCGCATTCGTCGCGGTGCTTTATCTTGGTGGTGTCATCGGGTCAGGGCAGATGAACCCTGGCGCGGGGGGAGGGTCAGCCGTATCTCCGCAGCCCGTGCCTTCAGTGCCTCTTGTGACCGACCCGGCTGCCATCCGCGCGATGACGACGGATGCGCAGAACAACCGCGACCTCACAAAGTGCGATATGATCGGGATTTCTTCTTCAAAAGAATATTGCCGCGTCGCCGTATTTACGGCGCAGGCAGGAGACGCAAAGAACACTTCCATCTGTAACAATATAGAAAATCCGGTCTATCAAAGTGGGTGTGTGGACAGCACGATCATTGTGATGGCGCGCGATTCCAAAAACCCGTCCCTCTGCTCGACCCTCACCGATAAAACGCGGGTCGCTTCATGTCTCAGTCTTGCGAAGTGACGGATATTGTTCCCCCGCATGCGGAAACATTTTAGGATCGAGCATGTCGTTATCGGACTCGCGCTTGCAGTTGTCGCAAGCGGTGTTGCCTACCTTGCGCAGGCCCAGTTGCTTCAAAGCATTAAATTCGTGCCTCAGGCTTCGGCGCCTCTCAGCTGCAGCGGCGGATCCAATAAAGGAGCTGTCTATTTCGGCACAGATAATAATGAGTACATCTGTAATGGTGTAGGGTGGAGTACCTACGCTGGCGCCACAGGCGCGACCGGCCCTACGGGTCCCTCAGGCTCGGCGGGCGCGAACGGCTCGAACGGTCCCACAGGTCTTCAGGGTGCGACCGGCCCTACGGGTCAAGGGCAGGGTCCGACCGGACCTACTGGCTCGGCAGGTCCCACGGGAGGTGCAGGTTCGAACGGTTCAACAGGCCCGACAGGTCCGACGGGAAGCGCAGGAACCAATGGTTCAACAGGTCCGGGAGGCCCGACAGGTCTTCAAGGTGCAGCAGGCTCGAACGGCTCTAACGGTGGTGCAGGTCCCACGGGTGCCACAGGCCCGACGGGGCTCACGGGTTCTGCCGGCTCCAATGGCGGTGGGGGTCCCACCGGTCCCACCGGTCCCACGGGTCTTACAGGCGCCGGAGGTTCCAACGGTGGTGCGGGTCCTACCGGTCCCACTGGCAATACAGGCTCGAACGGCTCTAACGGTGGTGTAGGCCCTACCGGTCCCAACGGCCCCACGGGTCTTCAAGGTGCTGCAGGCACGAACGGTGGCGTAGGTCCTACGGGTATCCAGGGTCCTGCGGGTCCGACCGGTATCGCTGGTCCTACAGGTATTCAGGGTCCTGCGGGCCCAACCGGTATCGCTGGTCCTACAGGTATTCAGGGTCCTGCGGGCCCAACCGGTTCGACCGGCCCCACGGGTCCTGGGGGCAGCGCAGGGAGTTCCTACTGGACCCTCTCCGGAAGCAGTCTCTACCCGAATTCCACTACCTACAATGTCGGTATCGGGAACTCCTCGCCGGGGAATTATAAACTGAATGTCACGGGCGCTGCGCTCATAAACCCCGGCACGGTGAACAGCCCAGGAGCCGCGGGCAGTATCAGCACGGGCGACCGGCTTATCCTCTGGGATGATGGTTCGAACAAGTACAGCATCGGGATCGTCGGTGGAAACCTCTGGTTCCAAGCGGGCACGAGCGGATATATGAGTCTTTCAAACGGCTCTGGGGGCACACTCACCGTGGGCAACGGTCCTTATGGAGGGGCGGGGAAAATTACCGTGGGTACCTGGGACCCGGTTTACACCATTGGTGGCAAACAGTACGCGACCTACGGAACCGGTATGACAGGACAAAAGGAGGAGACGGCGGGGCTTGTCGATCTCCAGCCGACGGGTACGCCAGGTCTCCTCGCGTACGTTTTTGATTTTAATAATCTCCCCCAGGGTTCGGACGTTTGGCTTTTCGGAAAGGCGACCAACCTTGTGAACGCTTTCGACGGGCTCACGGCACTCGTGACCCCCTCGTTCCCCGGTCGCGTGTGGTATGAGAAGGACATAGCTGCGAAGACACTCACGATTCTCGGCCGAGAGAACAGCAGCGCTTCCGATGCCGGACCGTACGAGGTGAGCTATCGTCTGACCGCACCTCGCTTTGACAGTGCCAACTGGCCGAATACCTCCAACGAAGCAACAGAAGGGCTGAACCTCGACACGTTCCTTTCCCGATAAGCCTGTACTGCTATGGATCGACGCACTCTCCACAACCTCGCTGGCGTCATCCTCATTGCCGGAATGGGCGTCGCTTTGGTTGCGAGCGGGCAGCAACTTACAACGCTCAATTTTGTGCCGACCTCGACGCCGCCCGTCACCTGCAACTCAGCTAACGCCGGTACGGTTTACTTCTCCTCCACGACGGGGTCACACTTAATTTGCAACAGTTCATCGTGGGTGAACTGGCATGGAGCGCAAGGTGCGACTGGCCCTTCGGGTCCCATGGGGCCTGCAGGCACGAATGGAATTTCTCCAACGGGTCCCCAGGGAATCGCCGGTGTTACCGGCCCTTCGGGGACCGCGGGTCCGACTGGCGTGCAGGGCCCCACAGGTTCCACGGGGCCCGCGGGCGCGAACGGTACGAGCCCCACAGGCCCCGGAGGTCCTGCGGGAGCGAATGGCGCAAGCCCAACTGGTCCGACCGGTCCGCGGGGTCCGACTGGCACGAATGGCGCGAACGGTTCTACTGGCGGTACAGGCCCTGGCGGTCCTACGGGTGCCCAAGGTCCGACCGGCACGAACGGCGCGATCGGCGCAACCGGTCCCGGAGGAGTTACGGGCGCCAGGGGGCCTACTGGCTCAAACGGTTCTAACGGAGCAACAGGTCCGCAGGGTCCACAGGGAGCCGCCGGGACGAACGGTTCTGCGGGCGGGACGGGTCCCGCGGGTCCGACGGGTGCGCGAGGTCCGACCGGCACGAACGGAGCAAACGGCTCGACCGGGCCCGTAGGTCCGACCGGAGGTTTCGCGGGCGCAAACGGCCCTACCGGTCCGCAAGGTCCGACCGGAGGTTTCGCGGGTGCGCAGGGCTCTACCGGTCCGCGAGGTCCTACCGGAGGTTTCGCGGGCGCGAACGGCCCCGCTGGCCCCACGGGTTCCGCGGGCGCTGCATCGCCTTACTGGACCCTCTCCGGAAGCGGTCTTTACCCCAATTCCACCGGCTACAAGATGGATGTCGGGAACTCTTCGGTGGTGGGTGAGGCGTTATATGTAAACGGCGCCGTCCTTATCTCCAATGGCGGCTACTCTGGGCCCGGCGGGGCGGGAGCTATTGCAAGTGGCGACCGGCTCATTCTTTGGGATGATGGTTCGAACAAGTATGCCATCGGTATCAACGGTGGGACTCTCTGGTTCCAGGCGGGCACGAGCGGCAACATGACCCTTACGAGCGCGGCCGGCGGATGGCTTTCCTTGGCCGGGGGGAAGATCACAGTCGCTACCTGGGACCCGGTTTACACCATTGGTGGCAAACAGTACGCGACCTACGGAACCGGTATGACGGGGCAGAAGGAGGAGACGGCGGGGACGGCGACGCTCACAAAACAGGGGAATGGCTATGCGGCAACCCTTGACCTTGCTGGCGCGCCGAAAGGATCCGATCTCTGGCTTTTCGCCAACGCGGCGAATCTTGCTTCGAACTTCAGGCAAGTGGCGGTGCTCCTTCTCCCGTCCTTCGACGGGGACGTGTGGTACGAGAAGGACGTCTCCCGCGAGACACTCACCATTCGTGGGAGCGCTGCCGGACAGGTCTCCTACCGCCTGACGGCGCCCCGCTTCGATGCCGCCAACTGGCCGAACACTGCTCATACAAATGTCCAAGGCTTGAACCTGGACAAATATCTGGCGCAGTAGCCCCCGATTTCAAGCAATATAAAAGGCCCTCGATACATAACGTATCGGGGCCTTTTTGTTAAATCTACAGATTTTCAGCTCACTTCAGGAACACCATCTTCTTCGTCTCAACAAACGATCCAGCGATAAGGCGATAGAAGTAGATCCCCGAAGCGAACTGCGAAGCGTTCCAGGAGACTTCATAGACTCCCGAAGCCTTCCGCTCGTTCTCCAGAAGAGTCGCCACCCTCGCTCCCGTGACACTGTAAATGAACAGTGAGACAGGAACTTCCTTCTTCACCTCGAACCGGATGACGGTCGAAGGGTTGAAGGGGTTGGGGTAGTTCTGATGGAGGATGAAACTGGTTGGCACGAGACCCGGCAACACCTCTACAGAAGCAACAATTCCTTCGAACTTATGCAGATGTCCGTATCCCCAAACAGGCCCAGAGCCTCGGTACTCTTGTCCGAGAACGATAAGGTCATTGTCTGAATCGAACTGACCACCGTTCACCCCGTTCACGATCGCATCCGTGCCATACTCCCAGGTCATGACGAAGAGTGAATCGCCGGTTGAAGCCTTTCGTCCTAGAACGTAGTTCAGGCGAGCTCCCGTGTCCACTGTATCCCGTTCGGTGATTCCGAGCAGAACGACGACCCGTTGCCCCGGAGAGCTCTGGTGGGAAACGGCGATTCCGTTCCCCCAGTTTTCCCAGTTGCCGTCCGGATTGGACTTCGGAAACCATCCTGTTGCCCAGAGCGGTGCTCCGTCCGGAGAGAACTTCTTCATGACGAAGCGCATATTGCCGAACTGCGGGAAATCGTCGGTCCATAAGCTGCCTCCGGCATAGACGTTACCATCGATGTCGACGTCGCCGAAGAGCCGCTCGAGGTCCACGAAATCCTGTCTCCAGAGAAACGAGCCTGACGCGAGGTCATAGCAGGCCGCATACGAGGAAAGAGAAATCGCGACCCCGCCTGGACGCCCAGCAAACAAGTAGAGCCTTCCGTTCCAGACGCGAGTTGTGACATTCCCCGTCACTGCGGAGCCTGCCGAATCATTGCTCGTCGGGAAACTTCGGAAGATCGTTCCCGTAGAGTCGAGCAGGAAGATTCTGCCGCTCGTGTAGCTGCATTGCACCGCGATGACTGTATTCCCGTATGAACCCAAGAGGACGTCTCCACGGATAGCGGTCTGCCAGATGAGCGAACCGTCGGTCGGGGAAAGCTTCTCGATGTGCGTACTGTCGATGTTGATGAACCCGGACCATGCCCACACAACAGAATTGTCGGAGAGCGTGGTTATCTGGTTCCAGCCGGAGGCGGTAGTGTCCTGCATGGTCTGTATGGACCAGAGAGGGACACCTGAAGGCGAGAACTTCCGGAGTACCGCACGCGCGTAGTCATAAGGGGCAGGATAAACCGATCGCCACCCGTTGACATACGAGTTCCCGAGCCCGTCCACTTTCACAAAAAGCGGAACATCCTGTGTCCCTCCGAGTGTGAACGAATCCGTCCATACCTGGGTTATGTTCTGTGGAATTTCCGTGAACCCAGAGGACTTCGCTAGGTTTGACGCAGGGTCGAGAATATTTCTGTAGTTCGGGTCAAGCACGGGGTTGGACGAAAGGATTCGCCCATCCACATTCAAGACCGTAGCGCCGTTTGCGAGCGTCGTAGCGGTTTTCTGACCCGCACGCCCACCGATTGTGCCAAGCATAACGATGCCGAGCACTAAAACAATTAATTTCTTCATTCCACACCCCCTTCTATCGCTAAAGTGAATATTCGGTTTACAAACTTATTTCTGTCTCCATTATAGCAAACAAGAGCAGAAAAGTCAAGTTTTTCAAGGATTTTCAAGGGAAATATGATATAATAGAACTAATATGAAAAAGCGTCAGGACACGGTTATCTACATGGCCATCCTCATCGTGGTTCTTCTTGCGGTCACAGCTTGGGCCCTCTCCGCTTTCGGTTCCAAGGGTGAGCCAACTATTTTGAACACATTAGCTTTGCAGATCATGCCTGGGAAATGGACCACGTATGTGAATGCGCAGGGGAAAGCTTGGCAAGTTCCCAAAGGCTCGGAAGAGTTCCAGGTTTCCTCACGCCCCGACAACTACCCTCGCTTTCTCTCTGGAAAGGTAGATCCCGTGGACG
This sequence comes from uncultured bacterium, assembly GCA_963768835.1. Taxonomy (GTDB): domain Bacteria; phylum Patescibacteriota; class Minisyncoccia; order UBA6257; family GWB1-50-10; genus CAVYJB01. The sequence continues at coordinate 232,253 of CAVYJB010000001.1, read as the reverse complement.
CGCGGCCCGGAAGCACGCAGACGATGACGGTGGTGGTCCTCTCTATCGGACAGCCCCAATCTGTTGTCGCCACCGTCCAACATGACAACGGGGAAGATACGGTTCCGTTGCAACTTATGGGTACAAAGGCGATGGCGGAGAATGAGCTTCAGAATAGGGAAATCCTAGTGGATCAGAAGGGCGTTGTTGTGATAAATAACGGTGCTACACTTCCTGCCACAAAGAGCGAGATCGCGAGCGTTATCGCCTCGCTCATTTCCTCTGCGAACGCTGAAGGTGCGATGGAATACACCTACGAAGGTTCTTGGACTGTGCACGATACGCACCAGACCACCTACCGCACGAGCTTCGTAGCAACCGATAACCAGAACCGCCAAGATGCCTGGTCTATTCCATGGTCTGACCCCACGTGCTCGTATAACAGCTCCGGACAACTTTTGGCTAGTTGCACTGTCTCAACCGGCGGCTACGGCTACGATGGGAACTCGACGCTTTCCAATGTTTCAATCAATCTTTCTGGCACCGCCATACTCGCAAAGAGTCCTGGTACTGCCATGACATTGGGAGCTTCGGCCCAGGTTGGTATCGCGGGATCAGGGGCTATGCAAGAGAATTACGTCTGTTACACCGATGCGGATGGAGATAAATATACTCCGAGCGCGAACGTTGTCCCACAATCTTCTTCGTGCGGCAGCGGCTATGTTTCGGGTGCAAACGTATTGCCAAACCAGGCTAACGTCACGAGTGCGGCTCCCACTCTCGATTGCAAAGATTCGGACGGGAATGTGTTCCCTGGGCAAACCGCATGGTTTACTTCTTCAAGCGGCGGCAGTTGGGACTACAACTGCAGCGGAGTGGTGCAGTACTACGATCCCTACTACATAACGGACTGGGCGGGGCAGCAAACCTATAACGGAGGCACGTTGATACAGAAGGTCCATCTTTACGATGCGAGTGCGGGAGGTGCTGAGATAACCACCTACGGATCCGCCGACTACTGCGGATATTATACTTCGGGCCAGCTCTTTTGCCCTACGATCAACGGCACCGTCGTGGATCATATCAACAACAATGTTGTTTATGCGTCGGCGATGGTGCTCCCCTGCGGCGCAACAGATCCTGGTACCAAGATCCAGACCGTCTACTGTGGATGGCCGAATGGCGGCGGTCCGTCAAGCAATAACTCTTGTGCGTTCCAGGCATCGCTCGCGGCCGGCGGTTATGGTCGGCCCGGTGCTCCGAACAACACTCCGTTTACGCAATCGTGCCGTTAGCGATACTCCGGCGATTCAATGGAGAGATAAGGCGTAGGGCATGGCTCTACGCCTTTATCGCCATCTACATCGGTGTTCTCTTGTTCCGATTCCAAGGCCTTCTCTTCACAAACGAGCTTCTGCCCGGCTGGGACACCGTAGGGCACTACCTCGCGCTGAACGAGTATCTCCCTGAGCTCGCTTCGGGGCATTTCTTCACCTACTCCAGCACCTGGTTCGGGGGGTCCCCTTTATTTCTCTTTTATGCGCCCCTCTCATTCCTTGTGATGGGCGGCATTGCGCTTCTAACGGGTCCGGCGTTACCGCTCCTGCTCATTTTCCGTTGGTTTGTGTTCCTGACCTTCGCGGTTTTCCCCATCGCGTTCTATTTCTTTACGAAGGAATACTACGGTGCCCGCGTGGCGCGCTGGGGGCTTTGGTTCTCGTTCTTCTGGGTGTTTTTCCCTAAACTTCCCAGCTCAAGCGGCGTGGGAGCGGCCGGAGCTGTGTTTTTCGGGCTTTTTTCGCAGGTCCTTGCCGTCAATTTTCTTCTCTGGTACCTCATGGTGTTGCGTCGGATTCTAAAAGGTCAAAAATTTCAATTCGGTCTTTGTGTCTCCGGTGGTGCCGCCCTCGCACTTCTTGTCCTCGCACACACGCTTACCCTTGTCCTCGCGTTTATCTGGACCATTCTTTTTGTCCTCTACCACGTGCGCGCGCTCTTTGACCGGAAGAGGATTGCAATGCTTGTGGCGGTTGCGATGATCGGGGCGCTTCTTTCTGCGTTCTGGCTTATACCGTTTGCGCTCCATCAATCGTTTACGTCGGCGGAGCGGATCGATACGGTCAGCTATTCGCGGACCCCCCTGTCCGGGCTCTTCCCATTTGATCTGGGCGAACTTGTGGCCGGCCACTTTTTCACGGTCGACTACGGTTGGCTCTTCCTGGCGCTCCTCTTTTTCATAGGCGCGTGGGGGCTCATCCGGAAGCACGATGCATTCCTGCCGTTCCTGGTCGGTGTTTCGTTCGTGATCCTCGAACTCGACTACCTGAACGCGATGTTCCCTGACCTCACGCTCCACTACTACCGGTTTTTCAGCGGAGAGTTCGCGGTACTCCTTGCGGTTGCCGCCTGGGGGCTCGTGCGAACCTACGACGTGTTGGCGCAGCGGAAAAAGGCCTTAGGGTATGTCGTCCTCGGAGTTTTTCTTTTCGGCCTCGTGAATCTTGTGGGGAAATATAACCTGGGTGCCGGCTCCAATGATGTCCCCGATAAAGCGCGAGTGTCGGGAATCTCGGAGGACATCCCGTATTATTGGACGTTCGACCAATTCAAGGATTTTGCTCCCGGGATGGCGATCATCAAAACTCTCGGGGGAGAGACCGCCCTTCCCGAGCCCGTGCGACGCGTGTTGCCTACCATGGTCCAGTCGGAATCCGGAGATCTCGGTTCGATGCACTTCTTCAATTCGCTTCTGCCGCTCCTGAACGGCCAGCGTTCCATTTTCGGTCTCTATGCCGAGTCGGCCTGGCAGCTTCCGTTCATTTTCCCGGCGACCAATGCGCTCACAGGCGACCATATGGAGTGGGGGAAGGTGAGTTATCTTGAGAACAACAACTATTTTGAGGGGCAGACTCCCGAAAGCATGGTGGACCGGCTGCGGCTCTTCGGGGTCAACTACTTCCTGAGCGCGACGCCCGGTTTCACCCTCCAGTCGCAGGCCATCCCGGGAACCACGCTGGTCCAAACGTACGGCACCTTCGCGCTTTTCTGGGTCAAAGGGAGCAAGCCGTTCGTGTATACGGCGGACCACATGCCCGGCCTCTACCTCGACGCGGACGGCTCGATTCCGTTCCGCATCTTCGCGCTCGGCTGGTACTCGGAACCGGATCTTCTCTCCTATCCCGTCGCGGGGTGGCCCGGCGCGACCGATGCGCTTTCCGCGGATGCGGCGCGTCCTTTCAATTTCATCATTGTCGGCCTCTCGCGCCCCAATCCGTCCCTTCTGCAATACCTGGAGAGTTTTGGGAAGCCGATTCTCGTTCTGAACACGGGGACAACGCCGCTCGGGCTCGGAGGCGCTCCGAGTTCCACGCAGGAAGCGGATGGAGCAGAATTGGTTTCATTAAGCGACGGGGCAGGGGGGGTGACGCAGCCGAATCTTAACGCGCTCAGCGCTCTCGACACCTTCATTCATTCCAATGCGGTTCCGAATCCGGTTGCGAGCACATCCGTGCCGATTGGTGAATTTTCGGACCACACGGTCGATTTCTACTCCGAGGGCCCCACGATCGTGAATCTCGGGTACTTCCCGTATTGGCGGCGGACGGACGGGGGACGCGTGTTCCCTGTGACGCCGGGGCAAATGCTCGTGCTTTCGAACGGACGGACGACGCTTACCTACCGCGCGGGGATGGATGCCACGGTCGGGGAATGGCTTTCTATCCTTACCGGCGCCGGTATCATTGGATTCCTAGGGTTCTCTGTGTTCCGCAGAACGCGGCGAAGGCGGCTGTCCAATCCCGTTTCTTAGCAGACCAAGCCTCATGCTTGTTTCGCGCCGCGGTATTTTTGAAGCGAGTTATCCACAGGTCGGGGTATATTGACAGTATCCCCGTCGGAAACCGTTTTAATTCATAGTAACTAGACAATGAAAGTTGATCGCGAGAAATACGAAGAACTAAGCAGAGGCAAGCCCGTGCCCTACTGCTTTGAGATCAAGAAACGGAATCAAGTCCTTTTCTATTTCGGTGCGAATCACAGCCACGATCCGAAAGATAAGCAATACTCCATTCTGCGGAAATTCTGGAAAACGTTCCTGAAAACGCGGAGTACCAAGAAATTAGTAGTCATTGAGGGAAACTTGCGTAAGGTTCACGCTAACGAAAAGGCGGCGATAGAAAGCGGGGCCGAAGGTTCGGTCGTGACGCTCTGGGCTCACCATGCGAATATCCCGATCATTTGCCCCGAGCCTTCCCGCGACAGAGTCGCTGCCGCTCTTAAGAAGGAGTTTTCAAAAGATGAGATCTATTATCACTGGTTTGCGGGCTTGGTAGATACCTGGGGACGTCATAACCCTCGACCGGACTTTAAGAAATGGATGGCGGAGGTCATGGCGATATATGTCAGACAATTCGGTTGGAAAGATTTCACCTTTCCGAAAATGAAAGCTGTGCATAAAAGGCTGTTGGGGAAGGCCTTCAGCCTTCACAACCTGCGCCTCTTCAATAGAATGGTTAATCCGAATCGAGCGGACACCATTGTGAATCAAATCACGAGAACCTCAGACGATATTCGAGATGCGGAAATTCTGAAACGGCTTAGGAAGGAGTGGGGCACAGGCAAGAGCCTCTTTGTGGTGTGTGGAAGTGGGCACTCCTTTCTTCATGAACCGATATTAAGGGGGTATCTGAAATAGCTAATCGCTAAAGAAGCCGGCTAGTCAAAGAGTTTATTGAGAATCAAAGAACGCTTTTCGGGCATATCACTCAAGCATTGGGCCCCAAAGCACGCGCTATCTGAAAAGATGTCGCGTGCCTTTTATTCGGGGTCAAACCTCGAAAGATCCATGCTCTCGAAGGATTCCCAATTCCGCACCACGGTTTCGATGTACCTCCTGTCAATCGGCTTCCGCTGGTCGGAGTACTCCTTGGCGATATCATAGAGCCCCCACAGAGAGAAAAGCATCAGGTCGTAGTAGTCCTTCCGGAAGGTGTGGGTCCGGACCGCGTTCCGCTGTTTCAGGCTCTCGACGACGCGCGCGCCATAAATCTTCTCGGCTAGATATCCTTCGGGGAGAAGGGATACAGCAACCATCTCCTTGATAGGTCCGACGAACGATCGAGTCTCACAATAGATAGCGGAGTGCTTCAAAAACGGTTCGTGGCGCTTTCGGAAATCCTTGCTGCCTACAAAGGCCCCGATCTTGTCTCGGAGTTCTTTCTCAAGCGCCACATGGACGAATTCATGGAGTATAACCCTGCCCAGCCACCCTTTTGGGTTGTTGTGTTTCGTCACCCTTGAGCACTCAAGCTCGATTTTGTTTTCCCCGATGCCGCTTCCGCCTCCCACTAGGCGCTTGGAGATGGGATTTGTGAGGAGGAATATCTCGAGGGTCAAACTTTTTGACGGAGCGCCGTAAAGAGTTTCTAACACACCAAGAGCTCTTTTGGAGAGCGAGAGCGATTTCTTCATTTCCTTTTGCACCCGCATTAGATTTCCCTTCTCGCGCCGCCATACCTTCTCAAATCGCGGAGTGAGCGTAGCAAAAGCGTTCCGAAGTGCCGCATACTCATCCGGTTTCAGAGTTTTCGCGATGGTGTCCCATATCACATCAGGAGATTCGGATGAGGCGAATCGATCCGAGAACCCATGCTTCTTAAAGACACCAGCCACCTTTTTAAGCGCTGTCCGCTCTGGTGCAGTGAGAGGATTACCGCGAAGCCAGACTTCGTTGTATTGCTTTCGACAATAGGGGCTCCACTCGGCAAGGTTCGAAACAAAGAAGAAGTAGTTATGTAATTTTGAGATTTGGATGAAGAGTTTCATGATTTCGAAAATGCCAGCCCCATCTTTGTTTTCAGAGATTTTATAACCTTCCTAATATAGGGGAAATTTCTTCGTTCTCGTACGACTGATGCGCGGATATTCTTACTCAAAAACTCTGACTCATAGAGAAGGTTTAGGCCGCGGACGACATACTCACGATTAATAATAGATTGGTTAGAGTAACCCTGGCGCGAAAGGCGGGCACGGATTTTGGGCGAGTGAGCGGGGAGCGGGAGGTGGATATTCGGGGCCAGGAGATGCAGGAGTTCGTGCCGGATAAGCTCGCCGCCGTTCTTCTCGGCCCCTGGCCCTACTACGATGTAGCAGACCCGCCTCACGCGGAGACAGTATCCGCGCCAGTACGCATCAAGGAGATTTGGGATAAGCACAATTCGGTCGATGGGGCGAACCGGTTTTCCGACGAGTCGAATAAGGCGCACCGTTTCACGCGCGAAAAGCGTGGAGATTTTTCCCAACTCCGCCTCTTGGCGCGTTCGCGCTTCCCTCCATAGCGCCCGCACTGCTGGTTCTTTAGAGAAACTCCGGAGGGCCGGGATTGAACTGCCGCGGAGCGTGAAGATCAGAAGATGCCACGGGCTGTGTGCATGAAAGAATCTCTTCAGCTGAGGGTATTTTTGGCTCCGAACATGCCTGCGCAGGGACCCTCTTGTTCTCCTTCGGAGAAGGGACATCCCGCTGATCCGGCTCTCATCGTCGTACCCCAGCGCGTTCAGGGCAGCGAAAAGAACGAACACTTCATAGGAATTTCTATATTCGAGTCTGGGTGTTTTCATGCTGCCGATGCTCTTCTTGTGCTTCATTTTATAATTGCGATCCCGTTCCGGATGAATTCCTCTATGGCGCGGGACTTTCGATAGGCGGTCTCAAATCGAGAGACGTACTTTTGGTGGTCTGGATAGGGATGGGCATAGTGCGGATTGATGAGTTTCCGGTAAGACGGCGATTGAAGAATTATGACGTTGAAAAGTTCCGAGAGGTCCCAGAGCTTCTCCTCAGGAAGTTTCTTGATGGCATTCTTCAACCTCGATTTGACGAATGCAAAGAAGATGAAGTGCAGAAGCTCGTGGGCAATGGTGTGCACGGCATCCGTGGGGACCTTCCGATAGTAGAACTGGAACGTTTTTGATACCAGAAAGCGGGGGTTACAGTCCACAATCGAGGGGTATGCGATGTACCGGCCGGATGGGAAACGGAATCCACCTAACAAACGTTCCGTCGTGATCACAAACTCGTCCTCGACGTCACGCCACGCCTCTTTTATCCTCGATGCCTTCTGAGACATTTCACGGCGATGGCTACGGTAGTATTGTTTGAAATATTTATCCAATGTTTTCTTTCTCGCCCCCCGATCCTTTTTGGAGGACCTTAGTAGGGGATGGAGCTTAACAATATTTACCCCAAAATCAATGCCGCCCATTTTTTCGTCGAGAAACTGGGCAGCCATGAACTTGTCTAGATTTCTGTTGAAATAGAAGCGGAGCTTCCTCATGTTCTTAATCGTGGAGGAGAGCTGTTTGTATAATAGTTATTTATGCTTCTATAACTAATCTGAAATCCATAAATTCTTTTAAAGACCCTATTGAATTGCTTTTCATCGGATATGCTTCGCAAAGATTTTATAAGTTTAAGTAATTTATTCTTGCCAAAGTTTCTAACAAGTATTTCAACAACGAAGCCCGATTCTGCGTATACTCCAGAACCGCCATGACTGTAAAACGTCAAGAAATTCTTGAATTCGCTAGGCACTGTTCTCGATTTATGTTGGCCAGAGGTATAAATTGCCACGCCTTCGGACAGCCATACGGGGCCCCGTTTGTCGCCGGTGAGTATTTTATAGAATAGGTGGCTGAGTTCGTGTTTGATCAAAGAGGAATAATGCTCCTTAGAGTATTTGTGGGAACTGTATTTCCCCAGACTCCTTCTGTCCAATACGAAAACAATCCGCATTTCTCCGTTGGCCCAACCGACGAGCCACGGTTCAGTTTTTCTCGCACGCAACAAGTCAATTGTTTTTCTGTCTTTCAGTAAGACAATTTTGGGTGTATTTGTTGTCCAGTGGATGGCATAAAATTTACCGAGATCCTTCATGGACTTACAAAAGACCCCTTCGACAAACCTGTCGCTGGATTTTGTCAGGCTCAACTTATAAACCATTATTCTTTTGATTGTCCCGGGTCAGTTCGAAGGGGCTTCGCTTTGCTTCGGGAATATAGCAACTTCCTTTATCAGATCGGGTTTTAGGTATGAATCTACAACTTTCTCGATGTCGCTGATTTTAAAATCATTGATCTCTTTCTCTATCTTGAAGAAATCCCTCGGTTCTCCGTACGAAAGCATTTGGTGCGCCGCGGTGCCCAGGATATCACCGGTATTCTCGTAGCCCAACCGCAACTGGCCGAGCCGGTATTTCTTGGTTCTCTGGAGCAACGCATCATCCTTCTTGCTTCTCTCCATAACATTGCGTGCCGTGTCGATAGCTTCCCTGTATTGCTTTGGATCTGTACCGGCTTGAATGTAGAAGAAGCCCAGATCCGAGAAATGCCGGACACCGGATTGGACTGTATAGCACAACCCCCGCTTCTCTCTCATTTCTTGGAACAGCGGAGAAGCGGTGCCGCCCGATATCATAACTGAGAACATATCCAGCGCCCTTAATGAGCTATAATCGCGCGGTGTCTCGCGGAAGGGTGCTGCCAAAGAGAAATAGGCTTGGCTTACATCCCGGTGCTTATAGAGCGCCTGCTCACTCCCCGGTTTCCAGGCCACTTCCTTTCGTATGTTCTTTCCGGAGAACTTTTCATTCTTGAAGTATTTTTCCACCAATTCTATTACCTCGTTCTCTCCTGCGTTGCCGATGAAGAAAATAACATAGTTCGCCGAGTTGTAGAATTTCTCTCTGAATTTCACGAAATCCTTCCTCTGGAATCCTTCCACCGCTTCCTCAGTTCCCAGTGTCTTTCGCGAAAGCGGGTGTTCCTTGAATATGAAATCTAGCGTAAGGTCATAAAGCGTTTCAGGCGGATTATCGATCTTCCTTCTTATTTCCTTCAGGATACTTCCCCTTTCTACGGAGATACGCTCCTCGAGAAGCAGGGGATTTTGAACTGCCTCAAAAAGGACCTCGAACAGTCTCTCTCGGTATTGGTAGGGAGCTCGGCCGTAGTAGAAAGTCCCTTCCTTGTCCGTCCACGCACCCTTGTTTCCCCCGACTCCCTCAATATAGCTGTTCAAGGATTCGCTTGTAGGGAATTTCTTGGTCCCTCGCAGATTCATGTGCTCGAGTGCATGAGCCAGCCCGGCCTCCTCAGGCCACCGCTCATCGCGTGTCCCGGCGTTGACAAATATACCGATGGCGAGCGATTCGGCGGAATTCATACCCATCCAGTAGATGGGCGTACCTCGATTTTCTAACCTCTTAAAACTCAGCATCCTTGTATCTACCTGTACCTATTAAACCATAAGAAAAATCAATTGACAAATGAAACTTCACGGGCTTACGCCCGCGGTCCTCTTGATGGCATAAAAAAATGAGCTGTTCAGATGAACAGCCCATCAGTTCCATTATCTAGAACATAAGAAAGGACTTTCTGTAGGAAATCACGTATTTCGCTACACCGATAACTTTTTTCCTTCCAGAAAGAAGAGGGGAGGGTTACGGCCTTATTGGCTGGGCAATCTCCCTTGCAGCTGAATTGTGCAAAGCAATTCTCGCAGTCAGGAACTGTCTTCAGAGACAGGATTTTGAGTCTCGCGTATTTTTCTTCATCGAAGATGAAGCTACACGACTTCTTATCAAAGCGGCCATAGTGGAAGAAATCGGAGGCCTCGTTGATATTAGCTTCCATCATTCGATTGCAAGACACTACGCTGCCATCGTAAGTCACAAGAAAATTCCTGCCGGATGCACCACAAAAAACATCGTGTTCTCCGCCCCTTAATCGCAATACGGACGTCTTTAGCTTTGAACCGTATTTCCGCGCCGTTGGTACTGCTTCCAGAAATTTATCGAAGAATACTGAATGCAGTGATTTCCCGTCGGTGCCGGAACCTACGCCTCTACCCATCGGAAATAATGGCTCGTACCTTTGGACACATCCAGGGAAGTTGATCCCGAAGAACTCGACTATTTCCCTCAATGAACCCACGCTTGATTCGGTGACCGTGGCCCTGAAAGTTAATTTCTTTGGACTTAAGCCATAAATCTTTTTGGCGGTAGCAAATACTCTCTCGAAACTGCCGCTTCTCTGTGAATCTTGGATAGATTTATAGCCGTCAAAAGAAATGGTGACGCCGTCCAAATTGGTCGCCAACCAGCCGGCCATCTTGGAATTCATAAAGCCATTCGTGATAATCCCGGCCGTACTCTGGAGTCCGTTGCGATGTGTTGTAGAGCGGAGATAACCCACCGATTCGATGAGAAGTTCCCAGGCGCGTGTGGGCTCGCCGCCAAACAGGCCCAGATGAACTCTCTTCCTGTCTGTTCCTCTAGCCTGCTCGACGATGTAGTCGATTGCAGCCCTTGCGATTCTTGATTCCATCACTATCCCGGTCCCGTTTCTCGGGCGTCCGAAATCGCCATAGCAGTAAACACACTGCAGATTGCATTTATTTGTCAGCGCCAGAACGACAGATGTGAAATTTCGATCATGAGATTTCCATTCCGCATCCTCGGCAATAGCCATCTCTGCGGTGACAAAATTCGGTAACGCCGCAGCGATTTTCTCTGGAATTCTGTACACTCTCGCGAGCGCAGGGACAAAAACAACAGTATCCCCACCTTCCGGGATTTTGAAGAGTTTAAATCTCTTAGAAACCATTTTCCCACCTCCTATAGTAATGAGCGAGGGGGTATACTACCCCCTCGCATGAGTTTCAGACAGAACTACATCCCGATTCTCCGCAGCTGTCCTTGTCTCCGAAGCAGCCGTCGTCTTCACATTCGCAGCTGTCTGCGAACGGAATACCAGGACGATACTGTCCTGGGTCGACATCGACTTGGCAGCCCTCGCCGTCGGATCTGCAATCATCAACCGGACATCCCGATGCGTTACCGATAGCACTGTGCTGTGCCGAAAGCCGAGCGCTACGAGAAGCGATTCTGTCCAATTTCTCAATCGCTACGCTTCCTTTTTTGCTCATCTCCGCTTGCCTCCTTTCTCTTCGTTTGTGAAGTGCATTGCTAGGAACAATATACCAATAATTGCTGTCGTAAGTCAAGGCCCTATAGCTGCGAAATCGGTAGAGAAACGATATGAAAAGGAAGACCTGATGGGATTACCCCGTCAGGCCTTTTGTGTTGTCACCGTTATGTCCTTGGTGCGGTGCGTCCCATGTCTTTCCTCGACACCTCCGTTTAGAAGAACTCGTCTCTGCCGGGAGAATCTCTTTCTGGGCCGCTGTAATTCTCGAAATTCTCACGTCGCCCTCTTTCTTTGTAATCCCTGCCATTAAGCGGGCTGTAGTAGGAGCCCCCGAGTTCTGGATCTTCCGCCTCCCCAGATTTTCTGGAATCTGAGATCTCCATTGGGAAAGGTTTTATGAGCCAACTCCAAATCCTCGATAGCCACCGGACCAGAAAAGGCTGTTTCTTCTTCTTGCTCGTTTCCACCGCGCACCCCTTCCATGTTTTATTGTGTGGATTCTGCTGGCCTGACTATACAACAACACCGCAGTGCGTCAAATCAAAAACCGCGCGGTCCGACAGCTTGTTGTTGTGATACTAGTTGCGGGCCAAGAAGGCGATTTTCACCTCCTCTGCTCCCGCGAAATCTTCCTGGAAGACCGAGACGGTCTTGAAATGACGTTTCAGGAGCGAGAGAGTCTCGTTGAACTCCACCGAGATCTTCTTGACCCGCGGCTCGGCGTACGTTTCTCCGGCGTAGACCACCGGCGTGATGAGTACGAAGGTGCCGGCGGGGGAGAGAAACTCCGCCATGAGGCCAAGGAACCGCTCGCGGTCCGTGATAAATGCGATAGTGAGCTTGCAAAGGACGATATCGAAGTTCCGATTCTGCAAATCCGCCGCCGTGAGGGTTTCAAGGTCATGCTCAATTAATTCGATGCCCCGGCCGGCCGTCTTAGTTTTAGCTTTCTTGATGGCCACCGCCGAGCCATCCACGCCCTTCACTGCAAGTCCCGCCGATGCGAGGAGGACGAGATCGTCCCCTGTGCCGCAGCCCAGGTCGAGCGCAGTCTTCGGGTTCGGGCTGACAGCCGAAAGGAGCTTCTTCAGGAATAAGCGGTTCAGGGGAGGGAACTCCCGTCCGGAGGAGAATGTCTCATCCCACGAGTTCGGCATGGCTCAATCATAGGGTCTGCCCGTACAAAAATAAAGAGCCGAACCTTTCGGTACCGGCCCCTTCGTTTTATCTCCTACACATGCCCGTTACTTGGTGCAGCTATTCTGTGAACAATTCGAGCAGTCATCCCTGCAGTCCACCGTGCAGTCGGCATTCCCAAACCAGAGCCGAGGGCTGAAGGTGACACCGTTGGTCCGCATGAACCGGACCGTCTTGCCCAGAGCTCCGCGTTCCTGCGGTACCCTCGGATCGTCGTTCGGGACGTGGTGGATGTAGTTCCCGCCAAGGTCCCTGCAGAACTCGTGGTATTCCCGCGTGTACATCAGGAAAGTATGCCATCCGATATCCACCTTCTCCGAAGGCGCAAACCGATTCTCCGGATGATTCGCGCAGAGTTTCAGGAAACCCAGCGCCGCATCCATGATGGCTTCCGCTTCGTTCTTTTTTATCTCCGGGTGGTCCTTTTGAATTCGACCGACCAGCCGGTTCCACAGTTTGCCGGAGACGAGAGGCTTGTAGGGTAAGACCGCTCGTTTCTCCTGCATGACAGGCGCTTCAGCGACAGCGCTCATGGCCGCGCTCCTTATATTGTGATAGATGATTGGTTAGGTATCGCAGGTTGCTAGTATCAGGGTATGCCGGAAGGCGGGTGGGGTCAAACATATTGACCATATTGACGTTGATATTCAGTTATGGTATAAGAAAACAGGCAAATTAATAACGGCACACCCACCCCTTCCGAAAAATAGTAAGAAGCGGCGTGTGGCCAGAATCAAGGAGGTCGTACTTATGGGACGCACTGAGGCACAGATACCGCGCTCCAGCTTCATGGGCGACGCTGATCTTAAACTGTTGGCGCCGCGCATCGAGGTGGGGACAAGAGAATTCCGGAAAGAACAATTTCTTTTATCGGAGCTCGGGGTAAAAGTCCACCCTGAAGACTCGTTTGCCTTCCAGATTGTTCCGCAGGCTCCGGTCATGATACCCGCATACAGCGATTTCGTCAGTGCATACGAAAACACAAGGGACATGACAGATGCCGAGATCCAGGCGAAGTTCCACGACCATCAGTATTTCTTCACCCAAACACAGATTTTGAATATCTTATATGGGATGCTCTCGAAACAATCGGACGGGAGAAAAGGAGACCTGCATGTAGAGGGGGAGTACAACGTCTTTTACGTTCTCGAGAATGTGGGTACCATGGCCTTCGTGATGGCACGCTGGTACAAGAAAAGAGGAATCTGGATTCTGCGCGCTGAGTGTAATAGACCTCCCGCGCGGCATCGCGGCGGGCGCATCTTCATGCGATGCTAACGCCGAGCGCAGAGGTGCTCGCAACATGGCGACGTGAGTGGTTTGTTGAATACACTAGGTTGACACCTAAGACGGGTTTCGGTACACTGCCCCGCAGCATATACGAGGAAGGAGGCGACGCAAGACAATCGGGGTAGGCGGTGTTGGCTGACGGGAAGGAACACTGCGGCCCCTGCGGCGCGACCGTACCTGGCCGGCGCGGTTCGGGGCTGAGTTCAGCCTCGCCCTCCTTCTTTATTTACACCTGTTTGTTGTGCAGCGGGAGTAGCTCAGTTGGTAGAGCAGCGTTAGAGAGAACCGGTTACGCGGCAATCTCGAAATCGAAGGTCGCAGGTTCGAACCCTGCCTCTCGCACGGCGGCGGCGTGCTCCGTCCCAAGATCGGGGGATACACGGATGCGGTGCGCGTCCGCCGCACAATCTTCGGCCCCGACTCTTTTTAAGTCGGGGCCTTTTCTTTCGCACAGCTTGACATAATTGTATTGTATATGTTACAAAGAATTCAGTACGTTCACCGTTTATTCACTATCAACCAGAGACGCCATGAAACCTTTTCGTCTCGCTCTGTTATTATGCGGAGGTATCTGCTTCGCTTTTTTCATCTCCATAGCCCTCGCACTCTATCGCTCCGATGCTCTGTCTTGGCTCTACACTCTCGTCATGTTCACGCTCATCGTGGTTGTCCTCGTGCTCGTCCGACGCTCGCGCGGCATAATCCCCAGCTATTCGTGGGACGAGTTGCCGAAGGGAGAACCGTATGTCGTTATCGAGGCATGGCCGTCCAGAGATCACAGGATGTACTATGCGTTACTGCAGGACAAGCGGGGCAGCCGGTGCATCTGCGACGGTTTCCAGGAGAAACCGCCCTACGCCTTCACGGTGGCCGAGAATTCGCTCGGCGATTTCTATCTGCAGCCGCCGCCCTCCGCCGAGGATGCGAGGCACAGCGAGAGGAGAATTGACCACGCGCGATGACTCTGGTACTTTGAACGCAGTTCTCGAGTTCGGTCGAGGTTTTGCCCGATCTCTGGTGCGGTGCACGGGCAACACCCGACTTCTGGTGGGTGGGTGAGGCGGGTGAGGGGTGTCGCTGCTGAGCCTCCCCCCGGCTCGGCGGTGCGCCCCTCCGTGCACTCTTTCCGCGGAGCTCCGTAGGACCAATGGTCCCCGGAGCTCTTTTTATTTTCAGATTCCTTGAGGGCAGGGCTCGCCTCAGAGACCGCACCCGCGCTATACTAACGATATGTCGGGCCGATTGAAGGTTGGAGTCGTTCTCGTCGGTATCGCCATCGCGCTCGTGGTGGTCGCGGTGCTATTTCTCGACCGCTACAATGCGGTGCCGGGCAAGGCGGTGGTGCAGATCGGCAACTCGACTCTCACGGTGGATGTGGCGAGCACACCTGAGGCCCAGCACCAAGGGCTGGGTGGTCGCGCGAGTCTCGGGCCGAACGAAGGCATGCTTTTTACCTTCCCGTCGGCGGACCTCTATGGCTTTTGGATGAAGGACATGCGTTTCCCTCTCGATTTTGTCTGGATCGCGGGAAATCGCATTGTCGGGTTCGAGCAGAACGTCGACCCTCAGATTGGCGCGACCGATGCGGAGCTTCGGAATTACTATCCGTCCTCTCCGGTCGATAAGGTTCTCGAACTTTCAGCGGGACGCGTGCAGTCGCTGGGAGTTCAGGTGGGGGACACGGTGAGCATCCATCCGCTGATGCGCCCCACCGGTTCCTGACCGCGGGCGCCCCGCAGTCTAATGCAATCTCGAAAAACCACCCTACCAATTGCAGAAAGATAATTAGGCTGTCTAATTTACTATTTAAGATATGACTAGTTTCGAAAAACCCATGAGAAGCGAGTTGGGCATTATTTACGACGAGGATCAAAAAGACAGGACCGAGAGGTTGTGGGAGAAAGATCCTGAACTGATGGCGGAAAGAGATTTGTCTCGTTTAAGGAAGGTTCTAGAACTGGTTGAGAACGATCAACTGGTAAAGCCGTCGGATTTTCTTCACGCCGCAATGATCCTGCAACACGGCTCAGAAACCCGCCATTATGAGCTGGCTCATGAACTTGCACAAAAGGCTGCTGATCAAGGCTATGTTCCTGAAGTGGGCGAGGTGAACCCGCTCTGGCTCGCCGCTGCAGCAAAAGATAGGAGCCTAATGTCTCAAGGAAAACCACAATTATATGGAACCCAGAGCAAGAGGGACACTATGGAGGGGCCATGGTACTTATACCAAGTCGATCCTTCTATTACTGACGAAGAGCGCGCCCGCTTCCACGTGCGACCATTATCCGAGTTGGCAAAGCGAGTGGAAGATTTGAATACCAAAAAAGAATAGTGACTAACTTGCTCCAAATCTAGACCAAAACACATCAGGTCTGGAGAGCGTGCTATAATACCCACATGGCAAAAATTGCGATCAACGGATTTGGGAGGATTGGGAGGTTATTTTTTCGAAGCGCGTTTGGCCGCGAGGGCATTGAGATCGTGGCGGTAAACGACCTCGGAAACGCGGAAAACCTCGCCTATCTTTTGAAATACGACACCGTCTACGGGCGTTACGCGAAAGAAGTCAAAAGTTCCCCGGGCACCCTGCGCGTGGACGGGAAGGACATCCGATTCCTTGAAGAAAAAGACCCCATGAAGCTCCCCTGGAGGGATCTCGGCGTGGATATCGTGGTGGAGTCCACCGGCATCTTTGAGTCGTTCGAGAAAGCGAAGGTGCATTTGGACGCCGGCGCGAAGCGCGTCGTGATCACCGCGCCCGCGAAGGATGCCGACGGCGCGCTCGGCCATACGGTTCTCATGGGCGTGAATGAGGGCGACTTTGTGTCTGTGGCCATCACCTCGAACGGTTCCTGCACGACGAATGCGGCTGCGCCCGTTATCGCCGTGCTTTCGGAAAACCCTGGCATTGAGCACGCAATCCTCGACACCATCCACGCGTACACGGCGACCCAGTCCATCGTGGACGGGCCGACCAAGGGAGATGATTTCCGCCGCGGCCGCGCCGCGGCGCAGAACATAACACCCTCGACGACGGGAGCTGCCATCGCGGTCACGCGCGTGGTCCCCGCCCTTGCGGGCAACTTCGACGGCATCGCCATCCGCGTGCCCGTCGCCGCGGGCTCCATCGCGGACATCACCTTCGTCGCGAAACGCGCAACCTCCGTGGAAGAAGTGAATAGCATTCTCCGTGCGGCTGCGGCAGAGCCCCGCTGGCAGGGTCTCCTGAAGGTGGCGGAGGACCAGGTGGTGTCCTCGGACATCGTGGGGGAGCCCTACGGAGCCATCGTGGACCCGGCGTTCACGAAGGTCGTGGGCGGGACGCTCGTCAAGGTGCTTTCCTGGTATGACAACGAGGCGGGGTATGTCGCGACGCTCGTGCGGCACGTGGAGGCCGCGGCGAAGCTTCTTCCATGACACGTTTCCTCCTCCGCGCAGCTTACTTCATCATCAGCGGCGTTTTTCTCGCCGGGCTCTTCGGAGTCCTCTTTAGTATCCGCGTGAACGTTCAGAGCGCCATCCACGCTTCCATCCAGAGCGCGTTCGAGGTGGACAATGTGGTCGGCCACTTCCAAGCCCGCACGCTCAGGGAACTCGCCGCGCACCCTCGCTAGTATGGTTATCTTCATCGCCGCGGATCACCGCGGCTTTCAACTGAAGGAATACCTGAAGCGTTTTTTAAGCGACCAGGGATATCCCGTGGAGGACCTAGGGAACCGCGTCCTCGACGAGGAGGATGACTATCCTTCCTTTGCGAAGGCGGTTGCGGACAAGGTGAGCCACGACTTCGATACGACGCGCGGCATCCTTATCTGCGGCTCGGGTGTTGGGATGTCCGTGGTGGCGAACAAGTATCCCCATGTCCGGGCGGCGCTCGTGTCGACCCCCAACGAGGCCTTTGACAGCCGGAATGACGACGACACGAACGTCCTCTGCCTCTCCTCCTCCTATGTGGAACCCGAAGCGGCGAAAAAGATCCTTATGACCTGGCTCCAGGCTCCGTTCTCCGAACAGGCGCGTCACCGTCGGAGGCTCCTCGAGATAACCCAGGTTGAGGAGGAGCTGGCCCGGAAAGCGCGGCGCGGGGACGGCGAAGAGGACGAAGAGGAACCCGATCCGAATGGCGGTGCCCTTTATGACCCAGGTCATTCCCGTAGTTAACTGCCGGAACCGGATCTGCGTGGCCGAGCGGCTCGCCCAGATTCACGCTCTGGGGGCGACGTGGGCCCATATGGACGTGGGTGATGGAAAGTTTACGCTCGCGACCACCTGGGACAATCCGGGAGATCTTAAGCGTGTCCTTGCTGAGAACGGAGGCCCCATTTCCTTGGAGGCACACCTCATGGTGGAGCACCCGGAGGAGGCGATCGACGAGTGGCTCGCGGCCGGCGTGAAGCGCGCCGTCGTGCAGCTCGAAACCATCCACGGTAGTATTGAGCAGCTCCGAGACCATGTGACGCGCTATGGCGCCGATCTCATGCTCTCGCTCGCGCCTCAGACGCCGGCGGACGAAGTGCTGCAGTTTGCGCCCAGCAACGGGGAGACCTTTTATGTGCAGGTGCTCGCCGTGGATCCCGGGTGGGCGGGCCAGAAATTCCAGTTCTCTGTGGTGCAAAAAGTGGAGTGGCTCCATACCCAGATCCCCAATGCTATAATAGAGGTCGATGGCGGGATGAATCTCGAAACGGGTCGGGCGGTCGTTGCCTCCGGGGCCGCGATCCTCACCTCCGCCACCTATATCTTCGGAAGCCGGGACCCCAAGGCGGCCTACGAAGCCCTCACAAAGCTTTAACCACATGCAGCCCCTCCACGAAGAAAAAGTGAAGCAGCTTGAGGAACAGGCGAACGTACTCCGCGAATCGGTGATCGAGATGCTTCTTGAGGCCGGCTCGGGGCACTCGGCCGGACCTCTCGGCATGGCGGACATTTTCGCCGCGCTCTACTTCCATGTGCTGCACCACGACCCGAAGCGGCCGGATTGGCCGGAGCGGGATCGGCTCGTGCTTTCGAATGGCCACATCTGTCCCATCCGGTATGCCGCGATGGCGCACGCGGGCTATTTCCCCGTATCCGAACTTCGTACGCTCCGGAAACTCGGGAGCCGCCTCCAGGGGCATCCGCACCGGACGGCGCTCCCCGGAGTTGAGACCACCTCGGGCCCCCTGGGTTCGGGGATCGCCCAAGCGGTCGGGATGGCCTTGGCCGCACGGCTTGACGGGAAGAAGCACCGCGTCTATTGCGTGGCCTCGGACGGAGAGCATCAGGAGGGGAATACTTGGGAGGCGATTCAGGTCGCCGCGAAGCGTCGCCTCTCGAATCTCACGGTCATCGTGGACCGAAACAATATCCAGATCGACGGTTACACCGAGGATGTGATGCCCTTGGATCCGTTGCGGGAGAAATACGAGGCGTTCAATTGGCACGTGCTTGAGATCGGCGGGCACAGCATGCGGGACTTCGTGGATGCGGTCTCCGAGGCTGAAGCGGTGTACGAGCGGCCGACGGTCATTATCGCGTACACCATCCCCGGCAAAGGCGTCGACTTCATGGAGCGCGATTATCACTGGCACGGGAAAGCCCCCAATCGCGAGGAGGCGCGGAAAGCGCTCCACGAACTGCGCACGCTAGGAAACCGCATCCGTTCCGAACATGAGTGACCACCCCCTGATCCGAAAAATCTATCTCTACATCTTCGCCCTCTTGGGGCTCGTGCTTGCGACTGTGGGCGCGGTACGCCTCGTGAGTCTGGGACTTCGGATATTTGTGTTCCCCAATGCGGACCGGAACTACGCTTACCCGATGGCCGCACCCGTGGCAGCGCCGGCCAAAACCGACGTGGTGCCCGCGGGGCCTACGCAGCCGTCGTCCGCCGAACTCCAAGCGATGCAGGATCAACAAACGGCTTCGCAGCACGAAAGCGACGCGGCGGGATCTATTGCGCTTTTCGTCGTCGGAGTGCCGCTCTATCTTTATCACTGGGGCGTCATTAAAAAAGAAAAAACATCCTGACCTCGTACCATGGAGAATTCGGACGCAAAATTAAACCCGAAGGTGTTCGATGCGGACGTGGAGCAGAAGCCTATCCGGGACGGGTACGGCGAAGGACTCCTGTTCCTGGGGGAGGAGAACCCGAATGTGGTGGCGCTGTGCGCCGATCTCACCGAATCGACCCGGACGGAGGGGTTCGCGAAGAAATATCCCGACCGTTTCTTCGAGATAGGCGTCGCCGAACAGGCGATGGCGACGATCGCGGCGGGCCTTGCCCTTTCGGGGAAGGTACCGTTCATCGCTTCCTATGCGACTTTCTCGCCCGGCCGGAACTGGGAGCAGATTCGAACGACCATCGCCTACAATGATGCCAACGTGAAGATCGGAGGCCACCACGCGGGGGTTTCCGTGGGCCCCGACGGGGCGACGCACCAGGCGACGGAGGACATCGCCCTCATGCGCACGATGCCGAACATGAAGGTGTTCGTGCCCTGCGATGCCCTGGAAGCCAAGAAGGCGACCGTTGCCGCGGCGAAGGTCTGGGGCCCCGTCTACATCCGCTTCGCGCGAGAGAAGTCGCCGCTCGTCACGACTGTGGACACTCCCTTCATCCCTGGGAATGCAGAGGTGTTCTGGCAGTCCAAAAAGCCGCAGGTGGCACTTGTGGCCTGCGGGCTTCTGGTGCACCGTGCGCTCCTCGCCGCCCGCGAGCTCGAGAAACAGAACATCGGGAGCGTCGTGCTCAACTGTCACACGATCAAGCCCTTGGACGGCAAGCGCATTTTGGAGGTTGCGAAACGCGTAGGTGCGATCGTGACGGTGGAGGAACACCAAGTGGCGGGGGGGCTCGGCGGCGCGGTCGCGGAGTTCTTGGCAGGGAAGTATCCGGTGCCCATGGAATTCATCGGTATGCAGGACACGTACGGCGAGTCCGGTACCCCGGAGGAGCTTATCCGGCACTTTGGGATGGATGTTCCTGATATCGTGCGGGTTGCGGAGCGTGTCGTGAAGCGCGCCCACTAAAAAAGCCATGCCCACGACCCCATCGTTCAAGGCGTTCGCCGCGCCGACGTTTTCTAAAATTCTCATCGCCATCCTTCTCCTGCTTTTAACGTACTTCATCCCGAGGTATGGGCCGGCCTGCGCATCGTCGTCCTCCGGGGGAACATATCAGTGCGTGTTTCGCCCGGTCGCGGGGCTGGGTTACCCGACGTTTTACGGCGAGCACTTCATGAACGACCAGGCGGTTTGGCAATTTTCCGTCGGCCCCCTCATCTTCGATCTCTTCCTCGCCTACGCGCTCGCATGCGCCGCTGTATGGGGCCGGGAGAAGCGCCCGCGGAAACGTGTCCCCGGCTACAGTGAAAACGAAACGCCCCCCTAGGGCGTTTTTGGTCCGCTTCGCAAAGTCGGAAAATCATGGTACAATGAGGCCAATGCTCGATGTTATCACGGTGGGAACCGCGACGCGCGACGTGTTCCTCGCGAGCCCTTTTAAGGTGCTCCGAGATCCTGCGCATCTTGAGCGCATCGGGTTCAAGACCGGGGAGGCGCAGTGCTTTGCCCTCGGCTCGAAGATGGAGGTTGCGAAACCTCTTGTCACGACCGGCGGCGGCGCGGCGAACGCCGCCATCACCTTCCGGCGTCAAGGTTTCCGGACCGCCGCCCTTTTCAAGGTGGGGACGGACATGTGGGGGGACGATGTCATCGCGGACCTTGCACGGGAACGGGTGGAGGTCATCGCGGCGCGCGACAAACAGAAAGGCACGGCCTACTCGACGATTCTCCTTGCCCCCGACGGTGAACGCACCGTCCTCGTGTACCGCGGGGCGTCGGAGGATCTCGCCCGCCGTGATGTTCCGATGAGCCGTCTCCGGGCGCGGTGGGCCTATCTTGCGCCAGGCCGCATCGAGTTTTCCGTGATCCGGGAAATCATCTTGCATCTCAAGAAGAACGGAACAAAAATCGCGATGAACCCCTCGAAGCACTACCTTGAGACGCACGGGGCGCACCTGAAGCCGCTCTTGAAGAATCTGGATGTCGTCATCATGAACCGTGAGGAAGCTTCGTACCTTACGGGGGTGCCCTACGGGAAGGACCGCGCCATTTTCAAGAAGATCGATGATCTCGTGAACGGCATCGTGGTCGTTACAGATGGAGCGAACGGCGCGCGTGTCTCGGATGGTACGGATCTCTACACCGCTGGCACCTTCCGCGAGAAGAAGATCGTGGATCGGACGGGGGCCGGGGACGCCTTCGGGTCCGGCTTCGTCGCAGGGTTGCTCCAAAAGGAGGATATCCACCACGCACTCCGCCTCGCGGCCGCGAACGCCACCTCCGTCATCGAAGCCATCGGGGCGGAACCCGGTATTCTCCGCAAGAAAGATCTTACGCGAAAGCGTTGGCAGTACCTGAACCTGGACATCGATCCGCTCTGAGGCTTTCGTAATCCATGGATTCTATCGAGCACATCGCGAAGATTCTGAAGGCGGACCGGAGCTCCCTCCGGAAGATCGATGAGCATCTGGGAGCTCTTACGGGGAAGCGGGATGTCTTCGACCGTCTTGTCGCAGAGAACGAGAAACAGATCGACGCACGATTCCTCGCCCTCGGGGTGTCACGTAGTGCGCCCATAAAAGAGATGTACGACGCCCTGATCTCGAAGATCGAATCCGACGACTTCATGATCCTCGAGGCGATGGGGCATCCCACCTGCAGCAACCACGGAGATTGCACGAGCGTCCTCAACATCGTGCAGAAAGTGACGGGCGTGAACCGTGGATTCTTCATCAAACGCGAGAAGGCGATGGAGTTCCTGCGCCGCGAGCCGCCGCGGCAGGTGATGGCGCACCTCGGGTACACATCCGTGGACGACATGCTTGCGAAGGAGGATCTTTTTGAGATTTATAGCGCGCTGCGGTTCGTGGAGGGCGCCGAGTGGCTGAACGGAACGTTTTTCAAGCAGTACGAAGTGCTCACGCCTGAGGATTTCGAGGAGCGCGACATCGTACTCCAGACCATCTCAGAACGGTGGAGCAAGGTGGCGGAATCCTTCGTAAAGAAAAAGTGGCACAACGTTTCCCACCTCAAGGAGATGGGGGTGGTCTTCATTATCCCGGTGACCCTCGATATCTCGGGCGAACTCATGCGGATACTCCTCATGATTTTCCACTATCTCCACGAGGTACCATTCTACTCAGACATGTTCCGCCGCATCGCGCGCGATCCCGCAACCTTCCCGCAGAATCTCATCTCGCTTCTCCGGGGCGACGTCCTTACGAAGCGTATGCCGGAAAATTCCAAGACGCTTTGGCTCGTCGTGCAGCGCTACCTCACAAAAGACGACCCAAATGACTGGCGGCTGTTCGTGCCGCGCATCAACCCCGAGGCTATCCACTGGCTGAAAGCCGAAGAAGGGCTTACCGCATTGGGGCGCGTGGTGGAGAACTTCTCCTCGGATGTTATGTTCTGGAACGATTTGGATTGGGTAGGGGACTATTTTCTCGATGATGCAGGGAACGAGACGCTCGTGAGCTTCAACCTCGTGGACACCGCGATGGATGTGGTGACGCGGGAGGCTCGGACCAAATTCCGCTACCACCAGCGCGAGGCGCTCTGGAACAAGATTTTCACGGAATACTTCGGCGAGCGCGAGCTCGAACGCTATGCAAAGGATTACCTGTTGCAGGGCTACTTTGAAGTATAGGAACACCCATGCGAACCCTGCGTGAAGTTCTCACGGATGCGGAGTCGCGGAAGGTGGCCGTCGGCCACTTCAACATCTCGAACCTCGAGCAGCTCAAGGCCATCGCCGACGCCGCCGAGAAACTGGACGTGCCGGTCATCATCGGCGTTTCGGAGGGGGAACGCGACTACCTGGGGCTTCACCACGTAAAGGACCTCGTCGCGAGTTATAACATGGAGCACATGGGCGCGGGCAGGAATTTTAGGCTCTACCTGAACGCCGACCATACGCATTCGGTGGAAAAGATCCAGGAAGCGGCACGGATGGGGTTCGATGAAGTGCTCTTCGACGGAGGAATGCTTCCCATAGAGCAGAATATCGCACTCACGCGCGCGGCGGCCGCCGTGGCGCGCGCAATGTCCCCTTCCGTCCTCGTGGAGGGAGAACTGGGGAATATCGGGAGCGGCTCAGAGATTCGGGAGGAATTCCCGAAAGGAGCAGCCATCCGTCCGGAGGATCTTACGAAGCCGGAGGATGCGAAGAGTTTTGTGGCCGCGACCGGCATCGACATGCTTGCGCCCGCGGTGGGGAATATCCACGGGATGTTCGCGAACGCTCCCGAGCCGGCTCTGGACATTGAACGCATCCGCGCCATCAAGGCCGCGGTCGGCATCCCCCTCGTGCTCCACGGAGGGTCTGGGAACACCAATGAAGATTTTCTCGCGGCCATCGACGCGGGCGTCACGATCATCCATATCTCGACCGAGCTTCGCGTCGCGTGGAGGAAGGGGATGGAAGAATCCCTCAAGGACCATCCCGGCGAGGTGGCGCCCTATAAGTTGATGCCCGAGGTGCTTGCGGAGATTGAACGCGTGGCGGAGGAACGCTTACGCCTTTTCAATCGTATTACTTAGAGTGAGCACCATGAAGTTCTTAATCTCTATCGCGCTTGTCTCGAGCGCCATACTCTTCGGCGTTTTTCTAATGCACCCTGTTGCGGCGGCCGTGGCGCCCGCGGCCCTCACGCTTGCAACCTCGACCATCCCGCAGGGCGGGACAACCGTCTTTATCGTGACCCCCACGGCATCCGGGACCGTGCGGTCGGTTGTCGGATGGGTCGGCAGCCGTAGAATTTGGTTTTTCCAAAACGACGGACGCTGGCTCGGGTTCTACTCCGCCCCCGCAAAGGCGGCCCCGGGGGTCTACCGTGCAAGAATTCTCGTGAATGGGTCCTACACGATCCCGACGCTCCTCACGGTCACGGATGCAAAGTTCCGGGTGACGAATCTCGTGATCAGCAAAGCTCTCGCGGCACAGGGATTTAGCCCGAAGTCCGTCGAAGCTAGTATCACGGGGAGCGATAACGTCGCGGTTCTCGGGGCCGCGTTGCATCCCGTCGCGGGGGCGCTCTTCTCCACAGCATTTCAGTATCCGCTCTCGGGGATTACGGGCCCTAACACGACCATGAATGTCGGCGCGTTCGGAGACTATCGGACAAGCGGGGGTGTTCAGCTCCAGCACTTGGGCGTCGATCTTGAAGCGGCGACGGGGACTCCTGTCTATGCCGTGAACAACGGCGTAGTCACCCTCACGAAGAGATTGTGGGACTACGGGAATACCATTGTCGTCGACCACGGAGCGCATATCTTCTCGCTCTACCTTCACCTCAGTCAGTTCGCGGTGAAGAAAGGTGCGCGCGTCACGAAAGGACAGGTCATCGGCTACTCGGGGCAGACTGGGTACGCGCTCGCACCGCACCTCCATCTTTCGATGTGGGACGGAGGCAAAAGCATTGATCCTCTCGCTTTCATCGCCGAATCGCAGGCAGTGATGAAGTAGCCTGGCGCGGACGCGCAGAAACAAGAACTCCCTCCTCGGGGAATGATGCGCGCTCACACGTGCGTTTGATTTGGATCAGGTTATCAGCTTTAATGGTTCTGATGCAGGAAACGCAGATCAACAAGCTCATCATCGAGATCCGCGCCGGAACGGGGGGCGATGAGGCATCCCTTTTCGCCGGCGACCTAGCCCGGATGTATCAGAAGTTCGCCCTCCGAAAGGGGTGGCAGTTCACCGTCCTCGAGTCGAGCATGAGCGGCGCGCGCGGCTATAAGACTTTCGTGGCGGAGATCGCGGGCCTCGGCGTTTACGAGGCGCTGCGGCGCGAGTCCGGCGTGCACCGGGTCCAGCGCATACCGGAGACCGAACGGCAAGGGCGCATCCACACCTCCACGGCTTCCGTCGCCGTTCTCCCTGAAGTAGAGGCTAAGGAGGTCGAGGTGCGGCCACAGGATCTCGAACTTACCCTCTTCCGCTCGGGCGGCCCCGGCGGCCAGAACGTGAACAAGGTAGAGACCGCCGTGCGGATCCGTCACGTCCCGAGCGGCATCGTCGTCGCTTCCCAGAACGAGCGTAGCCAAGCGCGGAACCGCGAACTCGCGATGGCGCTCCTCCGCGCAAAGCTTTTCGAGGCACAACAGGCGCGGGAGACCGGCACCGTGGGGGCGCTTCGCCGTGAGCAGATCGGTTCCGCCGAACGCGCAGAGAAGATCCGCACGTATAACTTTCCCGAGGATCGCATCACGGACCACCGCATCGGAAAGAAATTCCACAATATCGAGAAGATACTCGAGGGAGATTTAACCCCGATCGTGGAGGCCTTCGCCAAAAACCCCGAAACCAAAAATCCCGCCTGAGCGGGATTTTTGTTCCTACACCCCCCCGTTTCCGTTCAGCGTATTGATGTCGTCCTGGTACTGGCTTGCGGTACCGATGACGGCGTTCGCATAGATGGTGCACGCGGAGCGCTGCCACCGAGAGCCGCAGTAGTAGATGGCGGCGGCCTTCCGTTCGCTCGCGAGAGTCTGGTCGTCCGCGCCGAACTGTTTCAAGTAGAGCGCCGTCGCGACGAACGCGTCAGAGTTGTTCCACGGGTTCGGCGGGTTGTTCCCGGTGATGTGTGTGATATCGTTCGCAAAACGCTCCCACGTGGAGGGGATGAACTGCGCGGGGCCCATCGCGCCTCCGTAGACGCCATCCCCGTTCGGGCAGGAGACCATGGCCACCGTGGAGTTCGGGTCGATGTTCAATTGCGAAAGCAGGTTAAGAAAGACGGGCACGTCCGTAGGGTTCATCGCGGTTTGGTAGCTACAACGGCCCGTATTCTTCCCGAGGAGAGATTCCCGGTTCAGGATAGCGAGGACCATGGCGGAGCGTACGCCCGTGGCCTGCTCCGCCAACCGCGCGTATTCATAGGCCTTCTCGAAGGTCAGCTGGCCGCCGCCCAAGAGTTGGAAGATCTGGTTCCGGATCTCCGCCGCGGTTGCCTGGGTTTTTGCAAGGAGCTTGGTATATTCCGATTCCTTTCCTTTTGTCGCCACGAGCAGTTGCTGCTTCTGGTCTTGAGTGGCGATTACACCGTTTTTCTGAGAGACCTGGATGGCCCGAAGCGTCTCTGCGTCGCTCTGCTGGGTGGAAAGATTTTCCTTCTGGGTGAGGAGGTCCTCCCGAAGTTTCACGATCTCCGTGAGCGCGGTGCGGAGATTGGCCTGCACCAAGGTCTCATTCGCGATCGTTCCGAAGAAATCCGAGAGGTGTGCGTTCGCGAGGAGGATTTGCGCCATGTTTTGATGGTCCGCCAGATCGATAGTTTGGATGGCGCTCGCGATGGCGGCTTTGTGCTGGTCAATCCGGTTCTCGGTCTGGTTGATCTGCGCCTGCGTGTCCGTGATCTGCGCGGCGAGGTCCGCGAGCGCGACGTTCACCGCCTTGATCTGGAGATTCAGCGTCGCGATCTTAGTCGTGAGTTTTGCAATGTCGCCGGAGAGCGTCTTGCCTTGCGTCTGGTATTGCGCGATCGTCTGCTCGTTATCGGCGATTTGTTGCTGGAGGTCGGCAAGCTCCTGTTCCAGGGCGGCCTGCTGTTTGGCCCGCTGGTCGGCGGTGAGACTGGAGGGGTCCGTGGAGACCGCGACGGCAGGAGTCGTCGTGCTGTCTGCAGATGCAAGCGACGGCGCCTGGACGGGCGTCCGCACGGCGCCGACGAAAATGAGCAGGACGATTCCGCCCACCCCAAGAACCCGAAGCACGCCCTTGGTGGGCCGCCATCTACGAGATCCCGGCGCGAGTCGGAGCCGCTCCGGCGCGTGGGGAAGAATGTCGTCGGTTCGTCTTCGCATGAGAGTACTTCTCTAGTATAACGGGGAACGGCCCATATTAGTAACGCCCCTGCAAAACCCGAGGAAAAAGAACCCCCAACCTTACTTCTTGGGGTTCTCCTTCGGAGCGGCGGCTGTTGCGCCTTCTGCGGGCGCCGTTCCTTCTGCGGGCGGCGCGCCGGTCGTGGCCGCCGTTGTGGGAGTCGCCACGACAACTTCCTCCTTCGCTTTCTCGCTCACGGTCGCGACGACCGTATCAGGGGAAAGGAACACTTTTATTTCTTTCGGGAGCTTGAGCTCTCCCACATGGATCGTTTGTCCAGCATCCTCGAGCCGCGAGAGGTCTACGGCGATGCGGTGTGGCAGGTGGGCGGGGAGTCCTTCAAGTTCAAGTTCGCCCAAAACTCGGAGAACCGTCAGCCCCTTCTTCGCCGCAGGAGCCTCTCCTGTGAATTCCAAGGGGACTTTCGCGCGAATTTTTTCATCCATACGGATTTCGTGAAAATCTACGGCGATGACTTCTTGCGAGAGAGGGTTGCGGGCAACCTCCGTGATGAGCGCGGGATGTACTTTCCCGTCCTCCGTGCGGACAGAGACGACGGTGTGCTCGCCGCTCTCACGGTAAACTTTGCCGAACTCCTTCCCGGGTACTGCGAGGTGAAGGTTCGGGAGACCGCGGCCGAAAAGTTCCGCGGGGATCCAACCCTCGCGACGGAGTGCATTTATTTTCTTTCCGAACACCGTTCGGTTTTTGACCTGGAGTTCCATAATTTACTGCACCTTGCTTCGGCTGCTGGCCTGAGGCTTCTTCGCGCGCTCTTTCTTCTGCACAGGCGCTTTCGCGAGAGCCTTTCGGGCCTTGAAGCGTTCCACGCGTCCCGCAACGTCGATAAGCTGCTCCTTACCGGTGTAGAACGGATGGCAGTTCGAGCAGATCTCCACCTTAATCTCCGGCTTCGTGGAGCCCACTTCAAAGGTGGCGCCGCAGGCGCACGTCGCCTTGGCGTGGGGGTAGTATTGGGGGTGAATCTTCTTTTTCATGGCGGTTTCGTATCTTGCCGAGCTTCCTTATTGTACATAGGAACGGAGATTTGGCAAGGAGTTCGGGAGATAGGCGGGCGTGGTTGACTTTCCTCGAGCAAACCCTCTATAATGAACCCCGCTAGTCAAGAAAGGACGGCTCTTCAGGAACGACCGACCCTTGATAATTCGCGCGAGTAAATAAATCATTCAACATTAAAACTTTCTTTAGTTGTCCCGGTTGTGGTTACGAATGTCTGACGTGGCAGAGCGGACCCGGACGGAACTTGTTTCGGTCCCGGTCTACTCCGTTTCCGTCGGCAATCGTACAACTGAGGATTTGATCCTGGTCCAGGATGAACGCTGGCGGCGTGGATAAGGCATGCAAGTCGAACGGTGCAGTTGCGATTACATCAAGATTGCATAGTGGCAAACGAGTTAGTAATACCTTGGTACGTACCTCGGAGTCGGGCATAACCCGCCGAAAGGCGGACTAATTCCCGATGGTCCCTAACGGGTAAAGCCGTAAGGCACTCCGAGAGCGGCCTAGGCCCGATCAGCTTGTTGGCGAGGTAACGGCTCACCAAGGCTATGACGGGTAGGGGAGCTGA
The DNA here is from genome assembly GCA_963768835.1 of uncultured bacterium. Taxonomy (GTDB): domain Bacteria; phylum Patescibacteriota; class Minisyncoccia; order UBA6257; family GWB1-50-10; genus CAVYJB01. The sequence continues at coordinate 203,341 of CAVYJB010000001.1, read as the reverse complement.
GAGGCTGTTCCCCAACGAGGAACTGAGACACGGCTCCGTACACCTACGGGTGGCAGCAGTCGAGAATATTCGACAATGGGCGAAAGCCTGATCGAGCGACGCCGCGTGCAGGATGAAGGCCTTCGGGTTGTAAACTGCTTTTCTATGGGAGGAAGTCCGCCTTTACCGGCGGATTGACGGTACCGTGGGAATAAGGGGCTGCAAACTTCGTGCCAGCAGCCGCGGTAATACGAAGGCCCCAAGCGTTATCCGGATTTATTGGGCGTAAAGCGCGTGTAGGGGGTTCGGTGCGTCTTCGGTTAAATCTAAGGGCTCAACCCTTAGTCCGCCGAGGAATACGGCCGAACTGGAGGGCGTTAGAGGTAGATGGAACGCACGGTGTAGGGGTGAAATCCGTTGATATCGTGCGGAACACCAAAGGCGAAGGCATTCTGCTGGCGACATTCCTGACCCTGAGACGCGAAAGCGTGGGGAGCAAAAAGGATTAGATACCCTTGTAGTCCACGCCCTAAACGATGCTGACTAGTCGTTTCGAGTATCGACCCTCGGGGTGGCGTAGCTAACGCGTTAAGTCAGCCGCCTGGGAAGTACGGCCGCAAGGCTAAAACTCAAAGGAATAGACGGGGACTCGCACAAGCGGTGGAGTATGTGGTTTAATTCGATGGTAAACGAGGAACCTTACCAGGGCTTGAAATGTATGTGAAGGTCGCCAGAAACGGTGACCGGCCTTACACGAGGACACAGGCACAGGTGCTGCATGGTTGTCGTCAGCATGTGTCGTGAGATGCTCCCTTAAATGGGGTAACATGCGCAACCCCCGCTCTCTGTTATAAGTGTCAGGGAGGACTGCCGTCGTATAGACGGAGGAAGGTGGGGATGACGTCAAATCCGCATGGCCCTCTGATGCCCTGGGCTACACACATACTACAATGGCCGGTACAGCGGGTTGCGAAGCCGTAAGGCGGAGCTAATCCCCTAAAACCGGCCCCAGTTCAGATTGGGGGCTGAAACCTGCCCCCATGAAGCCGGAATCGCTAGTAATCGCGGATCAGAAGGCCGCGGTGAATACGTTCTCGAGTCCTGTACTCACCGCCCGTCAAGCCAAGGGAGCCGGGAGTACCTGAAGCCCAGCACCTTGTTCAGAACCGGGTTCCGAACAAAGTGCTGGGTCAGGGTAAGCTCGGTGACATGGGCTAAGTCGTAACAAGGCACGGGTAGCGGAAGCTGCTCGTGGATTCACTACATTCGATACACTCATTACATGAGAGAGTGTATGCTTCGCAAGAAGCAACGTTCCCTTCGGGGGACACGGTATTGGCCGAGGAGCCGTTAAGTCTCGGCTCGCATCCTAACGGATGTGAACACATGCCGCACGGGACAACTAGAGAAGGTTTGAATGTGCTATACTGGTGATACGTATGCCAGATAATAAAACAATATTGCTAGTCGAAGACGAGCCGCTTTTGGCCAATCTCCTGCGGCAGCAGCTCGAAAAGGAAGGATTCACGGTCCTTTGGAACCGGGACGGGGAAGAGGCCATGAAGACGCTCCGCGAGCAGCGGCCGGACCTTATCCTCCTCGACCTTATTCTCCCCAAAATCTCCGGGTTCGAGCTTATGGAAACGATGAAAGCGGACCCGCAGATGGAGCACGCGCCCGTGATCATCATCTCCAACCTCGGTCAGGATACCGATGTGGCGCGCGGTCAGTCTCTCGGTGCGGTGGAGTACTTTGTGAAAGCGAAAATGTCCATCGAAGAACTCGTGGAACACGTGCGCACCTTCATGGGTTCTTCGCCAAAATCCCAGTAAATTATATTGTTATCCACAGAGGTTCAGGGCGGGCTGTGCTATAATGAAGCTACACATCAAGGTCGAGCGTCCTCAAACGAACGCTAAATAACAATAAAAATGCAGAAAGGATTTACCCTCATTGAGCTCCTTATCGTGATCGCGGTTCTTGCGGTCCTCTCTGCCGCAGTGGTGCTCGTCCTGAACCCCGCCGAGCTTTTGAAGCAGTCCCGGGACTCGACGCGCATCTCAGACCTCGCGGCCGTGAACAGCGCGCTCGCCCTCTGGACCGCCGACGTGGGGCAGTCATCGAGCTGGCCCTCCGCAACCTCGACGTGCACCTGGAACGCAGTGAACAACACCGGCACCGGTAACGGCGTGTTCCCGATGGCGGCCAGCACGACGGTCGCCTGCGCAGTCAGTAGTTCTACGGTGACCAGCGGTAGCGGTTGGATACCGATTAACCTCGGGCTTATCTCCGGCGGTGCGCCGCTTTCGAAGCTTCCCATCGACCCGAACAACGGTTCCGCGAACTGCCTGAGCGTTACGACAGGGAACTTCTGTTACTACGGTTTCAAGTCCAGTACCACGGTGGGTCAGTACAAGCTTGTCGCAAACATGGAGAGCGTGAAGTACAGCCAGAACGGTACGGCGGATGTCGAGTCCAACAACAAGGACGGCGGCGTCGTATCGGATTGGTACGAGCTTGGGAGCAACATGACGCCTTAGGCCCGACCTTGTAACCTCTTAACACAAAAACCTTCCGACACAGCGGGAGGTTTTTATTTTCTCCGGCATGTCCTATCTGTGCTATAATTATATAAATGGAGAAAGGGTTCACGCTGATAGAACTTCTCATCGTCATCGCGATTCTCGCGGTGCTCGCCGCCGGGGTCATCCTCGTCCTGAACCCCGCCGAACTTCTGAAACAATCGCGGGACGCAACGCGCATCTCTGACATGGCGGCTTTGAACGGAGCGATCTCGGTGTGGGTGACCGACGCGAGCGGGCAAGGCGGATGGGTGGCTGCCACTAACTGCACCTACGGCACCTTATTCCCTGCCGCGGGCGGAGGGAGCATCCCGTGCACGACAGTGGCTTCCGCAACCGTCGACGGCAGCGGGTGGGCGCCGCTGGATTTCACGAAGATCTCCGGCGGTTCGCCGCTCTCAAAGCTCCCGATGGACCCCTCTAACGGTTCTACAAATTGTGGCGGATCTCTCCCGGGATGTTTCTATGGTTTTCGTTCCACCTCCACGGTGGGCCAGTACAAGCTCGTTGCAAACATGGAGAGCGTAAAGTTCAGCCAAGGGGGTTCAGGAGATGTGGAATCCATTGACGGTGGTACACTTCCTGATTGGTACGAATTAGGGAGCGCGCTCAGCCTCTAGAGCGGCATTTATGCACCAATGAGCTTTCTATTATCGTTATCAGCACTATAATAAAGCCAGAAATGAATCATCCTTCCCCGGCTTCTTCGGGGTTTACGTTACTTGAGCTTCTCATCGTGATTGGATTACTGGCTGTTCTTTCTGCGGCTCTCGTGATTCTTATCGACCCCGCAGAACGCTTACGACAGACACGCGATGCGGACCGACTTTCGGATCTCAGCATTATTTCGAATGCCCTGAATCTCTATGTAGTGGACACGGGTGCGGCGAACTGGCCTACAGGGGCATCAACGACCATGTGCACGGCCGGCACGTCCATGCCAGGAGGCGGGTCGTGCGCCCAGGTGACCTCAACCGCGGTGGATGGCACGGGGTGGGTCCCGGTGAACTTCAAGGCCATCGCCGCGGGCGCTCCGTTCGCGCGCATACCCATCGATCCCCTAAACACCACGTCATCCCAAGTCCAGGGATGCAGCGGGACCGTACATGGCTGCTTCTATGCTTTCAGGGCCTCTTCAACTCCGGGGAGATACAAGCTTTATGCCAGCATGGAGAGCATCAAGTATTCTATTAAAGAGAGTCAGGACGCCGGCAATGTCCCGGATTGGTATGAGGTCGGCACGGATCTCCAGAGCATGTAAAGAACATTCATCATCGATCCGCTCGCTGCTCATCATTTTGCTTTATGGAAAAAGGATTTACTCTCATTGAACTTCTCATCGTCATCGCGGTGCTCGCGGTGCTTTCCGCTGTAGTCGTCTTGATTTTGAATCCAACCGAACTCCTTCGAGAGAGTCGAGACGGGACGCGATTTTCAGATCTTGAAACTCTGAACAAAACCCTTTCCCTCTACGTGACGGATACTGCTGCCGCGGGCTGGATCGCAACCACAACTTGCACCGCCGGCACGACTGCGCCGACTGGCGGCAGCTGTCGAACCTCGACATCGACGGCGACGAACGGGACAGGCTGGGTGCCCCTGAACCTTTCCCTCATCTCCGCTGGTTCGCCGCTCTCCCGTCTCCCCATCGATCCTCTGAACACGACCTCGAGCGCGAACCAAGGATGCAGCGGGACCGTCCCTGGCTGCTTCTATGCGTTCTCAGCATCCACGACGCCAGGAAGATATAAATTCTTTACGCGGATGGAAAGCCTGAAGTATCAATCGAAGGAATGGACGGAAGGTGGAACACTACCAGATTGGTTCGAGGTTGGGAGCGATCTCCAGAGTCTCTAGTCGAGAAAAACCAAGTGGGGACGCAACTCCGCACGACGCCGTGCGGAGGTTCTGTTATAATTTACTAGGATGATCAATCTGCCGCCCGAGAAGCTGAAACAAATCCTCACGGAAGCCGGGGTCGTAAGTGAGGCTGCGTTCGAGAACGCGAACCGCGAGGCGGAGCGGCGGCTGCAGAGCACGATCGATATCCTAGTCTCGGAAGGGTTCATAAAAAAGGACTATTTCCTGCTCCTCGTCGCAAAAGCGTTGGGTGTCGAGCGGGTGAATCTGGGCTCCACCGTCATCGACGAGAAGGTTCTCCATCTCCTTCCGGAGGAGGTTGCGCGGCAGCGGCGCGTTATTGTGTTTGGGCAGGATCCCAACGGGGAGTTTCAGGTAGCGATGGAAGACCCCACAGATCTCGAGACCATCGATTTCTTGACGCTCCGGCTCGGGAACGCTATCAAACCCTATCTTGCGACGGAGGAGGATCTGAACCGCGGGTTCTCGGTCTACGAGCAGAAGCTCACACAGGATTTCAAGAAAGTTATTGAAGTGAGCGTGCAGGAATCGCTCCGTTCCAAGGCGCGCGGTGAGCTCCATGAAGCAGGAGAAGATCTTCCTATCGTCGCGATCGTAGAGAACCTCCTCGCCTATGCCGCTTCGCTTCGTGCGTCCGACGTGCATTTCGAAGTTCTAGACGACGCCATTCTCGTGCGCTACCGCATTGACGGTATTCTCCATGAAGTTATCCGGATGCCGAAAGAGATTCTCGCGGCCGTCATTGCCCGCATCAAGATTCTTGCGGGGTTGCGCGTGGACGAACACCTTCGGCCGCAGGACGGCCGATTCCGATACAAGGTGGGGGAGGCCATCATCGACGTGCGTGTTTCGGTCATCCCGACTTTTCATGGTGAGAAGTGCGAACTCCGTCTTTTGGCGTCCGCCCAGAAGCCCTTGTCGTTGGCTGACCTCGGATTTTTCGACGAAGACGTGAAGGTGATTGAGGAGGCCGTGAACCGTTCGTATGGGATGGTGCTCTCTTGCGGGCCTACCGGTTCTGGGAAGACCACCACGCTTTATGCGCTCCTTAATATTTTGAACCGCCCGGAGGTAAACATTGTGACGATCGAAGACCCAATCGAATACGACCTCCGCTACCTGAATCAGACGCAGGTGAATGTCACGGCCGGCATTACGTTCGCCGCCGGTCTCCGTTCCATCCTCCGGCAGGACCCGAACATCATCATGGTGGGCGAGATCCGGGACAACGAGACTGCCAACATCTCCGTGCAAGCCGCCCTCACCGGCCACCTGGTGCTGTCCTCGCTTCACACGAACGACGCTCCGACCGCCATACCGCGCCTCATCGATATGGGAGTCCCGCCATTCCTCGTGGCGGCAGTCCTGAACAGCCTTTTCGCTCAAAGGCTTGTGCGACGTATCCACTCCGAATGCATCGAGACCTTCACGCCGGGGACGGAAGTCGTCTCGCAGATACGCGCCGAACTTGACCGAAACGGCCTTGATCCGAATCGTGTGCACCTTCCCTCTTCTTTTTACCGCGGTAGGGGTTGCGCCGCCTGCAATTTCACGGGCTATCTCGGCCGTCTCGGCATCTTCGAGGTTCTGAATGTCACGGAGAGCGTTCGCCGACTGATCATCAGCCCCGATTTCAACCTCGATATCCTGCGGAAAACGGCGCGCGAGGAGGGGATGGTAAGCATGTTTGAGGACGGCCTTCGGAAAGTCGAGCGGGGCATGACGACCCTCGAGGAGATCTTCCGGGTCATCCGGGAATAATTCACATGAAATTCCACTACATTGCATCCCAAGTTGACGGCCGGGTGGTCGAAAGCGAGATGGACGCTGCAAATGTCGCGGAGGTACTGACGTTTCTTGCGTCGAAGAACCTGAAGCCCGTCGGCGTGCGCGCCGTAGAAGGAGGCGCCCTGAAGTTTTTTCGGGGGCGCGTGACGCTGACGGACCAGATTTTCATCACAAAGTATCTGGCCCTGATGCTGAAGATCGGCACCGGCCTCCTCGAAGCTATCAATATTCTCATCTCGGATTTCACGAAGACCGCCGTGCGCGACATTCTGACCGAGGTGCGCTCGAACCTTGAACGCGGCAGACCTTTCTACCTCACCTTCGCACGCTACCCCAAGGTGTTCAGCCATGTGACGATCAACCTCATTCGCGCCGGGGAAGCTTCAGGAAACCTCGAGCGCGTGTTCGGAGATCTTACGGAATCTCTCACGAAGCAGAAGGATCTACAGGATCAGCTCAAGAGTGCTCTCATCTACCCTATCCTGCTCCTCGTGGGGTCTGTGCTTATCTTGGCGGGCATTGTGACGTTCGCGCTACCAAAAATCGCGGGTGTCTTTTCGGACAGTGGATTCCAGCCGCCGGCTTTTTCGCGCGCCGTATTCGCTATCGGCTTCTTCTTTCGCGACAACGGTATCGTCATACTTGTGGCTGCTTTCGTGCTCATCTTCGGTTCTTTCTATCTCTACCGTTCCTCCCTGGTGTTTAAGAAGTTCCTCACAAATCTTCTGGGCGGGATACCGGTGATCAAGGATGTCGTGAAGAAGATCGCTCTGCAACGATTCTCTCGGACCCTCGCTTCCCTCATCAAGGCAGGTATGCCCATCACCGATGCCCTGGAGATTACTGCGCAGGCAGCCGGTAACCCCGAGGTTGCCGAGAGCCTGATGCACATCTCGCGAGAAGGGCTTCAGAAAGGCCTTACGATCGGGGATGCGTTCCGTCGCGAATCCTACTTTCCCCAAACCGTGACAACCCTGATCGCCATTTCGGAAAAGGCGGGGCATATCGAGGAAGTATTAGAAACCCTCTCGGATTTCTATGTGAAGGAGATCGACAGTTCCATCAAGACGCTCGTTTCATTTCTAGAGCCCGCGCTCCTGCTCTTTATCGGCGTCATCATCGGCACTATCGCTCTTTCTATTATCATTCCCATCTACCAGCTCACTACCCAGTTCTAATTCTTCAAATCATTATGCGAGCTACCCTGCCGCCACCTTCCAGCCTCGGGCTTGCTTCTCCCTCAGAGCGCGGAGGAAAGCCCCGTTCGACAGAAGGGTTCACAATTCTGGAGCTTGTGATTTCGATTGGCATCCTCGCCGTTCTCGGTACGATTTCCGTGCTCAGCCTAAACGGTTACGGCACGAGCCAGAATCTTCAGCTATCGATCAACGAGCTCTCGGCGGTGGTGCAGAGTACCCAGAAGCGCTCTATCACCCAGGAGAACGGGCATGGTTGGGGCATCCACTTCTTGAACGCGACGGGGACCTCGCAGTACACCGTTTTCAGCGGGCCGAGCTTTGCGTCCGGGACTCCTGAGCGCACCTACTCGCTCCGGCGCGGCATCCAGTTTGTGGACCCCGCGTCAGGTACATCAAAGGATCTTATCTTCGCGCCCGAGACGGGCCTTCCTTCCGGATATTTCTCCATCCTCCTCGCTTCGCAGGCGAATCTTTCTCAGCAGCGTTTTATCGCTGTCGGGGCGAACGGAGTCCTCACGGTTTCGAACGCGGTCGGGCTTAGCGTGACAGGAATCACCCCCTCGTGGGGTTCGAATAATGCTCCTGTGGCGATTGGCACGGTGAGCGGTACGGGGTTTATCACCAGTTCGACGGTACAGCTTGTGCGGTCAGGCCAGGCCCCTATCTCGCTTGTGGGGTTCAGCGTGACGGGACCAGCGACTATCACGGGTGGATCCTTCGATATTACAAACGCTACCTCGGGCGGCTGGAGTGTCGTTGTGTTTGCGGGAAACGCGAGCGCTACCCTTGCGAACGGATTCAGCGTGATGCTCCCTCCTCCTCTCGTGAACTCTATCAATGCTTCGAGCGGAGTCAGCGGCTCCAATCTGACGAGCGTGGCAATCAGTGGCTCCTCATTCCAGGCGGGTGCATTCATCGTGAAGATCTCACGGGGTGCGCAGGCCATCGTGGGGAGCGGTTTTGTCTTCGCGAACTCAACGAGTCTCACAGGCGGCAGTTTGAATCTTTCCGGAGCTCCTGCGGGAGCATGGGACGTGACCGTGGTAAACCCGGACGGCCAGAGCGGCGTGTTGCCAAGCGGATTCACCGTTCGGGCAGCGACGGGTCCTGTATTCGAGACCGCAGGGACAGGTTCCAATATGGTGGGTTACGGTACCTGCGGGAATGCGACCGCGTGGACGGACACGGAGGTATGTGTGAAGGTGCCTGCCGGCTCGACGAGCGGTGTCGCTTCCACGACGCTTACCTCGAACAGCAACGCATCGAACCTGCTCACCTTCACAGTTCCCTAACCCTGCAGGCTCTTGCAATAGTACGCGATCATTCGATGCCGACGGACCAAACGCATGGATAACAATATTCCCAACCTCCCATTTCCTCCTCGAAAAATAATCATCGGGGTTGCTGTTATTATCCTCGTGGTTGTCCTTGGGTTCCTTATCCGCGGAGCTACCCATCAGCAGCCGCCCATCCCCGTCCCTGCGCCTGTCCCCGCCCCGTCCCCGATCCCTGCACCCATCGTTCGAACCGAGCAGCAGGCCGTGCAGGACGTGAAGAACATCCCCGGATATCAGAACGCGACCACCACAGACATGCAGCAGATTAAGGGCGCGGACGGGCAGATGTACTGGGCCGTGAAGACCAGCAAGGGTTGGGCCGTCTCCAAGGTCATACCGAACACCCCCGCGACCTCCACGAGTCCTAAACACTAATTCTCGCATTATCATGACATCCCGTAGTGTTCGTATAGAAGAAAAACGACTGCACGCCGCATTGCTAGTCATTATCGCTGCCGTTGCGTGCAGCGCTGGAATGCTGGCATTTTCCGTGCCGCGCGCAGAAGCTGCCATTGCGTTCAAGCGTGTAACCACGAACGCCCCAAGTTCATGGACGGCAAATGTTAGTACGGCGAACGTCACGCAGACCGCCGGGGACCTTGTCGTGCTTAAGGTTGACTGGGGTTGGGATGGGCCTACCGTCAGCTCAATCACTGACACACTCGGAGATGTATTCACGTCCACCGGACCCGCGCTGGTCGGATATGCATCGAACTATACCGAGAATTGGGACCAACAGGTTTTTTATGCGAAGAATGTCCCCGGCGGAACCGATACGATTACCATAAATTTCTCCGCTCAACCGAACGCGTATGTCGAGATTTACCTCAATGAATATTCCGGGGCCGATACTAGTTCACCCTTTGACCAAATTGCGACGACCACGGGGACTGGTACCACTATTGCAACGCCTTGTAAGACGACGACCGTTGCGAATGAAGCCATCATCGGTTTTATGACTGACGCGATCGAGACGCCCACGGCCGGTACCGGCTTCACCGAGGAAGCCGGCTATTTTAATAACAATGTCGACGAAGATAAGATAGTGAGTTCAACTGGATGCTATAGCGCAACCGCAAGTCAACCTAGTGCGACTGACGATTATGAGATGACCATGGTCACGTTCAAGGCTGCCGGTGGGGCTCCCACCACTTTCCTCTCCACCGGCGCCGACCCCTCCGCCTCAACCGTTGCTCCCTCCTCGACCAACGTTTTCAAGGACCAGTTCCAGCTTTCCGACTCCGCCGGGACTGATTCTGTGACGGGTCTCACTGTCACGACTGCGAACACGTCTGCCATCGCATCCCTTTCCGTCATGAACGACGCGATGACGACCCAGTATTTTACGACATCCTCTGTTCCCTCCGGCAACACTTGGAGTTTCTCGGGCGGCACTCCCATTCCGGTCGGGACCGCGACCACGACGTATCGCATCATCATGACCGCGAAGAGCTATGCCGCTCTCACCGCCGGCACGTATCCTGTGACTGCGTATGTGAGTGCCGTGACGTCTACAAACGCGAAGTCGGGGTCTGATACTGACGCACCCGCGACCACCATCGATCGCCAGGCCCCCGGCAACGCCACCTGGGGCAGCAACACTGCAGGGAATACGCAGGTAGTCCTGAACTGGACGAACCCCGGCGACGGCGATTTCAACTCAGAGGTCATCCTTCGGAACACGGCACTGGTCTCGAACTTCCCTGTGGATGGCCAGACCTACGTGGCGGGGAATACCATCGGTACCTCAACCGTCGTCTATGCCGGAGCCGCTACCACCTTCACCGATACCGGGCTCTCAAACGGCACCTCCTACTACTACAAGATCTTTCCTCGCGACACCTACATAAACTACAACGCTGGTGTCGGAGCAGGACCGTACACGCCCGCGCCGGCGGCTCTTACCTTCCTCACGACCGGTTCCGATCCCGCCAACTCGACCATCGCCCCCTCCTCGACCAATGTCTACGCCGACCAATTCCAGTTCAACACGAGTGCGGGCACCGATTCGATCACTAATCTCACCGTCACGACGACTGGTACGCCAGCCCTCGCCTCCGTCTCCATTGTGAACAATGCGATGACCCAGCAGTACTTCGCGACCACAACGGTCCCCGCCGGCAACACCTGGTCTTTCAGCGGCGGCACTCCCATTCCGGTCGGGACCGCGACCACGACGTATCGCATCATCATGACCGCGAAGAGCTATGCCGCTCTCACCGCCGGCACGTATCCTGTGAGCGCATACGTGAGCAGCTACACATCGACGAACGGCCAGTCTTGGTGGGACACCGCGGGTACAACTACGACGGTAGATCGCCAGGCCCCCGGCAACGCCACCTGGGGCAGCAACACTGCAGGGAATACGCAGGTAGTCCTGAACTGGACGAACCCCGGCGACGGCGATTTCAACTCAGAGGTCATCCTTCGGAACACGGCACTGGTCTCGAACTTCCCTGTGGATGGCCAGACCTACGTGGCGGGGAATACCATCGGTACCTCAACCGTCGTCTATGCCGGAGCCGCTACCACCTTCACCGATACCGGGCTCTCAAACGGCACCTCCTACTACTACAAGATCTTTCCTCGCGACACCTACATAAACTACAACGCTGGTGTCGGAGCAGGACCGTACACGCCGGCAGCAGCGGCCGCGACCCTCACTATCGGTGTGACCACTGGATCCCTTGTCACGACCTCGACCTCGGGCCTCTCCGTAGTCGCCTTAGCGCCGACTTCGTGTGCGGCTTCCTCCACCTGTCCTGCTTTCACTCTCTCTATATCTTCCTCTTCGGATACCGTGACCTCAATCAAGGTGACTGAGAACGGCACCGTCTCGGGCGCTGATCTTGGGAATCTTTCCCTCTGGTACAACACGACTGGAAACGCGAACGGTGCAACGACACAGTACGGCTCGACCGTCGCTTCCTTTACGGGGCAGACTGCGACTGTGGTGGGGTCTCTCGCGGTCGCTTTCGGAAACACTTACTACTTCTATGTGAAAACTGACCTGAAATCCTCTACCCCCACGTATCCTGTTGGAGGTCAGACGGTTGATTTTCAAGTTGCCGCGAACGCAGATGTGACGGTATCCGGCTCTTCCGTGAAGTCCGGCGCACCCACGTCTCTTTCGGGGGTGCTCACTGTTCTTCCCGATGTCGCGACGACGACATATCCTACGGCCCCTGACGGGGGGGCATCGAACCAGACTGCTACTCTCACGGGATATGGGTTTGGTACTGTCGCTGCGGGTGCCTCGCGCGCGAACTGCGCGGGCGGCACCGGCACCGGCTGTATCCGCTTTCTCATTGGAGGCGCGGCGACCGTGGGGTACCCTGATATCACTGCGTGGACTAACACCTCCATCAGCTTCACGGTGTCGACGACTCTCGCGACCCTCGGAGGCGTGAACACTCTCCAGGTAACAGCGGCTTCCCAGTCCGATCCTAACCCGTGGACTTTCTACGCTTATCCGAACATCACGAACCTCGTTTCGCTCCAGCCATTTGCGGCTCGCGAGTACAACGCCGTGGATACCGACGGCCTGATCTACCTTTCTGGAGATCATTTCGGGTCTGCCACCGGCACTGTCCAGTTCACGGGTGCCTTTGGCACCGTGGCGTCGACCATCCATCCGACTGCAGGCGGCTCTTGTGCGGTGGCCGGTTGGGCTTCCACTACGGTCCAGTCGAGCACTGCGTGCGTTGAGGTTCCTGCGAACCTTCCGACTTCTACATATAGTGGCACCATCACGCTTACGCGTTCGGGCGATTCTAAGGCTTATGTTTGGGGAGCCGGTTTCCAGGTATTGCCACGGCTCCTCTCGATGAATCCTTCAACCGGCTCTGCGGGAACCGCGATCGATCTTCTGGGAGACCATCTCTGTTCTAGCGGCGGATGTCCGGTCTCCCCGAACCGTTCGACCGCGGCGAATCACGTGACGTTCGGTTCCCAACAGTCCTTGGATTCGGATTTCGTGACGCCTCCCACGGGTTCGACGACTGTGACTTCCGCTTCCCTCACGACTAGCGGTGCGAACCGGCTCCTCCTCGCGACCGTCGCTCTTCAGAACTCTACTAGCCAGACCGTGAACTCGATTTCCGGCGGCGGCCTCACCTGGGTTTTCGTCGCGAGTTCCACGAACGGGACGAGCGCCCGCGTGGAGGTGTGGCGCGCTTTTGCTTCCACGACGTTCTCGGGCGCTGTTACCGCGACGCTTTCTGCCTCCGCGAAGGCCACGATCCTTGTCGCTGCCTATAACACGACGAACACGGGTGGCTCGAACGGTTCCGGTGCCATCGGGGCCGTTACGGCGGCTACGGGTTCCGGTGCCGCTCCCTCCCTTACCCTCACAACGACCGTGAGTAATGCTCTTGTGGTAAGCGGCCTCGCAGTCCAGTCTCTCCCGACTGTTGCGGCGGGAGCGGGACAGACGCTGGAGGGTTCCGCGATGGTGACCTCTGGTGGCGCGGCGGCCACGAATGTTACGGGTGCGGGCGAAGCCGAGAACGGGCTCACCTCCAACCCGGGTGCCGTGATCTCGAACTACACCTTGGGGAGCGCGAATTCCTGGGCGATGGTCGGGGTTGAGATTAAGCCCTAGAACCGATGGAACGCTCACCAATTTATCGGACGGCTCGGTCCGGTCAGTCGCTGATCGAGGTGCTTATCGCACTCGCTATCGGGGGCGTTCTTATCACGGCCGCCGCAATCGCTATTGCGGGCATTCTCCGCGCCTCGCTGACAATCCAGAAAAACCAGTTCGCGTCCGCCGCGGCACAGGATCTTATGGACAAGCTTCGTTCCTATGGGAACGGGAACTGGGTGAATATCTACGGTCTCGTCCGCTCCCCCAACGCCCACTACTTCTTTGGTCTCGCGACCTCCACCTATCTGCCGGTCCGCGGCGAGGAGGGGATGATGGATGGAGGTACCACATATGGTCTCGTTGGGTATTGGAAATTCGACGAAGACCCCGCGGTCACCTCAACCGCGACCTACGATGCTTCGGGGAACGCGAACACGGGGACATTTGTCGGGAGCCCTGTCCGAAGCTCGACAACGTGCGCGGTTGCAAACTGTCTTCAGTTTGACGGTGTTACCGCAGCCGTTACCGCAGGAGCGAGCACGCTCTATGATACTTCTGCTTTTTCCGTGTCTTTCTGGACCCGTCCCATCGCCATCAAGGCTGGCGGGGAGGGGAATAACATTCTTGTTGCTCGTGATCCCGGCGGCACGTCAGGTTTTCGTCTCGGTATCCGCAGTAACGGAGCCGTGGTGCTCTGGACCACCCAGTCCGGCGGCAGTCTCCTCGCGGTGTCGGCTGGTCTCCTTACCACCGCGCGTTTCTATCATGTCGTCGCGACCTTCGCCTCGAACACGGCAGCTCTCTATATAGACGGGCAATCCTCGGGCGGAGGTTCCGGGACCTATGTGGTGCCGGTGGGTGCCATCATGACTCTGAACGGCGGCCCTGCAGGGACCGCGCCTGCGAACGATTATCTCGACGAGGTGCGATGGTACAACCGAGCTCTCACATCCGATGAGGTTTCACGGCTCTATAAGAGCAACATCTTGAAACGCTATTTCTTTATCCAGGACGTATGCCGGACGAACGATTCTTCTTCCTCAATCGCGGGGACGGCGCCGTGCGGGGGTGGCACCTCTCTCGATCCGTCCACAGAGCAAGTCACCGTCTCGGTACAATGGCCTGTGGGCGCCACGCAGGGGCAGCTTCAGATTGTGGACTATCTCACGCGGTGGCGGAACGCGGCGTTCTGGCAGGCGGACTGGACTGGAGGTTCCACGTCCGGAATCCCCGTCACGCAACCCACGAACCAGTTCGTGACCTCGACGAACATCGACTATTCCAGCGTCCCAGGTTCAATCAAGATCCAGGGATTCTGACGGTACCTCCTAACGAAGCGTCACCGTGAAACTGCCGGGCGGGATGGAGCTTATCTGGTCTGGCAGCACGTAGTGGATATTTCTTGCGTCCCGATCCTCTGGGAAGAATGTTTGCGTGAGAAACATGACCGTTTCGGCGGGCATTGGAATGCCGCGTACATCCACACCTCCCGCCTGCACCACGACGTACTTCGGAAGGTCCGGGGGAAGGGCGCGGAGCATGTAGGCGATGTCGACATAGTCCTGATTAAAGGCGCCCGGCACGTTGGGGTTCTGCCCCCAGACGATAAAATACCGCTGGTATGCGAGAAGAGCCGTCGCGGCGAGAACGAGAACGACGCCTCCCTGAAGCATGCGCTGGAGTCCAGGGTGGTCGTGAAACTCGTTTTTAAGGAACTCGAAAAGACGTATGCCGCCTAAGGCCGCGAGGAGGATCGCGGGGGGAATGAGGAGGATAGAGCGAAGTGCGTGCGGCAACCCTTCATTCGAAATTACAACGGGCAACGCCGCGACCACGAGCCATCCAAAGGCCAGAAGGAAAGGGAACACGTCGGAATCCGCCGCTGCGGCTTCCATGTGGGTTTTCCGACGGCGCAGGAACCGAAGGAGCGCGGCGACTCCGAGGGCAACTCCGATAAGGAAGAAGATTCCGATGGGCCCATAGAGCTCCGGGCTGCCCGCAATGTTGTGGCGCCAATTGCCGTCCCCGTAGATATTGAACATACCGACGGTGAGCGCGATGTTCTGGAGGAGGTCAAGCGCAGGGTGCGGAGAGGTGAAGATGGAGATTTGTGATGTGCGCCCGAAGAAGTCCGCCGGATGGGCCGTGAAGTAGGCGAGGAAGGGGATCATCACGACGGTTGCGGTGACAACAAAAAGTCCTGTGATAGCCCAGAATCGCCGCTTCGGGTAGCCGTGCGTGAGAAGCCAGAATGCAGGTACTGCAAAAAGCAGTGGCGTTGCGCGGAACGCGATATAGGAGTAGAAGCCGGCGGTGTAAACTACGGCCGAAAGAACGGGGAGGAGCCACCGCAAACGCGGACGGGGGACTCGCAAAGCTCGGAATGTGTAAAGCGTCAGGTAGAAACCCCATGTGAGCCAGAACGGCGCCGTGATGGCGCGGAAACCGATGCGGGAAAAGTTGATATGCCAAAAAAGAGTCGCGAGGAGGAACGCGGCGAGGAGCGCGATGCGGTTTGCGCGGGCACCCGGCGGAACACCGCTCATTCCATAGAGCTCGCGGGTGAGGCAGAAGATTCCGAGAACCGTGAGGATGCCAAAAATGGCGCTTGGGAACCGGAGCATCCAGGGCTCCAGAGGAATCCCATGGTCCAGGAAAGGCTTCAGGAAAAACGCCTGGATGTTGATGAAAAGTCCCTCACGCCCGTTGTTCTCCGGATAAAAAACCTTGAAGTCGTGCGTGCGCAGTGCCTCAAGGTCATTGGAACCGTTCATCGCCTCGTCGGGGTAAAGTCCGGGCGGAAGCGAAGGGAGTTGGTAGAGGCGCAGGAATGTGGCGAGAAGGAGAATAACGATGACTCCAAGAACAATTTTCCAGTTCCACGCCATTGTTCTATAATTATACCTGAAGCATGGTAAAAGTGATGAATTTCGGCGAGCAAATGGAGCGCGACCTTGCGCGTATCACGCACACGGTGGAGGCGGAGCGGGCGGTGACGACGGAATCTCCAGCTCCAGCTCCCGAGCTCGTGCGACGTTCTCTGGAAGACCTTTCGGGGGGCGTCCCAGCTCCTACCCCGGCGGCGTCTCCCGCATCCTCCGCGCCTTCCGATGACCATGGGGGCGAGTTGCCCGCTTACCTCGCCGCCTCTGCGGGCGACCCGAAGGCGCGACAGGAGGTGGACCGTCTCGTGCATCTAGCGTTTCGTGATGGTATCGAAGCGGCTGTCCGGGAGGCCAAGCGGCAACCTCCGTTTATATTGGATGCGTTACATGATGCCCTAGTCGATAAGTTGCTCCCTGAGCTCAAGCGGCGGGGCGTACTTTAGGTCGCAACTCCCCACTCCATGGTTGTCTTGTTCTTCGCTCTCGTCATCGCCGCCGCTGGAATCGGCGCGTTTTACCTTTCGCGCCGTCTTGCGCACCGACGGCTCATGACGGAGCTCCAGATGCAGCTTCTTCTTATACGGCTGCCGGTCCAAAGCATCGAGGGAAAGGATGTGGTAAAGGAAATCGCCCTCTCGGAGCAGCTTTTCTCCGCTCTCGCGTCGTTCCGAGAGCCTTTTGTTTTCGAGGTGGCCGTTCCCTACGTGGGTGAGGAGATCCACTTCTATCTCGCCGTGCCCCACCGCCTTACGGAAGCTGTCGCGCGCCAAGTCCAATCCCTTTGGAACGATGCGGACGTGCACGCGGTGGAGGACTACAATATTTTCAACTATCGGGGGTCTGTCGCCGCGGCGTGGGTGAAAGAAAAGGAACGTTTCGTGCTTCCGCTCCGGAGCTACCGGGAGATTGGGGCCGACACTTTCGCACCCACCCTCGGGGGTTTTTCGAATGTGAAGGAGCTCGGGGAGGGCGCAGCGCTCCAGGTGGTCGCCCGTCCCGCTCCAGCGCGCGCGGCGCGCGAGGTACGCTCGACGCTTGAGGTCCTAAAAAAAGGCGCCGGTTTGAAGAGCATCCTCGGCGGAAGCGCCGTGCCACTCACGATCGGGGACGTGAAGGAAGCGCTCAATCCCGCGAGCAAAGAGAAGAAACAGGAGCGGAAGGAAGTGGACGCCGCGGTCGTCGAGGCCATAGGAGCGAAGGTTGGGAAACCTCTCTTTGAGGTGAATATTCGTATTCTCACCTCGGCTCCGAATCCGGTGGAGGCAGAATCTCTCCTCGGGGGCATCACGGCGGGGTTTTCCCAGTTCGGGGCACCCGACCGCAACGGTTTGAAGATCATCATACCTCGGAACCCTGCGGCCGTGACTCGGGACTTCATTTTCCGCTCGTTCGACCGCGCGGATGCAATGGTACTTTCGAGTGAGGAGCTCGCGAGCCTTTTCCATCTTCCGACGGCGTTCACGGAGACCCCGCGCATCAAGGCCCTGAAGGCTCGCGAGGCGCCGCCTCCTGCCGATGCCCCCACCGAAGGGACCTTTCTGGGAGAGAGTCTTTTCCGGGGTGGACGTCGGCGTATCTATCTGACCGACGAGGATCGCCGCCGGCACCTCTATGTGTTGGGGCAGACGGGGACCGGCAAGACAACGCTTCTCAAGAGCCTCATCCTCGAGGACATGAAGAGCGGGAAAGGCGTCGGTGTTATCGACCCGCACGGGGAGTTCGCGGAGTTTGTGCTCGCGAACGTTCCGGCGGAACGCGCGGAGGACGTCATCGTCTTTGATCCCGGCGACCTTGAACATCCGGTGGGCCTCAACATGCTCGAGTACCGGCTCGACCGTCCGGAAGAGAAAACTTTCATCGTGAACGACATGCTCGCGATCCTTGAAAAGCTCTACGATCTCCGGCAGACGGGGGGTCCGATGTTCGAGCAGTATCTCCGACAAGCACTCCTCCTCTTGATGGAGGATGCTTCCACAGAGCCCGCAACCCTAGTCGAGCTCCCGCGTGTTTTCACAGACACCGCCTGGCGGGCGAAAAAACTCGCGCGTATTCGGAATCCCATCGTCCAGGACTTCTGGGAGAAAGAAGCCGCGAAAGCGGGAGGAGAAGCATCTCTCGCAAACCTCACACCATATGTCACCTCGAAGTTCAATAATTTTATTGCGAATGACTACGTTCGTCCGATCATCGGGCAAACAAAATCCGCCATGGATTTCCGGGCGATCTTGGATGGCGGGAAAATTCTCGTGGTGAATCTTCGGAAAGGGAAGATCGGAGACGCCAATATGGCCCTCCTCGGGATGATTATCCTTTCCAAGGTGCTCTTTGCCGCGCTTTCCCGGGGCGATACCCCGAGCGAGGCGGAACGTCGCGACTGGTATCTCTATATCGATGAGTTCCAGAATTTTGCGACAGATTCCATCGGGACCATCCTATCTGAGGCGCGTAAGTATCGGCTCGATCTTACGGTGGCTCACCAGTTCATCGCCCAGCTGCCGGAGAAGATTCGGGATGCGGTTTTTGGGAACGTGGGGAGCGAGGTGGTACTTCGGGTCGGGCCACAGGATGCGGAGTTCCTGGCTAAGCAGTTCGAGCCCACCGTCGGAGCCGCTGACCTCCAGAACATCGACAACCTGAATGCCTACGTGCGACTTCTTGTGCGGGGGCAGACCGTGAAGCCGTTCAATATACGCATCTCGACCGATGTATTCGCCATCCGTGGGGATCCGGGGCGCGCGGAGGAGGTCCGGGAACGGTCCCGCCGGGCGTATGGCCGCGACCGCCGGGAGGTCGAAGAGGAAATACGGCGAAGGTTGAGGGAATTCTAATAAAACTACAATGAACACAAAAAAGGATTTCTATCTGGTGACAGTGATCGGATTCCTGGTCGGGTGGCTCGTGCTTCTGCCGCTTACCACCACGAAACTTCTCCCTGTGACCGTTAAGACCGGCGCCTTGTCGGTCATTGGCTTCTCCATCCTCGCGCCCTGCGCGCTCTGGGTGCTGAAGCTCCTGAGCCGGCGATGGAAGGTATTCGAGCAGTTCGGAAAGTTCGCCGCAGTGGGCACCCTGAATACGCTTCTGAATTTTGCAGTCCTGAACCTCTTTATCTTGACGACGGGTATTGCTAAAGGATGGTGGTACAGCGCTTTTGCAATCGTCGCGTTTCTTGTGGCGACGACGAATAGTTACTTCTGGAACAAGTTCTGGACTTTTCAGAGCACGCTTTCCGTGACGGGGACGGAGTATCTCCGTTTCGCACTTTTCACATTAGGGGGAGCGCTCCTGAACGCCGGGGCGGCCTCGCTCATCGTGAACGTGATGGGAGCGCCCGCCGGGGTTTCGGCGAATCTCTGGGCGAATGTCGGTGGTCTCGGAGGCGTCCTCGCCTCGTTCCTCTGGAACTTCTTGAGTTACAAGCTTGTGGTATTCAAGCCCCGCGTAACGTCGGCGTAAGGATGACAGGTCACTGGTTCGGAGGTAAGATGGAATCACTGTTCCCGATCCCCACGGCATGAAACCATTTCTCTCCGTCATCATCCCCGCCTACAACGAATCCGAGCGGCTGCCCGGCACTCTTGTGGACATCGACCGGCGGCTCTCCCACGCGGAGTATTCCTACGAGATCCTTGTGGTGAACGATGGTTCGAAGGATGCGACTGCGGAGGTTGTCCGCCGATTTGCCCAGACCGTGCGGAATCTCCGGCTCGTCGATGAACCCGCGAATCACGGGAAGGGATGGGTCGTGCGGCGCGGGATGCTCGAAGCGAAGGGCAACTGGCGGCTCTTCACTGACGCGGACAATTCCACCTCCATTGATCAGTTCGAGCACATGCTCCCGTATTTCAAGGAAGGCTATGAGGTTGTGTTCGGTTCGCGAGGGGTGCGAGGAGCGGAACTCGTTCCCGCTCAGCCATGGTATCGGCAGATACTAGGGAAGCTAGGAAATCGCCTTATTATCCAGCCGTTGGTTCTTCCTGGCGTGCGGGACTCACAATGCGGGTTCAAGTGCTTCTCCGAGGCCTCGGCAGAGCAGATTTTTCCTCTCGCGAGGGTCGATCAGTGGGGTTTTGATGTTGAAGTTCTGGCGCTGGCGCTCCATCTCGGATTCCGCATCAAGGAAATACCGGTGCGGTGGGTGAACGATACTCGCTCCACGGTGGGTGCGAAAGCGTACGCTTCCACACTCTGGGATGTCGTGCGAGTATGGTGGTGGCTCCGAAAAGGTGCGTATGGAGCGGCCAAGGTCGGAGCGGTAAAACCACAAGACCATGTCGAGACTTTCTGAACCCCGATCCGAACTTCGTCAGGATCTCGTGTCCGGTGAATGGATTCTCATCGCGCCGGGTCGGCTACGGCGTCCCGACCAGTTCATTCGGAAGCGAACCCACCGGCGCGTGGTACCGTCCGTCCGCACATGCCCGTTTGAAAACCCTCTGAAGAACGTGAGCGACCACGTACTGCTCCGCTACGATGCACGATGCGCCCCGTGGGGGTCGAAGAGCGGCGTCCGTGCCCGCAAGAACTGCGAGATCCTGGTGCTTCAGAATCGCTATCCGGCGGTGGGGCACGCGGACCGACGTGTCCGCTTGGTGCGCAACGGTCCCTTCTCGACCATCCCCGGAGCCGGTCACCACGATCTTGTTCTCACGCGCGATCATCGGGCGAATTTCCCGCGGCTCCCGTCCGATCTGGCGTTCCGCCTTTTCGAGGTGTTCCGGGAACGTTATCTTATGTTTTTTGCCGATCCGAATGTCGCGTATGTCTCGATCTTTCATAACTGGGGGCCGCTTGCTGGGGCTTCGATCTACCATCCTCACTATCAAATTCTCGGTGTCCCGGTGGTTCCTCCCGACGTCGGGCGGTCGCTGGAAGGTTCCACGCGCTACCACGCGCGGACAGGTAAGTGCATTCACTGCGTGATGACCGAGTGGGAGAGGAAACAGGGGAAACGGGTGATCGTCGAGAACGAAGGCGCGATCGCCTTTGCGCCGTTCGTATCGCGAAACCCCTTTGAGGTCCGGGTCTTCTCCAAGCACCACACGCCGTACTTTGAAAACACGTCCGACGAGGATCTCGCGGCGGTGACGAACGTCCTCCAGCGCGTGCTCCGGAAAATGGAGAAGAACCTCGGTGATCCCGATTATAATTTCTTTATCCACACCGCCCCCGTCGTGCATAAAGAGCGCTATCCGCAGTACCACTGGCACGTGGAGATCCTGCCGAAGCTCTCGACCCGGGCGGGGTTCGAATTTGGCACAGGTATTGAGATCAACGTGATTGACCCGGATCTCGCGGCTAAAGTGCTCAGGAAGTGATCATGCAGAAACTCATCAT
This sequence comes from uncultured bacterium, assembly GCA_963768835.1. Classification (GTDB taxonomy): domain Bacteria; phylum Patescibacteriota; class Minisyncoccia; order UBA6257; family GWB1-50-10; genus CAVYJB01. Next base: position 181,765 of record CAVYJB010000001.1, on the reverse strand, counting down.
CGCCAACTGGAAGATGCATCCCAGGACCACGAAGGAAGCGGTCGCGATTGCACGCGCTTCCGATGCGGCAAACGTAGTCGTGTGCCCCCCGTTTCCATTCCTGCCGGCGGTTTCGCGAGTCCTGAAGCGCGCGGCGGTGGGAAGCCAGAATGCGGCGCCAGGGGTTGTGGGGCCGAGGACGGGGGAGGTTTCGGTCGGAGAACTGAAAGAGCTCGGCGTGCGGTATACCATTCTCGGTCATTCGGAGCGTCGGGCAGAAGGGGAACAAGACGCACAAATCGCAGCGAAGGTCGCGGCGGCGCTTGCGGGTGGGCTTGTGCCAATTCTCTGTATCGGAGAACCGTGGTCCGTCCGCAGGAAAGGAATCGCGGCGGCGCGCGCATGGGTACAAAAACAGTTAACCCTCGACCTTGCAGAGGCGAAAAGGCAGAAGCTCGCGCTCAAGAATCTTTTGATCGCGTACGAACCCGTCTGGGCTATTTCCACGAGCGTTGACCATCGCGACGAAACGCCGGAGGATGCGGCTGCGATGGCGAAGCTTATTAAAAAGATTTTAACTCAAAACTTTAAATTTAGAGGAGTTGTTCTCTATGGCGGTTCGGTGAGCGGAAAGAACGCCGCTTCGTTTCTTGCGAGAAAGGAGTTTGCAGGGACGCTTGTCGGTGGCGCGTCGGTCCGCCCTGCGGAGTTCCGACGGGTACTTGCTGCGGTGAGGACCCGTTAGCTCTATGCGTCTCGCTCGAACTCATAAGCAGGTTATCTACGGCGCACTCTACCTCGCCGTTCTCGCTCTGGTTGTCTGGGGAGTCGCTGCGGGTTACCACGGAGCCAACCCTAGCTGCTCGGACGGTATCCAGAATCAAAGGGAGACCGGCATCGACTGTGGCGGTCCGTGTGCCGCCTGCCAGCGTGGGCCAGGGCCAGAGCAACTCCTTACCGTCGGGGACGTGCAGATTTTCCGCTCCGCTGCAGGACCGGCGGTGCTCCTCGCGCAGGTAGAGAACCCGAATCTCGACTACGCAGCGACCTCCTTCGATTACCATTTCACTCTCCTGGGGCCTTCGGGGGAGACGCTTCTTACTCTTCCTGGTACGGCTGCAATTTATGCCTCGGAGGAGCGTTACGTGCTGGCGACAGCTTCCGTGGCGCCTACAGGTCCCGTCTCGGGAGCTACGCTTTCCATTGATCCATTGGTTTCTTGGCAGCCAGCTGCTAACCTTGCTCCATTTGACCTTTCGGACCCCGAAGGGGTTACCACCACGATTGCGGGAGACCAAATTCAGGTTTCGGGGTTCCTCACAAACCACAGTTCCATCCCTGCCACAGGAGTGTCTGTGATCGCCGTTCTCGTGGACCGGTCGGCGTTCGCCGATAACCTCTTTGCCTCCGAAACAAGGGTGGATTTGGGGCCGGGCGGTCGTGCTCCATTTGTAATTTCTTTTCCGGCTGATCCGAACCTCGTGCGCCAGCTGAACCCCGCGGCCACACGAGTGTACGTCGGGCGACTATGAGAGTGCACTTCCGGAATTTCGATTGGGGGCTTCTCGCGGCGCTCGGCGTCATCGCGGGAGCGAGTCTTGTAACGCTCGCGAGTTCGAATCTCGCTTTTTTCTGGCGGCAACTTGTTTGGTATATAGTCGCCTTCGTTGTCATTCTTTTCGGGAGCCAGTTTGACTGGCGTCGCCTCGCGGCGCATCCATGGTTCCGCTATGGACTCTACGGCCTTTCCATTCTTGCGCTCGTCGCCGCGTATCTCGGTCCGCATGTCATCCGCGGTACGAAAAGTTGGCTCGTGCTGGGTCCCGTCCAGTTCGAGCCGGAGGAACTCGCGAAGCTCGCCCTCATTCTTGTGCTCGGACATTTTTTCTCACGGCGACATGTTGCGGCATGGCAAGTACGGAATATTGTGATTTCGCTCCTCTATGTGTTGCCACCGGCCATTCTGATCATTCTCCAGCCCAACTTCGGATCCGCGGTCCTCGTCGCAAGCATCTGGGTCGGCTTTCTTCTTATGGGAGGAATTAATCCACGCCGATTCATCGCCGGTCTTCTGATCCTCTTGCTCCTTGGTGTTCTCCTGTGGACATTAGTTCTTAAGGACTACCAGAAAGAGCGCATCCTCGGTTTTCTCTTTCCAGACCGAGATCCTTTAGGAACGAACTATAATGTTATCCAATCGAAGATCGCGATTGGCTCCGCTGGGTTCTGGGGAAAAGGTTTTGGAGGAGGAACACAGACCCGCTTAGGGTTTCTTCCGGCGGCCCAAAACGACTTCCTTTTTGCAGCGTTTATTGAAGAATGGGGGATTGCGGGGGGTCTTCTGGTGCTCTTGACGATAGGGTTCATCCTCTATAGAATGGTGCACATTGGCCTTGGGGCACGTGATAACTTTGCAAAATTCGTGGTTTTAGGCGGTGGACTGTTCTTTCTCGTGCACTTTCTGGTCAATGCGGGGTCTGATGTCGGCCTCCTACCGGTCACAGGCGTCACCCTGCCATTCTTCAGCTACGGGGGGTCTAACCTCTTGACGGCAGCGGTCCTCATCGGTATAATCGAACACATAAAGCTTGAATCCTCAGCCTGAACAACGAGGTCTGTTTGACCTACGCTTCCTGACCGTTCTAGGAATCCTTTTGGTCATCATAGTCTTCGTGGCTTATTTCTTCTACGGCCTGCAGCCAGTGCAGTCCGTGGCGGATACTGCAGGATCCAGTGCGACCTCGACGACCGTTCATTTCAAGATAGTAAAAGGGGAAGGATTCCGTGAAATCGCAGCGGACCTCTCGCGACAAACGCTTATCCGCTCTATCTCTGTTTTCAAACTGTATGCGCTTCTGAGCGGCAAGGCGCAGCGATTTCAGCCGGGCGTCTATGATCTCGGGCCCACCATGAGCGTACCGGAGTTCGTCGGGCTCTTTTCCCACGGCGGGAAGAACGAGGCTGCGGTGACGATCCCGGAGGGCTCGACGCTCAGGGATGTGAGCGACATTCTCTCGGCCGCGGGCGCTCTCGCGGACGGGCAGTCTCTTGTGGGTTACGCTCCCTCGAAAGTCGCGGGCCTGTATCCGTATCTCGCGAGCTCAACGTCCCTCGAAGGATTCCTTTTCCCCGACACGTACCGGTTCCCCATCGGTGGGTCCGCGGATGACGCAGTGCAGATCCTTCTTAACGGTTTTAATACGAAGGCGTGGCCACTGCTTCAGAACCAGCCCCAATGGTACGACACTCTGATTCTTGCGTCCTATCTCGAGCGTGAAGTTCCCTCGTTCGCGGATCGTCAAACGGTAGCCGGCATTCTCCTCCGTCGTATCCAAATCGGCATCCCGCTCCAGGTGGATTCCACCGTCATCTACGCGAAGTGCAACGGTGACATTCGGAACTGCCCCAACCCCCAGCTCTCGCGCGCCGACATGACAATCGCTTCCCCCTACAATACCTATCAGCATCTGGGGTTCACCCCAACTCCCATCGGAAATCCTGGCCAGTCCGCGATCCAGGCAGCCGCGACCCCTCGCCAGACCTCCTATCTTTACTATCTGACCGCATCCGGTACCAAGGAAACCCTCTTTTCTCAAACCCTCGAGCAACAGAATCAAAATCGAGCCAAATACCTTTAGGTTTTTCCAAGTAAGCGTCGCCGAAGTTGCGGCGGGGCCGTCCCCGGGCCTGCACGCCGCTCTGTTCCCACCCCATTAACCCATGCCCACCACACGAGCGCCTAAAACCTTCTCCACCTATCACGGACCTGAGTTCCCCCAGCCGCGCCTCATCGAGGTGCAGCTGGATTCATATAAATGGTTCCTGGAGAAGGGCCTTCGGGAGCTTTTTGACGAGATCTCTCCCATCCGCGACCACACCGGCGCGGAACTTGAACTCCACTTTTTGGAGTATAAATTCGACCCGCCGAAGTACACCGAGGAACAGTCCAAGGAGAAGGATCAGACCTACGAAGCGTCGCTTCGCGTGAAGCTTCGGCTCACGAACCGTCTCACGAAGAGCGCGCAAGCGCAGGAGGTTTACCTCGGAGATTTCCCGATCATGACGACGCGCGGGACGTTCATCATCAATGGCGTTGAGCGGGTGGTCATCTCGCAGCTCGTGCGCTCGCCGGGCTCATACTTCACCGCCGCGGTCTACCGCGGACGGAAACTTTTCGGCGCGAAGGTGATCCCGAACCGCGGCGTGTGGCTGGAGTTCGAGACGGAGTCCGACGGTTTTATCGGCGTGAAGATCGACCGTCGGCGCAAGGTACCCGCGACCCAGCTCCTTCGGGTGTTCGGGCTGAAGACGGAGGAAGATATCAAGAAGGCGTTCGCCGACGTGGACACCGGTCCCGTGAAGTTCATCGCCGGGACCTTGAAGCGCGACGAGGCGAAAACCCTTGAAGAGTCCTTCCTCGGCATACACCAACGGCTTCGGCCGGGGGATCTGACGACGGTGGAGAACGCAAAAGCGTTGATTGAGGGAATCTTTTTCCGCTTCGACCGCTATGACCTCTCGCGAGTCGGTCGTTTCAAGCTGAACCAGCGCCTGGAACTTCCTGCGAAGAAAGAAGGCGGTCTCTTGGATCGTGACGATATCATCGGGCTTTTGAAGGAAATTATCCGCTTAAACAACAATCTTTCCGCGGAACCGGACGACATCGACGACCTTGCGAACCGCCGTATCCGAGCGGTGGGGGAGCTTGTACAGTCGCGTCTCCGCGTGGGATTTGCGCGCCTCCGGCGCGGCGTCCAGGACCGGATGTCCACCTTCGATAAGCACACTCTGCAGCCTGTCCAGCTGGTGAACTACAAACTCCTGACCTCGGTGGTGCGGGACTTCTTCTCGTCTTCGCAGCTCTCGCAGTTCATGGACCAGGTGAACCCGCTCGCAGAGCTCGAACACAAGCGGCGCCTCTCCTCGATGGGCCCTGGCGGTCTTACCCGTGAGCGCGCCGGGTTCGAGGTGCGCGACGTGCACCCGTCCTACTACGGCCGCATCTGTCCTATCCAGACGCCGGAAGGTGCGAACATCGGGCTCGTGAGCTATCTTTCGAACTATGCCCGCCTCAACGAATTCGGTTTCATCGAGACACCCTACTTCCACGTGAAGGAGGGCGTCGTCTCTTCGCACGTCGAGTGGCTCGACGCCGCGGAGGAACGCCGGTATAACGTCGCGCAGGCCGATGTCCCGCTGGACGAGAAAAACCGCATCGTCGAAGCCGTCGTGCCCGCCCGCATCAAGGGAGTCCCGGACACCTGCAAGCGGGAAGAGGTGGATTTCATCGACGTCTCGGCGAACCAGCTCATGAGTATCTCGACGGCGCTCATTCCGTTCCTGGAGCACGACGACGCGAACCGGGCCCTCATGGGTTCCAACATGCAGCGACAGGCGGTTCCTTCGATTGTCGCGACCGCGCCTTTCGTGGGGACGGGCGTCGAGGAAAAGGCGGCGCTTGATTCGGAGCAGCTCGTGCTTGCCGCAGAGGACGGCACGGTGGAGGAAGTGGACGCGCGTGGCATCGCGGTGAAGGGCAAGTCGGGGACGACGCACTACCCCATCCTGAAATTCCGCCGGTCCAACCAGTCCACGTGTCTCTCCCAACGCCCGATCGTGCATGTGGGTCAGAAGGTGAAGCGCGGCGCGGTCCTCGCGGATGGCCCCGCGACGGAAGACGGCGTGCTGGCCCTCGGCCAGAACCTCCTGGTAGCATTCATCCCGTGGCGAGGCGGAAACTTCGAGGACGCCATCGTGCTCTCGGAGCGCGTCGCGCGTGAGGATCTTTTTACATCCATTCACATCGAAACATTCACCTGCTTCGTCCGCGACACGAAGCTCGGCCCCGAAATGACCACGCCGGACATCCCGAACGTCGCGGAGGATAAGCTCCGGAACCTCGATGAGGACGGCATCGTCCGCATCGGAGCGGAGGTTTACACGGGCGATATCCTCGTTGGGAAGATTTCCCCGAAGGGCGAATCGGAACTCTCTTCGGAAGAGCGGCTCCTCCGTGCCATCTTCGGTGAGAAGGCTCGCGACGTGAAGGACACCTCGCTCACGCTCCCGCACGGGAAGCAGGGGCGCGTCATCGGCATCAAGGTGTTCTCCCGCGACAAGGGGGATAAGCTCGAACCCGGCATTATCAAGAAGATCCAGGTGGAGGTGGCCCAGCTCCGTAAGGTGCGCGCGGGCGACAAGCTCGCCGGGCGGCACGGTAACAAGGGCGTCATTTCTATGATTCGTCCCGTGCAGGACATGCCTTATCTTGCGGACGGCACGCCGGTTGACGTTGTCTTAAACCCCCTTGGAGTCGCTTCCCGTATGAACCTCGGTCAGATCCTTGAGACCCACCTCGGATTCGCGGCCCGGAAGCTCGGCTATCGCGCGGTGGTCCCGAATTTCGTGGGGGGTGGCGAGGACGAGATCCGCGCGGAGCTCGAAGCGGCGGGCCTCCCGGCGAATGGGAAGGTAGAGCTCTTCGACGGCACAACAGGCCTCCCGTTCCGTGAGCACGTGACGGTGGGTGTCATCTATATCATGAAGCTGAACCACCTGGTGGAAGACAAGCTCCACATGCGTTCCACCGGCCCCTACTCCCTGATCACACAGCAGCCCCTCGGCGGAAAGGCGCAGTTGGGCGGCCAGCGCTTCGGAGAGATGGAGGTCTGGGCGCTCGAGGGGTACGGCGCGGCACATATGCTGCAGGAAATGATCACTATCAAGTCTGACGACATCCTCGGCCGCTCGGCGGCTTTCGAATCCATTATCCGTGGCACCGACATCAAGAAGCCGAACGTTCCTGCGTCCTTCAACGTGTTGATCTCGGAGCTCAAGTCCCTGGGACTTTCCGTGCACTACACGAGTGGCGAAGAAGGTACGGGGGACGGCATCGATGATCTCGGGGAGGGAAACTAATCTATCATGACTATGGAAAAAAACCTCGATCTCAAAAACGTTTCCATCAAACTGGCCTCCCCGGACGAGATTCTCGCGTGGTCCTACGGCGAGGTGACGAAGCCGGAGACTATCAATTACCGCACTCAACGGCCGGAGAAAGACGGTCTTTTCTCCGAGCGCATCTTCGGTCCCACCCGCGACTACGAGTGCTACTGCGGAAAGTACAAGAAAGTGCGGTATAAGGGTCTTGTCTGCGAGAAGTGCGGCGTGGAGGTGACGCGCTCGGCTGTCCGGAGAGAGCGGATGGGCCACATCCAGTTGGCATCCCCCGTGGCCCACATCTGGTTCATGCGGACTGTTCCCTCGAAGCTTTCTCTCCTCCTCGACCTTTCGGTGCCGAAGCTCGAGAAAGTCATCTACTACGCGGCGTACATCGTGACGGCGGTAAACGAGGCGAACCGCGATCGGGCGGCGGACAGCATCACGAAGGAATTCAAATCCATTAAGAAGGAGAAGGGAGCCGACCTTGGGGAAGTGGCGGACCGCGCGGAGAACCTGAAGGAGATCCTGAAGACGCTGCGCCCCGGGCTCATGCTTACCGAGACGGAGTACTATACCCTCGCGGAGCGGTTCGGCGATGTCTTCGAGGCAGATCGCGGCGCGGGCGCCGTCCGGAAGATCCTGGAGCGGATGGATCTCAAGGAAGCCACCCGGTCTCTGAAGAAGGAGCTCAAAGAGGTGAAGGACGACAACCGGATGCGCCGGCTTCTCCGGCGTTTGAAGCTTGTCCGGTCCCTCATTAAGTCCGGCGTCCGGCCGGAATGGATGGTCCTGACCGCGCTTCCTATCCTCCCCCCGACCTCCGCCCGATGGTTGCCCTGGACGGCGGGCGCTACGCGACTGCCGACCTAAACGACCTTTATCGGCGCGTCATCAACCGCAACAACCGGCTCAAGAAACTCATGGAGCTCAAGTCTCCGGAGGTTATCATCACGAACGAGAAGCGCATGTTGCAGGAGGCGGTGGACGCCCTCATCGACAACTCCGCGCGCCTCGGAAGCCAGCTCCTTTCCACGCGCCGTCGTCCCCTCCGGTCCCTCGCGGATATGCTCAAGGGCAAGCAGGGCCGCTTCCGCCAGAACCTCCTCGGGAAGCGCGTGGATTACTCCGGCCGCTCCGTCATCGTGGTCGGTCCTGAGCTCAAGCTTGACGAGTGCGGGCTGCCCAAGCTCCTCGCTCTCGAGCTCTTCCGCCATTTCGTTATCAATAAAATTATTGAGCGCGGCTTTGCCTACAACATCAAACAGGCGAACCGATTCATCGAACAGGGCTCCCGGAGGTCTGGGGCATCCTCGAAGAAGTTATCAAGAACAAACGCGTGCTTTTGAACCGCGCTCCGACGCTCCACCGGCTCGGCATCCAGGCATTCCGGCCCGTCCTCATTGAGGATCTTGCCATCCGCATCCCGCCAATGGTCTGCACGGCTTTCAACGCGGACTTCGATGGCGACCAGATGGCGGTCCACCTGCCTCTCACTGTTGAGGCGCAGTTTGAGGCCGGAGATCTTATGGACGCCGGGAAGAACCTCCTGAAGCCGGCGAACGGTGAGCCGATCGTGAGCCCCACGCAGGACATGGTTCTCGGGGCCTACTTCCTGACGCGCGTTCGGAAGGGGGCCAAAGGGGAAGGAGCAGTGCTCTCCAACTTCGCCGAGGTGACGCTCGCCTACGAGTTCGGTCGCATCGACATCAATGCGATGATCCACATCCCGTACGAAGGAAAAATGCTCGAGACGAGCTACGGGCGCTTGATTTTCAACCGCGTGCTCCCGCCGGACTTCGGCTTCGTGAACGAGGTGCTCAACAAGAAGCAGCTCTCCAAGCTTGTCGCTCGCATCATCGACGAGTACGGGATCGAATCGACCCAGCAGTACCTAAACCGCATTAAGGACCTCGGGTTCGAGTACGCCACCATATCCGCTCTCTCGTGGGGCATGGCGGACACGGTCATCCCGAAGGAGAAAAAAGGCATCATCCACGCAGGCGAGGAAAAGGTGGCGCTCATTGAGTCGCAGTACAACGACGGACTCCTTACCAAGAAGGAGCGCACGGAGCGCATCATCGAGGTCTGGACCGACGCCCGTGAGCAGGTCGCGAAGATCACTCCCAAGGCGCTCGCCGAGGACAGCCCCGTCTTTGCCATCATCGATTCCGCGGCCCGTGGCAGCTGGGTTCAGACGACGCAGATGATGGGTATGAAGGGTCTCGTGATTAACCCGAAGGGCGAATCCATCGAACTTCCCGTGAAGTCCTCCTACAAGGAAGGACTTTCCGTGCTCGAGTATTTCATTTCAACGCACGGCGCCCGCAAGGGTTCCACGGATACGGCCTTGAAGACCGCGACCGCGGGATACCTCACACGCCGCCTCGTGGACGTTTCCCAGGACCTTCTCATCCGCGAAGAGGAATGCGGAAGCGACCGCGGCATCACGATTATCCGGAAGGAAGGGGAGGAATATGGCTATTCCTTTGCGGATCGGCTCTACTCCCGCACGAGTCTTGAGGAGGTGCGCGTGGACCGGAAGATCGTCGTGCGCGCCGGCGAGGTTATCACCCGCGCGGCGTCGAAACAGCTCCAGGAATCCAAGCTCGACGCCGTGAAGGTCCGCTCGCCGATCGCTTGCAAGACCCTCTACGGGCTCTGCGCAGCCTGCTACGGTTTGGACCTTTCCAAAAACAAGCCTATCCACGTCGGAGAGGCCGTCGGTATTGTCGCAGCCCAGTCCATCGGGGAGCCTGGCACGCAGCTCACGATGCGGACCTTCCACGTCGGAGGTATCGCGGGCGTGGACATCACGCACGGCTTGCCCCGTGTTGAGGAGGTTTTTGAGGCGCGGCCGCCGAAGGGGAAAGCCCCCCTGGCGCGCGCGGACGGCTTGGTTCACGAAATCGAAGAGCGGGGACTCGCGAAAGCCATCCGCATCAAACCGACCATTGAGAAGACCCGGAAGGGCGGCGGCAAAGTCTCGCTCAAGGCGTCCTTTGATGAATACCTCGTGCCGGCGGGTGTCACGCTCTTCGTAAAGAAAGGTGACGCCGTCGTCCGGGGGCAGGCGCTTGCGGAAGGTCCGTTGGACCTCCGGGAGATCCTCGCGTATCGCGGCGTCGAGGCCGTCGAGCATTATATTGTGAACGAGATCCAACGCATCTACATTCCGCAGGGGTCTCCTATCAACGACAAGCATATCGAGATCGTGGTGCGGCAAATGCTCTCTCGCGTCGTGATCAAGGATCCAGGCGACACCGAGTACATGCCTGGGGAGATTTTGGATCGTTCTCGGTTCACCGAGATCAACCGCGACCTCCGGCACTCGAAGCGGCGGCCCGCGAAGGGTATCCTGAAGGTGATGGGTATCACGCGCGTTGCCCTCGATTCCTTGAGCTTCCTCTCGGCGGCGTCCTTCCAGGAGACGAGCAGGGTTCTCGTGAACGCTGCCGTCGAAGCGAAGTCCGACCCGCTCCGCGGCTTGAAGGAAAATGTCATCATTGGGCGGCTCATCCCTGCCGGTACAGGCCTCCGCGGAATCCCCGTGGAAGAGCTTGACAAGATCCGGGCCGCGAACGCGACTCCGCCGGATGTGCTCGCGGCGGCGCTCGCCGCGAACTCACTGACACCGACACCGGTCGTCGAGGCCCCCCCCACGCCGCCCGTGACGCCCCCGGAGGGGGAAGCGGGGACAGCCAATTGACGCTATCCTTGGATCTCTGGTACGATAAGGAACACCTATGGATGAGACCGTAACCATCCTGGAACAGCAGACGAGGTACGAAATTATCGCGCTCCTCAAATCAGAGGATGCGGCGAAGGTTTCGGCTGCCCTCCAGAAGCGCGGAGCCGTCATTCTCACGGAACGTCCTCTCCAGAAAGTGAAGCTCGCATATCCTATCCGGAAGGAAGCCTTTTGTTTCGTGGGAGGCTTCGAGTTCACGGTTGCCCCCGCGGCGCTCGTGGGACTTTCTGAATCGCTTGTCCTTGAACCCGACATCCTCCGGGTGCTCGTTCATCACGCGGCTGCGCGAGATGAGCGTCGATCCCGTGAAGACCGTACGCCTCGACGACCCGCGCCGGTTTCTCGCATGCCCCGTAAGCCCGGCGATGTTCCGATGCTCACGAACGAAGCGCTCGAGAAAAAGATTGAGGAAATTCTCCAGTAACCATGAACCTCAACAAGGTATTCCTCATTGGGCGATTCACCGCGGATCCGCAGCTTCGGACGACGACCTCAGGGCAGGCCGTCGCGACCTTCTCCTTGGCGACCAACCGTACATGGAAGACTCCCCAGGGCGAGCAGCGGAAGGATGTCCAGTTCCACAACATTGTGGTGTGGGGCCGGCAGGCGGAAATCGCCCAGCAGTTCCTAAAGAAAGGAGCTCTTCTCTATGTTGAGGGGCGTCTCCAAACCCGCAGCTGGCAGGACAAGCAGGGAGGGAACCGTCAGACCACAGAGATCATTTGCGAGCGTTTCCAGTTCGGTCCGCGTCCCGGCGGTCCCGGTGGCCAGGGTGGCGGCGAGGAGTTCTCGCAGGAGCGGCCCGCGGCCCCCATCCGCGATGAAGTGAAGGAGGAACTTCCAGAGATTAATATCGAGGAGGGCGATATCAAACCTGAAGACATTCCATTTTAACCCATGGCAATGAACCAACGACCCCGGCAGTGCGTGTTCTGTTCTCAGAACGTGAGAGTCATCGACTATCGCGATGTGGAAGTGTTGCGGCGTTTCGTTTCGAGCCAGGCGAAGATTATTGATCCTCGTCACACCGGCGTCTGCGCCAAGCACCAGCGACGCCTCGCGAATGCTATCAAGCGCGCCCGCATCGTGGGATTCCTTCCTTTCGTCCGTTCCTAGTTTGCTATGGTCTGGGACAACTCCGTTTTTGAAATACTCCACGGACTCGCCGGAGCCTCGGGGTTCTGGGACGCCTTCATCGTGTTCCTCGCGCAGTACCTGCCTTACTTCCTCGTCTTCGCGGCACTCGTTTTCGTTTTTCTCCAAGGGAAGACACGGGCGCGTCTTTTCGCCTTCCTCACCCTCTCGCTCACTATTCTCCTTTCTCGGGGGATTCTCACGGAGATCATCCACTTCGTTTACCCCCATGCGCGCCCATTCGAAGCCCTTGGATTTACACCGCTTCTCTCCGCAGGCGGGCCTTCGTTTCCTTCGGGACATGCGGCCGCTTACTTTGCCCTCGCGTTCGCCATTTATTCCCTGAACCGGAGTTGGGGCCTTTGGTTCACCGTGCTCGCGTTCGTGAACGGCCTTGCCCGTGTCGCGGCAGGCGTTCACTGGCCCTCGGACATTTTGGGCGGCATCGTGCTCGCCTTCATCTCCATCGTGGTGATTCGCTGGCTGCTGAAGAACTACGCGCCGCCCGCCATGACCGCCGGAGCGCCGCCCGGTCCGCAGTAAAACTCTTACTACAAAAGCACCGGCCTTATGCCGGTGTTTTTGCGTTTGGTGCCCGGGGTGGGGGTCGAACCCACACGGCCTTTCGGCCACAGGGTTTTGAATCCTGTGCGTCTGCCAGTTCCGCCACCCGGGCAACGTTCTCAATGTGCAGCGTGGTCCAGAGCGCTACGGTTTGATACTGCCACAAAAAAAATCTATAGTAAATGCATATGGCACGCACCATCGCCATCTTTAACCAGAAAGGTGGCGTCGGAAAAACTACGACGGCGACGAATCTTTCCGCATATCTCGCGATGCGGGGGAAGAGGACGCTCCTTGTGGATTTTGACCCGCAGTTCAACGCGACGATGGGGATGGGCATCGCGCACGGGCCCGAGGAAACCATCTACCATGCGCTTCTGGCGGGCGCGGCGCCCGAGCGCGTCCTGAAACCCGGATATCTCGCGAATCTCACGGTAGCGCCGGCTTCGGCGGATCTCGCCGGGGCACTTGTGGAGCTTGTCCCGCTGCCGGACCGCGAACTCTATCTTCGAAATTTCCTGAATCGCGTGCGCGACCAGTTCGATTTCATCGTGGTGGATCTCGGGCCGAGCTTGAACCTTCTGACGGTGAACGGGCTTTTGGCTGCCGACGAGGTCATCGCGCCTATCCAGTGCGAGTACTTGAGCTTGGAGGGCCTCGCTCAGCTCCTCGAGACCATCGAGCTCGTGCAGATAAACCTCGGGCACCCGCTCCGGGTCGCGGGGGGACTTCTTACGATGTACGACAAGCGGGAGAGGCTCTCCCGAGAGATCGCCCGTGAGGTGCGTCGGCGGTTCCCGCACCATGTCTACGACGTGGAGATACCGCGCTCCGTGGCCCTTGCGGAAGCGCCGCAGTTCCGGAAACCCATTATGCTCTATGCGCCGCTCTCGCCAGGAGCTTTGGCCTACGAGCGCCTCGCGGACGAGGTCGCTGGCCAGGTTGCCGGGGTTCCGTTCCCCACGGTGCAGCCGACATCTCCGGGGCCGATTTCGGAGCCACCCCGCTCCGGTCCGGCCGCGGACTGGGGGGAGTTGGGGATGTGATTGTTAGTTGTCCACAGGGCGACTGATTTGACAGCATCCTCCGTGATGCTATGATTTTTCGGCGTTCGCACTGAAGCAGACGCTTGAACGCAGGTGAGGTAGTGGCCACTACCGCGCATGCGGGAAGGCGAAAGTGGAGGCGCCGGGCGCACGTGTACACGTTCGCTAGAGCAGAGGCAGCGACGGGAACTCTCGGGCGACCAGAAGTACTTCCACATCTCGAGTTGCTCTTTATATTTATTACAAATATATTCCTCGAGTGATTAGGAAGGAACCTGTTTGCCTACAGAGGGCCTGCGCGCACCTCTGCTTTGGCTTTTCTAGGACCCGCTGTTGAGCGGGGTTTTTCTTAACCCCGTTTCGTACTACTATATATTCATCATGCCCGGCAAAGGTCTCGAGTCCCTCATTCCGAAGAAGGGCCCCGGTGCGGCGCCCGCTGTTCGGGTGACGCCACCCGTGTCGGCGGAACCATCGTCGCGCTGGAGACCGGAACCGCGTTCTTTCTCCGCGACGTCCCGGTCGGCGCCCGAGCCGCGTCGTGCCGCGTCCTCAGTATCCTTCCCGCGTCGAGGGCCGGTCCGAATCCATTTTTCAGATCGAAGTCGACCGTATCCGGCCGAACCCGCTCCAGCCGCGGATGGAGTTTGATACGGAGGCGCTCACGGAGCTTGCGCAATCCATCCGGGAGTTCGGCGTGCTCCAGCCCATCGTTGTATCGAAGGTGATGAGCGAGACCGAGTCCGGCGCGGAAGTCGCCTACCAGTTGGTGGCGGGGAACGGCGGCTTCGGGCCGCGAAGCTCGCCGGCCTCGAGCGCGTGCCGGCCATCGTGCGGCGCGTAGACGACCGCCGCGTGAAGCTTGAGATGGCCTTGATCGAGAACGTCCAGCGCAGCGACCTGAACCCCCTCGAGGCGGCCCGTGCCTACGCCGCCTTGCGGAGGAATTCGGTCTCACCCAGCGCGAGATTGCCGCTCGGGTCGGGAAGAGCCGGGAAGGAGTGGCGAACACCATGCGGCTTTTGAACCTTCCGCCCGCGATGCAGGACGCGCTCTCGGCCGGGCGCATCCACGAGTCCCAGGCGCGAGCCCTCCTCTCCATCTCGGATGCCGGGGAGCAGCTCCGCGCGTTCGGGCGTATTTTAGAAGGAAAAACGAGCGTGCGGGCGATGCGCGCGAGCGCGGCGCCCAAGCCGCCAGAGCCCTCAAGCCCAGAAACCCGCTTCTGGGAAAAGCGGTTACAGGAGCACCTTGGAGCCCCGGTGCGGGTGGTGGAGCAGGATGGCCAGGGAAGATCGTCATTCCCTTCTACTCTGAGGAGGAAAAACGGGGTCTTTTCGAAAAGCTCGGCGGGCCGGAGGATTAGGAATGGTATAATAGAGATATGGCAAAAACGAAGTGGTCGGAGATTACGTGGTTCTCGCGGGCGCTCGCAATCGTCATTTTCAGCATCCTGCCGTTCTGGGGGTTCTACCTCGTGGTGCAGTACATCGATATTGACGTCCAGAACCAAGCGCAGGAGGTTATCTCGCACGAGGATAGTATGCTCCACTCGCTCCAGAGTATTCTTCGCGCGAACCAAACGGCGTCGGCTACCCAGTGTCCCACGGTTTCGCCGGCCGTAACATCGACCCCGGCAAGCCAGTAGCGTAGCCGGACCACTCGATTTAAAAAAGTTGCAGCCCCTGGAAAAGGGGCTGCAGTTTTTGATCGTTCCTGCGGGCTCAGGCGAGCACGTCTTCCGCACGGGCAAGAGCATCGTAGTTTACATAGAGGATACCCTTGTTCTCCATCTCGAAGGTCCAAGATGTGTCCCGTTGACGAAGAGGCCTTGTATGGAAAGAGGAATAGCCCGTCTGTCTCGCGAGACCAGCGTGCAGTCCTTGATGATAATGGGATCCCCCATGCCGATATCGATCCGCGTGCCGATCGGAAGGTCCCAGGGGAGCGGCTTGCAGAGCTCGACACATTTTCCCTTTCCCTCTTCGAGTGGCGGGGGAAGCTCCTTCGGTCGAAACCGCGATAAGGGTCGGGTTGTTCTCGGCCAGGTAAAGTTCCCCGCACCTCCAATCGTATTGAAAGAGATTCGCGATGTCCGGCTCGGGGATTGCAGTCACCACCAAGCGCATAGCCCCCCTTGTCGCTGGGTCATCAAACATTTCATGCCGCCTCATATCACCCTCCTCGTTTGTAGGTCCCTATGGTTTTTGATGTGAAACCGTTCTCTGGTCCCATCCTATACCAGCCCAGAACCAAGTCAATTGATCCCTTGACGCCATCTCAGGCCCTGGTATTATGTTCCAGAAGCCCGTAGACAGCAGGCATCCATAAGTCCTGCCGAGGACACCGCCGGATTTCCGGCATTCTCCCTACGGCTAAAGGTCGTAGTTTTTTATCGTATGAAAACCAAAGCACAAAAAGCGAAGGCAGTGGAAGACCACGTGGCAGAACTCCGTGTAAGCGAGACGGCCATCGTGACGGATTTCACGGGGATGACCGCCAACGAGCTGAACAGTTTCCGGAAGGCGCTCCGCGCCATCGGAGGCGGTTTCACGGTCGTGAAGAAACGGCTTCTGAAGCTCGTGTTCGAGAAGGAGGGGATGACGTTCGATCCGAAGCAGTTCGCAGGCCAGACCGGCGTCGCCTATGCCCCGAAGGATCTCGTGGACACCGCGAACACCGTGTACAAGTTCGGGAAAGGGAAGGAGACCTTCCACATCCTCGGGGGGTTCAACCTCAAGGAGAAAACGTTTGTGAGCGCGGAGGACGTGATGCGGTACGGGCAGATCCCCGGTCGCGAAGCGCTCCTGGGGCAGCTCGCATTCCTTTTCACGGTTCCTCTTAAGAAACTGCTGTTTGTGATGGATCAAAAGTCGAAACAATAACAATCAAACCATGAGCGAAAAATTCGATAAGATTATTGCAGAAGTTGAGAAGCTCACCGTTCTCGAGCTCGCGGAGCTCGTGAAGGCGTTCGAGACGAAGTTTGGTGTGTCAGCGGCCGCGATGGCGGTCTCGGGCGGCGCGGCGGGCGGCGGTGCGGCGGCGGAGGAGAAGACCGCGTACGCCGTGGTCTTGAAAGCCACAGGTGACCAGAAGGTCAATGTCATCAAGGTAGTGAAGGAGGTGACGGGCCTGGGCCTCAAGGAAGCGAAGGATATCGTGGACGGGGCCCCCAAGAACATCAAGGAGGGTCTGAAGAAGGAGGACGCAGAGGAGATCAAGAAGAAACTCGAGGCGGTCGGCGCGACCGCGGAGCTGGCTTAAGCGCCTGCGACCGTCCGGAAAAAGGAAATCCCGCCTATACGCATGCGTATAGGCGGGATCGTTTTAGGGGGCTATCTGAAGCACCATTTCGCGTCGCGCGCGGTCCTCGATGGCCCCGAGAGCCGTGATGAGAGTGAGCTGCTGGGCGGCTGAATCGACGTTATGACAATCGAAATCGTACCCGCCTATATTTCCCTTGAAGTTGAAGTCCGTGCCCTGGTGGAGCCCGCAGGCGTTTCCCGGGCAATCGATCAGGAGTTGCTGGGGATGGAGGTAGCATCCTGCGCGGAAGAAATAATGATTTTCGAAATCGTCGGAAGGTCCTCCCCACAACCTCTGCCATGTCATTTTCATTGCCTGGACGGCCTCCGCGATTTCGCCCACGTCGTTCTCGGAAAGCCACGCGATGAGATCGGCGCTGTAGCTTCCTTCGAGAGACCCACCATGTATGCCCGGTCTCAGGATGGTCGAGAGTATCAGGAGTTGAGGGGTACCGACCAACCCCGCCACTTCCTTATCGTAGCCGTAGTTCACGGATTCGAAGTGCGCGGCAAGGGTTGTAAATACCGAGAGCGTGGCGGCAAGAGCGTCTATTGCTCTCCAGTCGTTCTCAAATCCATCTCCGGTTCCGTTGCAGTAGTAGCATTCCCGCGTGCGGTCGAACGGGTCCTTTCGTTTCCCTCCACAATGTTCACACGGTTTCCCGGTCGGCTTCTTGATGCGAGGGATGCGCAGATGAAAGATTGCAGATGCTCTGGCGCCCGAGATCAGTTTGATGTCCGAGACCATACGGAAGGCTTGTCCGAATCCCCACGAGCCCCCTACCCTAAAAGTGTTCTTCCACGGTGGGAGCGAATACTCGGTTACAAAGTCCGTTAGGATAGGGGAGTCCGGCTTGATTGTCGCTTCGATAAACTCCATGAACGGCCGCGATAGGCGAAGCACGAGCGTGGGCGGGCGAACTTCCCATCCAAGGCTGTACCACCACGGCAGACGTCGGCCCGTTATTGTCGAATACATAGCGTCCCCTCTCTATATGTTGTTTTGATTTTCTGCGAGTACTATAAGCGCATAGGTGTGAGGAGTCAACAAAAATCCCACTTTTCCATTACGGGATTACAAGGTTGAAACGAAGGAGAGGCGGGGTATACTAATGCCATGTCATTCGAAAATGCATTTGGCGAGAAGATAAAGGAACAACCTAAGGTAGGAGGGAAGCTTGGGGAGCAGGTCCCGGGGCGCAAAGAGGGGACACGCTGGATGGATCTCCACACCGACGAGGAGATTCTGAAGTATGTCGAGGAGCAGGAAGCCATGCTCCGTGAGGAGCTCGGTCAATGGGAACGGAATCGAACCGCACGGCCGGACGCCTCCGCGCGGGATGCGGGGACGTTCCAGCGAGCGATGGAGGAAGCACGAGGGCGGTACGAGGACGATATTATGGAACTTTCGAAGACCGAGCGCGGAAAGAGCATCCTAGCGCGGCTACATGGGGAAGAGAAGACATCCGAGAGCCCGGAAGAAGAGGAGGAAAGCCCCGACCGTCGCGCTGCGGCCTAGGTGCGGTTTGTAACACTAAAGACAGAGGATTATCATAAAACCATGAAACAACCATATTCACTCTTCGCGGTGGCCGTGCTGTTTTCGGTCGCAGTCGGTTCCTTCGCGGTGCCTCAAGCGTACGCAGCGACGCCTACGCTTTCGCTCTCGGTTACGAGCGGCGATAACGTCCAGGTATCCGTGAACGGCGATCCGAACATGAGCATCGTGCTCTACTACAATATCGGCAGCGCATCGGGTCAGCGGGTGACAACGCTCGGTACCACCAATGGAAGCGGCACCTTCTCAACGATCATGAGCACGTCTGCCTACAGCATCAGCGCAGGCACGACGGCGTACGTCGTCGTAAACAACCAGACGTCAGCTGTGGCGTCGTGGCCGGCCACTTCCTCCTCCGGGGGGACCTCCGCTCTTACCTTCAGCCCGCAGAACCTTTCCGTGTCGGCGGGTGGGAACCAAATAACAACCATTTATGGCGGCGACGGTATCTATACCATTTCCTCGAACACCAACCCTTCCGCCGCATCACTGAACCTTTCCGGAAGTTCCCTCACGGTCAACGGTCTCGCGACCGGCAACGCCTCGATCACGGTCTGCGACATCGCGACAAGCTGCGGTACTCTCTACGTCACGGTGGGGGGAAGTTCCACGGGCGGGAGCTCGACGAGCGGGAACCTGTCCTTCATACCATCCAATCCCTCGCTTGCCGTCGGCCAGATCGTGACCGTGAACATCTCCGGCGGGAGCGGATATTTCGTGACCGGCAGTTCCAACCCGAGCGTCGCATCATGGAACCTGAGCGGTAGTGGCATTACGATTTCGGGGCTCGTGAACGGTACTGCGTCGATCACTGTATGCTCCAGCGCGAACGGATGCAGCCCCCTCACGGTCACCGTCGGCGCGTCCAATACGAGCCAGGCCGTCACCTTCAGCACGACGAACCCCACGCTCACGGTGGGCCAGACCCTCTCCGTTGCGCTCGCGGGCGGTTCCAGTTATTTCATTTCGTCCAACCCAATCCCGAATATCGTCCAAAGCTCGGTGAACGGGAGCTCACTCTCGCTCTATGGTCAGAGCTCTGGCTCCGGCTCGCTCACGGTCTGCGCGACCGCCGGCGGCTGCGGCACGCTCTACGTGACGGTAACGAGCCAGCCCACTGTGGTGCAGAGCTCCTCGGGGGACGCCCTCCTCGCAACCATCCAGTCCGTCCAGAGCCAGCTCGCGCAAATTTTAACGCAGATCCAGACTATGGCGAACACGCTCACGCAGCTTGCGTCGAGCATCACCCCGAGCACCCCCAGTGCGCAGACGAGCGCGGGTAGCGGTACGGCCAGTTCCTATATCTTCACGGAACTCCTGAACCTCGGGTCGCAGGGGGCGGAAGTGACCGCCCTGCAAGGACGGCTCTCGGCGCTCGGTCTATATTCCGGACCGATCACCGGCTACTTCGGCCCGCTCACGGGGACTGCGGTGAAGAAGTATCAGACAGCGCACGGCCTTGACCCGAAGGGTTATGTCGGTCCGGAGACGCGTGCGGTATTGAATTCGGGGAAGTAAATTCACCCCTGTTCTTTGGTGGGCGCTACAGGGATCGAACCTGTGAGCTCTCCGATGTGAACGGAGCGTTCTACCACTGAACTAAGCGCCCTTGCCTCCGCAGTATACACCTCCAAAATAGGAGGTTGCAATCAGGACCATCCAATTAACTACAATCATATGGATCACGAAACGCGCGAGGAATTTAAGGTGACGAGCGAGGAGGTCGTGGGGAAGGTGAAGAAGCTGATTCGGGAGGGGAACGCCCGCAAGATCATTATCAAGAACGAGAAGGGCGACCCCGTGATGGAGTTGCCGCTTACCATCGGAGCCGTTGGCGCGCTCCTGGCTCCTATGCTTGCGGCGGTTGGTGCCGTAGCGGCGCTCCTCACAAACTGCACGATCGTGGTGGTGAAGAAGGCATAAAAATCTCGTGGTGATAAGTTGTTGATAACCGAGAGAGCAGAAAGGCAAATTTCCCAGTTTTACTGGGAAATTTTTTCTTACGCACGCGTGGGAGGGATGGTGGACGAGTGGGGAGAATCAAGTATACTTGTGTGTGGAAGTGGGGAATTGTGGATAAGGGTGTGGATAAAGTCGATTTCTGGGGATAACTAAGGTCTATGCTACTAGGGGAATACCGTCACAATCTGGATCCAA
The DNA here is from genome assembly GCA_963768835.1 of uncultured bacterium. Lineage (GTDB taxonomy): Bacteria > Patescibacteriota > Minisyncoccia > UBA6257 > GWB1-50-10 > CAVYJB01. The sequence goes on along the minus strand of CAVYJB010000001.1, from coordinate 161,329 downwards.
AAGGTCGGGTGGCCGTTCCGGCAAAGTTCCGCGAGACGCTCGAAACGGGCGCCATTATCACGCGGGGACTCGATCGGTGCCTTTTTATTTTTAGCTTGAAGGAGTGGGAAGCGCTGGCACAGAAGATCACCGCACTACCGTTGGCTCAGGCAAACTCCCGGGCCTTCGTTCGTCTCATGCTCGCGGGTGCCGCAGATGTGCGCTTCGACACGCAGGGGCGTATCCTCATCCCCGATTATCTTCGGGAATACGCGGGGCTCACGAAGGAGGTGGTGGTAGCGGGTCTCATGAACCGAGTCGAGATCTGGGACACGGCCGCATGGAAACAGTACAAGGCTCGGACGGAGGCCGCATCGGACGAGATCGCGGAGAAGCTCGGCAGCTTGGGCATCTAAGGGTTTGAATACTGAAACAGGAAGTATGCAGCATCAGCATGGTTCCTGATTCATGAGCCCCGATTCTATCCACGCGCCTGTTCTTTTAAACGAAGTTCTGGAAGTCCTGGACCCGAAGTCCGGCGCATTCTTCATCGACGGTACCCTGGGCGGGGGAGGGCACGCACAAGTACTCATGGAGCGCGTGGGACCGACGGGGACTTTCCTCGGTCTCGACTGGAGCGCGGAAGCGATCCTTGCGGCGCGAGAGCGATTTCAGGGTGCGCCCGTGGGGAAGCTCACGCTCGTGCAGGGGAACTATGCGGATCTGCCCGCGATCCTGGAGCGCGAGAAGCTCCCGAAGGCGAACGGCGTGCTCTTGGACCTCGGTCTTTCCTCGGACGAACTTGAGACGTCGGGGCGGGGATTCTCGTTCCGGAAGGACGAGCCGCTCGATATGCGCTACGACCCGGACTCCGGTGATCCGACCGCGGCGGAACTCCTGAACCGGCTTTCGGAGGAGAAGCTCGCGGAAGCGTTGCGGACGCTCGGAGAGGAACGGTTCGACGGCCGCATCGCGCGTACGATCGTGGAAGCGCGCACGCGAAAGCGCATCCTCCGATCCTCGGAGCTCGCGGCGATCGTCTTGGGGGCGGTGCCGACCCAGTACACGCGCGCCCGCATCCATCCCGCGACACGCACATTCCAAGCCCTCCGCATTCTAGTGAACCATGAGCTCGAGAATGTGGAACGGTTCCTCGGAAACATTTTTGACATTGTCGTCCCTGGCGGACGTGCGGCGATCATCACGTTCCATTCGCTCGAGGACCGTATTGTAAAAAATTATTTTCGGGACTACGCGCACAAGGGTCGGGCGCAGCTCCTCACAAAGAAACCTCTCGCCCCCGGGCTTCTCGAAACCCAAGAGAATCCCCGGAGCCGTTCAGCAAAACTTCGTTCCATCGAACTTCTCTGATTTCAAAACCTCATCTTACTTTTCATGACCATCATCAAGCCGCACAAAAGCCGAAGTTTTAAGGGATTTTTAGCCCTCCTTTTCGCTGTCCTCGCCATGGGCGGAGGCCTTTATATCTACGAATACAACGCGCTAGTGAACACCCGCTCGGAGCTCCTGACACTCAAAGCCGCGCTTCCTGAGGCGCAAGCAGCGAACGCCGGTCTCAAGAATCAGTTCTACACCATGCTCGACCCGGGCCAGCTCCAGACGCTGGGACAGAAGGACGGGCTCACGCTCGATAAGAAGCCCCAGTATCTGAAGCTAAACCCATGGGTTTCCGTTTCTACGTACTAGCAGGTCTCTTCTCGATCCTCTTCGCAGGGCTTGGGTTCAAGCTCTGGAGCCTTCAAATCGAACACGCCGCCACCTACACACAGAAAGCGCAGGCCGAGCTGGTGCTGAACGAGCAGCACGACCTCCAACGGGGCTCGATATTCTTTACGGACACGGGAGGCGAGGATATTCCCGTCGCTCTCGACCAGTCCTATCCCTACATCTACGCCGATCCGGTGGAGGTGAAGAACGCCACAGCGACGGCGGATGCGGCAGCCGTTCTCTTGGGGATGCCCGCGGAGGACATCTTCCGGCAGCTCACTGTGGATCCGAACTCGCAGAATCGCATCCTTATAAACCGTGCCACGCAGGAGGAGGTGGATGCTATCAATGGCGCGAAGTCGCTCACCGGCATCCATGTGGGGACGAAGTTCTCGCGCAACTATCCGTTCGGAAGCCTCGGGGCTCACATCCTCGGGTTCGTGGGCCTGAACGCGGCGCACCCCGTGCCGGCGGGCCTCTACGGGGTGGAGAAGCTGCACGATGCCACCCTCGCGGCGGAGGAAGACCTTGATCTTACCATCGACCGGAACGTGCAGTCGGAGGCGGAACAGGTTCTCGCGAAGGTCGTCGCGGACCGCAGCGCCACCGGGGGATCGATCATCGTGATGGATCCCATGACGGGGAAGATCCTCGCGCTTGCGAATATGCCGACGTACGACCCGCGGACGTACAAGGATTTTCCGGTCGGAGATTTCCTGGATAGCGCGGTGGAGTCCCAGTACGAACCAGGCTCCGTGATGAAATCGTTCACGATGGCCGCAGGCATCGACACGGGGAAGATCACGACCTCGACGACGTACGTGGACACCGGGAGCGTCACCCTGAATGGCAAGACCATCCACAACGCCGAACCCACGCCATTTGGGAGGCTCACGATGACGAACGTTATTGAGCACTCCGTGAACACCGGCGCGGTCTTCGCGGAGCAGCAGATGGGGAATGCCATCTTCTATCACTACCTGAAGCAGTTCGGGTTCGGCGACGTGACCGGCGTGGATCTCCCCGGTGAGATTCCCGGGACCGTGAAGAACCTCGAAAGCCGGAGCGCCCGCGCGGTCGATTTCGCGAACGCGGCTTTCGGGCAGGGCGTGGGCGTGACCCCGATGCAGCTCGTGGTGGGCTACAGCGCCCTCGCGAACGGGGGGCTTCTGATGCGCCCCTACCTCAATGCGGAAGAGAAACCGACCGTGGTGCGGCGGGTTGTGAGTACCTCGACCGCGGCGGCCGTGGTGGGGATGATCGAGTCCGCGGTGAACGTGAACAGTCTCGCGGTGATCCCCGGCTACCGCATCGCCGGGAAGACCGGCACCGCCCAGATCCCGGACCTCGTGAACGGCGGCTACAGCCAGGATTTGGAGCATACCTTTATCGGACTCGGGCCCGTCTCAGCCCCGCGGTTCGTCGTTCTCGTGAAGATTGACAAGCCCCAAGGGGTGGGATTGCTTGCGGGCCTGACCGTGGTACCCGCCTTCCATGACATCGCGACCTACCTCCTGAACTACTACTCCGTCCCGCCGGACAAGGTGCCCGCGACCGCCACTCCTTAGCGATTTATGCAGAAACTCCTCCTCAGGCTCTTGATGGCCAAGCTTCGGTTCCTGGCCCGCGCCACCATCCGGCGGTACAACCCGACCATCGTGGGGGTCACGGGCTCGGTGGGGAAGACTTCGGCCAAGGAGGCTGTCCGCGCGGTGCTCTCCCACGGCCGCCGCGTACGCGCCTCGGCGAAGAGCTTCAATAACGAAGTGGGGCTCCCGTTGAATATCCTAGGCGACTGGTCCTCGACGGAGGGCTGGTGGTTCTACCCCTGGGTCATTGTCTCCTCCCTCTGGCGTCTTGCGGTGCGCTCGGCGTCATATCCCGAGGTCATCGTGCTTGAGTACGGCATCGACCGGCCGGGGGACATGACGCGGCTCCTCTCCATCGCGCACCCCTCCGTGGCGGTCTTCACGGCGGTCGGGGAGACGCCCGTGCACGTGGAGTTCTTTCCCTCGCCGGAGGCCATCCTGCACGAGAAGGCGAAGCTCATCACCCAGCTCCCGATGACGGGGTTCGCGGTCTTGAACGCCGATGACGTGCGCGTGATCGCGGTGGGGAAGCAGACGCGCGCCCGGGTTCTCACCTACGGCTTCGCGGAGACCGCGGACGTGCGCGTCGTGGGCTTCGGTGTGCACCGCGAGAACGGCGCGACGGGGGTGACCTTCAAGCTTGTGCACGGCGGGAACATGGTGCCGGTGCGCCTGAACGGGGTACTCGGTCGGAGCCAGGCTTACGCGGTGGCCGCCGCGGCCTCGGTGGGGCTCGTCTGCGGGATGAACCTTATAGATATCGCGGAGGCGCTCGCCCACTATGCCCCGCCGCCCGGCCGCCTGCGGCTCATCCCCGGGCTGCGCGGTTCCCTTCTCCTCGATGACACCTACAACGCTTCGCCGCTCGCGGTGCAGGAGGGCTTGGAGGCCCTCAAGAGCCTGAAAGCGAAGCGCTCCATCGCGGTCCTGGGCGATATGCTCGAGCTCGGCAAGTACACGCTCGAGGGACACGAGAACATCGGGCGGCTCGCGGCAAAGTGCGTGGACCTCCTGGTCACCGTGGGGCTTCGGGGAAAATTCATCGCTGAATCCGCGCTCCGGGCGGGAATGCCGCGCAAATCCGTCGTGCCCTTCATGACCGTGAACGAAGCGACCGTCTATCTCCAGGGGATGCTCAAGCGCGATGACGCGGTGCTCCTTAAAGCTTCGCAGTCGGTGCGGATGGAGAAAGTGACGAAAGAACTAATGGGCGATCCCTTGCGGGCCGAGGAGCTTTTGGTGCGGCAGAATCCGGCATGGCTTGAGAAACCGGGCCTTTACGATACCTAGGGGAGCAGGGTATCCTGTACGCAAGGCCCTATCGTCTAGTGGCTAGGACGGCGCCCTCTCACGGCGCAAACAGGAGTTCGATCCTCCTTAGGGCTACGGTCAGTCGGTAGTATCGAGGAGACGCGGTTGCGTCGATTTTGCTGTATTTCCCAAGAAGGTTCTGGGTCGAGTTTTCCGGGGCTCCAAGGAGAAATAGAATTGTTTTTTGAAAGTACCTGGTTCGATTCTGGATCTTGAAGGGTTTTTGGCATTTTTTCTATCACGCATTAGAATCATGTCATACGTTCCATGAGCGAAGATTTCTCAAAAATGACGGACGATGAATTGGAAGAGATCGTCCGTCTACACGAAAATTCCAACATTCCTGGTAGCCGTTTTCAGCGAGCGATGACGGAGCTTGACTTACGATATAAAAAAAGAGGATATAAACCAGGCGTTCATTTCGAAGTCGGTGGTGACATGACGATGGAAGGTTCTCAAGTAGTATTACCAGAGGATAGCCAGATGACAGCAAAAGTAAAAGGTAATCTATCAAGCAAAAAATCAAAGATCATTCAAGGGAAAAGTTCCCAAGAAAAAGCTTGGTATGAGAAACCCTTAGGCATCGTTTTGCTGGGTGTTATAATCGTCGCAGCGGGGTATATAGTTACCGAGGGTAAATTACCAGGAATATTTGGACTTTCCCTTCCCCTTCAATTTGGGAACGCTCGAGTCCTTGATCGATCGGTTTTTCAACTAGTTGCAGATACCGATTTTGCGAATACGCCACGTCTCGACGTTGAGCAAAAGTGGAAAAGTTACGCTAGCCTTATCACTGGAGATGAGCAGGCTACGATCGTGGACTTTGGAGACGCGGGCCTTGGAAAAATCTGGGCGGACCTTAAAAGCGTTAACTTATATAACAATAGTCCTCAATGGGTCACTTGCGTTTTTGGTAGTGAGTGGCAACAAAGAATACAGATCTTAGGTAAAAATGCGACAACAACCTTTTGGGGGACGATCAGTGGTACATTAACACAAGGAGAAGTACCTATTCTTGATAGTTGTAGCCTAAGATAATTCTCCCGATGAGCGTCATGGCTAGACTGCGTTTTCTTAGTCGTTCCTCAGGCTGACAATCTTGTTTGTCACCACGAACTTGCTCTTGATATGCGCGAGCAGCTCCCGCTTCTCGGCGGGGTTGCCATCGTTCAGCACGTACGCCGCATAGGTCCTCGCATCGAATGCGACGTCGTCCTGCTTCACCGCCCGCGCCCCGAGGAAGGACTTCTGGAACTTGGCGACGCGCTTGGTCTCCTCGATGAATCTCCGCTTGATATTCGGCTCATCGATATCCAGCGCGCCGATCAGCTCAATGAGCTGCGGGATGAGCTCCTCCTCCCGCAGGTACTTGTTCTTGCAGAAGGTGTCTTTCGAGCGGCAACAGCCATAGTAGATGTATTTGACCACTGTGCCGTCCTTGCGCTTCTTGAACTTCTCCTGGGCGCTGATGCTCGATCCGCACAGGCCGCAGGTGAAGAGCTTCGTGAAGGCAAACTCCTTGACCTCGGCGTTCCGATAGAGGTGATCCTGCTTCAGCTGTTCCTGGGCCGCTAGGAAGGTCTCCCGGCTGATGAGCGGCGGGTGCTTCCCGGTGTACCAGTTCCCGCTCCCGGCCGGATACTCGAAGACGCCGTAATAGAAGGAGTTCTGGAGCAGGCGGTACAGGTTGCCCAGGCAAAGGTGCTTGTTCCCGGAGTTCGTGCGGAAGTTGATCTCGAACTTCAGCCAGTGATAAAGCTTCCGGCCGCTCCAGCCCCCGGCCACCTTCTCGAACATCTGCTTCACGACGGGGGCCCGCACCGGATCGAGGATGACCGATCCCTTGCGGTCAGTCCGCTTCTCGTTCAGGTACCCGGTCGGGGCCTGCGCAGGCCAGAGCCCCATCTCGACCCGGGTGCGGAGCCCCCGCTTCACGTTCACGCTCTTGTTGTCGTTCTCGAGCTTCGCCTGGGAGCAGAGGATCATGAGGAGGAACTTCTCGTTCGGGGAATTGATGAACCGCTGGCCGTATGTCCGTATCTCTATAAGCAGCTTCTGGTCCATGAGATCCACGAGCGACCCCAGGTCGCCCGCATTCCGGCTCAGGCGATCCGGGTTCCACGTGAGGATGCCCGTGTACCGCCCGCTCCGTATGTCCCGGAGGATCTCCGCGAAGACCGGCCGCTCGCCGGAGTTCTTCGCCGAGTGGGATTCCCTCCGAATATCCACAATCTCCAGTCCTTCCCGTTCGGCGATCTGGAGCATCTCCTTTACCTGCGAGTCGATGGAGAGGATCTGCTTTTCCTCGGACTCCGTGCTTTTCCGCGCGTACAGCACGTATTTGACCTTTCCGGGGGCCGGGACTGTTGTCGGGGCCCCAATCCCCTGGGGCCCCATGGTTTGGGTATTCATATCACAAGGGATGACGCAGGGTTGCAGGAGAGTCCAGCCTCTCAAATACCCTACTGTGGTTGCTGCAAAAAAGGATTTTAAACTTGACTTTACGCAGTATCGGTGCTATAATTGCAACAGAAGATTTCCAATGGCTTGCCTGGGACTCCCGAAAAAGAGTAGGGAGTGAGGGGCAAACCGCAATGATGGAGGTGCGTCATGTCAAAGAGAGACATTCATCCCGTTGTGAGCGGCGCCGGATGGATCGGAAGTTTCGCGGGCGCGCTCGTATCCGAGCTCGAATCGGTCGGCGTGTCGTATGAGGACATTCACAAGCTTGGCGGGGACACCAAGCTCGGTCGGCAGCTGGTCCATGTGTGCGCCGAAGCCATCGCCCGATTCGTGAGAGGCGTGGAGGGTGAGTTCTTGAAACTTATCCCCGGCGCCCAACCGGTGGTGATCGAGGCCGTTTCCGGTACCGAGGTTCTCGCAGATGCAACGGATACCTTCGCCTACATTGATTCTGATTTCAAGGGCTATGGTGCCGATGCGCCAGGGCCGGCAACGAAGGACACGCCGGTCTTCGTCTACGAGCTGACCGAGGATGCGACCTTCGCCCAGATGTTTGCGTCGTTGGGCACGGACCTGAACAAGGCATGCCTCACGCAGGCGCAAATCAAGTGCTTCGTGCGGAAGCACCGCAACTGGCTCCGGACCGATGGCTACGGCACCTTTTTCCTCTTCAAGAGTAAGGACCAGTTCTTCGTGGCCGACGTGGATGTGCACTCGGACGGCACGCTCGGGGTGGGCGTGTACCGGCTTGAGTACGACTACGTCTGGCACGCCGGGCTCCGCCATCGTGTGGTGGCCCTGCAACTGGCTGTTTAGCCCTTTGTCTCTTTCCGCCGCGCCATCTGCTCTGCGGCATTCGATCCCTTGGGTTCTTTGAACTTAGAACCCAGGGGATTTTTGTATACTGAATAGTGCATCCGGAACTATCTTGCGGCCACGGCTTCAAGTGGCGGGTGCCGAAATGCGTGCTTGAGAATTTTGCTGGATACGTCCTGCAAAAGAGTGAGCACGCCTTTCAAAATCAAAAACAGCCAGTTGGTGCGGTGCGCTGGAGGACTTCGAGGTCCCGAATACGATACAGTCCCGAGAGCATTCGAGGGACGGTGGCGCGGATGGCGCATCGCACGTTTTCTTCGTTGCCAACGTGAATGTGAACTCGGACGGCACGCTCAAGGTGAACGTGAACCGGCTTGAGAACGACAACGTCTGGAACGCCGAGAACCGCCATCGTGTGGTGGCCCTGAAACCCGCTGTTTCTCCCGCCCGTCTCATCGGGCGGTGGTTTTTTCTAATCCTTTCCGCCAGCCGCCGAGCATGCGGCCGATCTCATCCAGTTTCTCGGACAGCATCTGATACCTTTCGGTGTTGAGGGAATGTATCTCCCAGGAGATCTGCAGGAAGAATTTGAGCGCATCCAGCGTTATAACTGAACATCCCAATTCCTTAATCTTATCCTGCGGGGATGCGTAAATTGCAGCCAAAATGTGCTCAATGGTATCCAGGAACAGCGCGTCTATCTTTGCCCCAAGCGTGTAGCGGGAAGTTTTCGGGATATGCGGCACGAACTCATGCCAGAGTTTGTACGCCGCGATCAGCCTCTGAATTATCGGCAGTTGATTCCGTCGGGGGGGGGGGTTCGTGGTTGAGTTAGGTCCATATGCTTGAGAATATCATAAGCGTCGAAAACTCGCTTCAGGCATGGGAGGAATTCCCCCCTGGGAAACGATATAGACCTGATGTCCGGCGCTTGACAAATCATATGTAGTATGCTAGTCTAATTTCAGAAGGTTTCCAATGCCTATCTGGAGCTTCCGAAAAAGAGTAGGAAGTGGAGGATAGACACCATACGGAGGTGCACTATGCAGAAATCAAAGTTGGTTGGCGGCATGCTCTTCGGGGCAGAGTTCTTCACGGAAGTCTACAAGGAAGTCGTGAAGCTCGGGGGGAACGAGGAACGGATGTTCGAAAGAATGAAGACAGGTACAGGTCTCGCGAAGGAAGTGGCGAAACTCATCGTCGCTGGCACGAACGGCGCAAAGAAGCTCGCCCTGAAATCCCTGAAGCTCATCACGGACGGCATCGCGATAGCGACTGAGTCCTTCACGAAGGAATCGTTCTTCGGGAAGAAGGGTCCTGTGAAGCTCTGGCTCGGGAGCAACTTCGAGCAGTGGGTGCTCCCCCTGATTCCCGAGACCATCGAAGCGTTCCAGGGCACGCTCACGCAGACGAAGCTCACGAAGTATATGCTCGACTCCGAGATCCTCACGGAACTCGGACACCCGGAGCCCTTCACGCCCGGAGAGTTCGCGGCCCTCATCCGCGATCTGCTCACGAAGCAACCGAAGGGCGAAGAAGGCACGCTCCTCATGAACGGCTACGCGAACGTCTTCTATGTGCAGTTGGAAGGGCGCGTGGTTGCGGTGCGCGTGCTCTGGTCCTCGGACGGCCGCGGGTGGGGCCTGGATGCGTTCGGCCTGGATGACTACAGGTGGTTCGGCGGCCGCTGCGTGCTCTCTCGCAGCTGACCTCTCGGATTCTCGGATTCTTGGGTTCTCGGTGTTGACCCCGTTCGGTATGAACGGGGTCTTTTGTTACAATAAAGAGGAAGTTTCTCGACATCGCTGCGGTCACGGCTCCGGCGGGGAGATTTCAACAAATAAAAGAGGTCAGCTGGTGCGATGCGCTATCGGGTTAGACCCGGAATACGATACAGCTCCAAGAGTATTCGAGGAGCGGTGGCATGGGCGGCGCGTCGCGCATAGAACGCGTGGTTGCGGTGAACGTGAACTGGAACTCGAACGACCGCGAGTGGAACCTGAATGCGAACGACCTGGATGACAACAGGTGGAACGACGGCAACTGCGTGCTCTCTCGAAGCTTACCGCTTCCTTCCCCGCGCTACCGCGGGGAAGTTTTCTCCGAGAGTTGCCGTAACCATCCGCCGAGCATCCTCCCCGCCTCGTCGAGTTTTTCGGAGAGCAGGATGTATTTCTTGGTATCCAGCGCTTTTATCTCCCAGGAAATTTGAAGAAGGAATTTCAAGGCATCCAGCTTCGCTGCCGCGATTCCCACTCTTGCGAACCTCTCCGCGGGGGTGACGGAGGCGGCGGAGAAAATGAGTTCGATCGTCTCCAGAAAAAGGGAGTCGATTCTCGAGCCCAAGGTATAGCGCGAAGTTTTAGGAAAGTCCGGAACGATTTCGTGCCAGAGCTTGTATGCCGAGACGAATTTTTGAACTACCGGCAATTGGTTCCGTCGGGGGGGGGGGTACCGGGTTGCTCCGTATCCATATGTTTGAAAAAATCGCGAGTGTCGAGAACTTACTTCAGGCGTGGCAAGAATTCCTGCCCGGGAAGCGATACAAACCGGATGTCGCGGAGTTCTCCCTGCGCCTGGTGGATCACATCTTCTCTCTGCATCGCGACCTTCTCCATCGTACCTACCGGCACGGCGGCTATCAAGCGTTCAATATTTCCGATCCGAAGCCGCGGAACATCCATAAAGCCACCGTCCGCGACCGCCTCCTTCATCATGCCGTTTACCGCGTGCTCTACCCCCATTTTGACAGGAAGTTCATCGCCGATTCCTTTTCGTGCCGGGTCGGAAAGGGGACACATAAAGCTCTGGATCGCTTCCGGCGCTTCGGTTGGCAGGCCAGCAAGAACAACACGAAGACCTGCTGGATTCTGAAGTGCGACATCCGGAAATTCTTCGCGAGCGTTGACCACGAAGCGCTTCTCGGAATTCTTGCGCGGGACCTGGGCGAAGGAACTGTATGGCTTGCCCGCGCCGTTGTCAGCAGCTTCTCCTCGACGCGGCCTGGCATCGGCCTGCCCCTCGGCAATCTCACCTCCCAGCTCTTCGTGAACGTGTACATGAATGAGTTCGACCGATTCGCGAAGCACCGCCTCCGCGCCCACCACTACATCCGCTACGCCGACGACTTCGTGATTTTCTCGGACGATCGCGCGCGACTCGAGCAGATCCTCCCCAGGATCCGAGCATTCCTCTTCGAACGGCTCAAGCTCGATCTTCACCCCGACAAGATTTCCATCCTCACGCTCGCCTCCGGCGTCGATTTCCTGGGCTGGGTGCACTTTCCGGATCATCGGGTGCTTCGCACCGCGACGAAGCGAAGAGTGCTCACGCGCATGGGGAGACGCCCGAAACCGGAGACCGCATCCTCCTACCGAGGGCTCCTGCAACACGGGAACACCTATGCCATCAGAAAACGGATTGGATTGGTAGGCTGAAAAATGAGACACGATCGGAACACCCCCTAAAAGTGTCTCATTTGTCTCATTTGCATAGAAAAGCCTTATTTTACAGGCATCCATTTTAGGGAATGAGACACGTCCCTGTTCAAATGGGACACGTCCGGACTGCGTCCTTTTGTGTCCGCTTTGTCCGGTTTGCGGCTCTTTGGCACACCAGAATGGCACACAATAAAGTCACACCGTGGAGTGCCATTTGTGCCATTTTCATCGAAGATTCAGAAAGTTAACGCATAAAAGTTAACGTCTCTTCCTGTGTAAACTTTGTTAACTTTCGCTCAGGCGGAAACAGTCCTCCGGGTGTTGCATTTGCCATGTTACACTTCGACCATCAAAGAATCCTTGATCTATGTGCCTTAGTCGGTAATCTCCCGAAAAAGCGACGTTCCCCGAACCTTGCACGTCGTGTTACATTTGTTACATGTTACATTTCAGGCCCCGACCCCCTTGCGTCGTCGGACCTCCTCGGCCATCCTTAAGGGGTCCTTACGGTGTCTCGCCTGTGTGGGTACCCCATGCGAGAGGCCTACAAATGTGCTAAACCGCTTGTCATTTCCGACAGGCGGTCTAGCATTTAGATGAGTTTGAATCCAAGGCACGCAAGTATAAAAGACCTATCGAGCTAAACATCAATGCTCAAATTATCGTTTTCTAAAAGACAAATAATAAAGAACGCACTTATAATTATCGTTACTATACTTGCGCTCGGTTTCTTATCTTACCTCGCGCTTAATTGGAGCATTAGAGATATTGTCTCTCGGAAACTCTGGCTCGATGAAAAAGCAACGATAGGTGCCATAGGCATACTCTTGGGTGTCCTGATAACACTGGGTGAAACTAAGTTACTTCATAAGCTCGACGACTTGTTAGATAGGGCGAAGTACAACCTTCAAAATGCCTTGAAAGGGAACCTAGGAGAGGAAAAGGCGTTTAAGCGACTTCTCGAAATGCTTGGTAGCTCCTATCGGTTATACAGAAACTTTAAGATTCCCGGTAAGAGATTTGATATTGACGCCATTGTCGTTGGGCCGAAGGGAATTATCACCATTGAGGTCAAGAACCTATCTGGCGAATACCGTTTCATCGAAAGCGAGGTGTATAAGATCTCAAGATACCCCGATGGTAATACCTGCTATTGCCAGCTGGGAAGATGGAAAAGCCCCGTTAGAGAAGCTGCGTATCACAACGAGGCACTTGAAGAGTGGCTCATGAAAAACGATTTTAGCCAAATTAAAGTGAAAGGCGCGATTCTTATGGTTGGTGATCGATATAAAATAGAAAAGATTGAAAAGCCTGAGGTATATATAATCACTAGTGCGGATGGCATAAAGAGGTACTTTGATGATACCTTTGAAGATTCACGCTTTACGCCCGAATTCTGTGCTAAACTCAACGAACTTTTGGAGAAGTATTAATTTCCCTGCCTATCAAGAAGGTCCCTTCACCGGACGAATCCAGCCGCCCAGCATGCTCACGGCCTCGACTGTTGATATCAGCAACGGATTTCGGTTCGGGCTTCTTCGCGGCGGCGTATTTTGGGGATGGCCTTCCTCGCACGCCATGGTGGCGTTCGCCTCCATGTTTGCTCTCATCGCTCTTTATCCCAAGCATAAGCTTCTGAAGGTCGTGGCAATCCTCTACGCGCTGTATGTCGGGCTTGGGGTGTCCATGAGCATCCACTGGTTCTCTGATTTCGTCGCCGGAGCCATTATCGGCGCGGTCATCGGGATTTCCGCCGCCAAAAGCTTTAGCCGAGAGACCGTCGGTGCTAAAATTTAGATAGATACCCATCCGGCATATGCCACAGCCCGAATCTGACACAACGCGGCGCACAGGCCCACGAATCCTAGGGCTTCCGAAGAACATCTTTTTCCTCGGGCTCACGAGCCTCTTTAATGATTTCTCCTCGGAGATGGTGTTTTCGGTGTTCCCTGCGTTCTTCACGACGGTTTTGAAAGCCGGGGCCGAGTCACTTGGTCTCGTGGACGGCGTCGCGGAAGGCCTCTCAAACCTCTTCAAGATCTACTCCGGAAACCTTTCAGACCGATTCCAACGACGGAAGCCGCTCGTGGTTTTCGGGTACGTGCTCTCGGTCCTCACGAGGCCCTTCTATGTGTTCGTCACCGCAGTGGGTGGCGCCTTGGGGCTCCGCGTGCTCGATAGGGTGGGAAAGGGTTTCCGGGACTCGCCGCGGGACGCCATCATCTCCCTCTCGACCCCGAAGGAGGAGCTTGGGCGGTCGTTCGGATATCACCGGGCGATGGATACCCTGGGTTCCATCCTCGGCCCTCTGGTCGCGTATCTCATCCTGCGGGCCTACCCGCTCCACTTCAACACCGTGTTCCTCACAGCATTCGTCGTGGGCATCATCACGATTCTCACGCTTTTCTTTATCTCCGACATCGCCCTCACAGTGAAGAGGGAACGAGCGACCCTTCGAGCTGCGTTCGCGCGCCTCTCGCCCGCGTTCAAGCTGTACGCGCTCGCGGTATTCGTGCTCTCGGTGGGCAGCCTTCCCATCGCGGTTCTCCTCCTCACGACGCAATCCCTAGGGCTCATCCTCGCGGACATTCCGCTCTTCTACATGATCTACAACCTCTCCTACGCGGGGTTCTCGATGTCGGCGGGGAAGATGAGCGATCGGCTCGGTGCCCGGACGGTCATCTGCGCGGGCTACGGGATTCTCCTTGCTGGCTACTACTTTCTCTTTGCCGCGCATTCATCCTGGGCGCTCGCCATTGGTTTTCTCCTCTTGGGGCTTTTCCCCGCGCTCACCGATGGCGTCCAGCGTTCGCTCGCGGCGCAGCTTTCGACCGACGAGCTCCGCGGCGGAGCGATGGGGCTATTAAACGCGGCGGTCGGCCTGGGGGCGCTCGTCGCGGGTATCGGCGGGGGATACCTTTGGCAGACGGCGGGTCCGGGAACGGCATTCCTTGCGGCGGGCGGGGTCGTCGTCGTCGGTCTGGTGCTCCTCCTTGTTTCCTCACGGTGGGGGTCCGTCAATCCGAGTTCCTGAACTAGTTGGCAATACGCGCGGGTGATAAAGAAGGCCTCTAGGTTCATTGCTCGAGGCCTTTTGCATCCCGCGGAACTCTCTCGTGGTTGCGTTAAGTATTTTAAAATTGCATACTTAGCCTTCGACCTGCGACTTGAGTAAATTCATGCAAAACGACGACGTTATCATCCGATTCAATGCCGTTTCCTTCGAGTACGGTTACACAAAACCCATCCTCTCCGGGGTATCCTTTTCGATTCGCCGGGGCTCGAAGGTGGCGCTCATGGGGCAGAACGGTGCCGGAAAGACGACCATTTTCCAGCTTATTACCGGTTCTTTGGTTCCCGAGAACGGCTCAGTCGCCGTCGCCCCTGACGTCACCATGGCGACCGCGCGCCAAGTCATCCCCCGCGAGCAGCTCGATCTCACGGTGCGCGAGTTCTTTGCCTTGGCGTTTCCGAAGAAGACGTACGATATCGACCCCCGCATCGACCGCCTTCTCGACGTCGTGCGCCTCAAGGCTCCGCATGACCGGGCGCTCCGGACCTTCTCCGGCGGCCAGCAAGCGCGCCTTCTCCTCGCCCACGCGCTCATCCAGGACCCCGACATCCTGCTCCTCGACGAACCGACGAATAACCTCGACCGGGCGGGCATCGAGCACCTGACGAAGTTCCTTGTCGATTATAAGAAGACCTGCATCGTCATTTCGCACGACGCCGAGTTCCTGAACGCGTTCACGACCGGCGTCCTGTATCTCGAATCCGTGACCCGGACGGTAGAGCAGTACGCGGGGAACTATCTCACGGTTGTCGCGGACATTCTCGCCCGGCTGGAGCGCGAGCGGGCGAAAAACGCCCGGCTAGCCCTTGATATCGAGCACCGGAAGGAGCAGGCGAACTTCTTCGGCCAGAAAGGAGGCCACATGCGTGATGTGGCCCGCAAGATGCGCGAGAAGATCGAGGAGCTCGAGAGTGAGATTGTCACCGTGCGCCAGGAGGACAAGACCATCCGGAGCTTCGTCATTCCCTGCCAGGAGGAAGCGATGGGGGTTCTTCTTACCCTCACGTCCGTCACGGTCATGGAAGGGCACGCGCCGACCGCCTGGCCCGTGCATATCGAACTCCGGCGAAAGGAGCACCTGCTCCTCGCGGGGCCGAACGGTATCGGGAAGACCACCCTCCTGGAGCATCTCGCAAAAGGTCAGGCGTCGGGCGAGCACATCGCTCCCCGAACGCGCGTCGGCTACTACCGCCAGGATTTCTCCACGCTCGACTTTGACGCCACGGTCCACCGCGCGCTCACCGATGTCGCCGCGTATAACAGCGACCAGGAAGTCCGCTCTATTGCCGCCGGCTTCCTCCTCGACGAGCGCATCCTGAAAACGAAGATTGGCGCCCTCTCGGAGGGCCTGAAGGGGCTCGTGGCGTTCGCCCAGTTGGTGCTCCTGCGCCCGGGGCTTCTCTTCCTCGACGAACCCACGAATCACATCAATTTCCGGCACCTGCCGGTCATCGCGAAAGCTCTGGACCAGTACGACGGCGCCCTGGTGCTTGTGAGCCACATCCCCGACTTCGTGGCGCAGGTGCGCATCGACCAGACACTCGATCTCGGGGCATTGTCCGGAGGCGCCGGCGTTACCAAGGCGGCCGCGCCCGTCCGCAAGAGCTCCAAGAAGCCAGCGAAGAAAAAGTAGTCCGACCGGCTAGGTTCGGTAAGAATAAAATACCCATCGAAAGGATGGGTATTTCCACCTTCAAGGAACGAGAGTTACTTCTTCTTTTTGTCCTCGTTCAGCATTTCCAACGCCTCCTTCACGGTTGTCATGAACTGCGCGGGGAAGATAATCGTGGAGTTCTTTTCTGTGGCGATTTCCGCCATGGTCTGGAGCGTGCGGAGCTGAAGCGCGACGGGGTGGGCGGCGATAATCTCGGCTGCCTGCCCCAGTTTCTCGGCCGCTTGGAACTCGCCCTGTGCAGCGACGATCTTCGCCCGGCGCTCCCGTTCCGCTTCGGCCTCCTTGGCCATCGCGCGCTGCATATTGTCCGGGAGGATGACGTCCTTGATCTCGACAGCCGTCACTTGAATGCCCCAAGGCTCGGTGTGGACGTCGATGACGTTCTTGATTTTCTCGTTGATATCGACGGTCTGGGACAGGAACTGGTCGAGCATGAACTGGCCCACCACGTTCCGGACCGTCGTTTGGCTGATCTGGTTCACGGCGTCGTGGACGTTCTCGATGGCAACCACGGACTTCTGGGAGTCCACGACGTGGTAGTAGGCGACCGCCGCGATGTCGATGGAAACATTGTCCTTCGTGATAATCTTCTGCGAAGGGATGTTCATAGTGACCGTGCGAAGCCCCACCCGCACCATTTTCTCGAAGATGGGGATGACGAAGATAAGTCCGGGGCCGCGCGTACCGACGAGGCGGCCCAGGCGGAAGATGACCCCCCGCTGGTATTCCGTGATCACCTTTATGCCCGAGAGCAGAATCGCGAGGACGAGAACTATCACGTACGTGAGGGTATCCATACGCTCATCATATGCCGTTACCGGATTTAAACAATAGAGGAATCGTTGACGCTCACTCTCACCCCTTCCATAATGGTACCGATGACCATTTTCCGATTGCTCCTCTCGATTCTTTGGATCGCCTTCCTTGCATACTGGCTCATTTCTTCCATTGGTGCCAAGAAGACCGTGGGAAGAAAAGGCAATGTGGGTGTCCGCATTATCATCACCATCGTCCTCTTCTCGGTGCTTGAGTCGGCGGCGTTCCGTCAATTTTCTTCCATTAGAGACATCGTCTTTTCAAGCACGATCGTGAACAGCCTCGGAATACTTCTCTGCATTCTAGGCCTAGCGCTTGCAATATGGGCTCGCCGGCATCTGGGGAGGAACTGGGGCATGCCGATGTCTTTAAAGGAAAATACCGATCTTGTGACCACGGGGCCCTACGCTTGGGTGCGCCATCCCATCTATACCGGTATCCTTTTAGCTATCCTCGGGACGGTATTTGTTACGAGCGCACTCTGGCTTGTCCCGTTCATTTTCTTCTGCTGGTATTTCATCCACAGTGCGGGGGTAGAAGAGGGGATTATGTCGCAACAATTCCCGAACGGGTACCCTGCATACCAGAAGAGAACGAAGATGCTAATCCCGTTCGTGTTTTAAATTAAAGGCCGTTTGAGTTTTCTAAGTTACCCAGCTGCGTGCAATTAATTCAGTTGCATCCCGAAATAGATCGATTGCATCGAGCGCACGGGTCCCCTCGGCTAACGCCCGTCTATGGCGCTGGTTGCGTCCATAAACCGGATGTCATGTTTATATTCATGAATCCGACGGGAAGGAATGTGTCCACGCATGCGGGGTGGACCGGTCTGCATGCACCTTGGCTTGGGACAAAGAGCGCGTGGGGGTTGTTTTTCAAGTTGAAATTCCTGTCCGCCGCCAATTATAAACTGACCCAAACACTTCGAGCCGGAGAGTGGACAGAAGCTTTTGCGAATGTACTTTATCGGGAGCTGTCGAAACATGGGGTGTATGTGACGAATTTGGCGAAATGCACACAGGACGACGCCAGGCATCTCTCAAACGGCACTTTCAAGAAATATCTTGCAAGTACTCGAAAGGAGATTTTTCTGGTCCAGCCGAAGAAAGTTGTCCTCTTTGGAAACCAGGTCAGTTCAATCTTGCTGGGTAAGCCGGTCAAGGTAAGTAGCTATAAAGGTGTCCAATCTGAGACTTTGGAGATTGAGAGCGTCCACTTCAGAGCGTATCCGGTCTACTACCCAGTGGGTCAAGGACAACGGAACATGCCGCTAGCCGTTGAAAGAATAAAGAGAGTCCTCGCATGAGAAAGATAGTGTTGAGGTTCCGCGCCGATGATAAGGATTTCAAGAAGATAAGGGATAAGCTGAAGACTGTGGAAACCAGAGCCGCTACCAAGCTTTACAGAAATATTGCGAAGGACGATATTCTAGTCATCGTGTGCGGCAAGGAGCGTATCACGCGGAAAGTGAAGCGCGCACGCCATTTCAGGAGCATCACGTCTATGACCAAAGCCATCCCGTTCAGAAGGATTATGCCCTCAGTGCCCTCTATCGCGGCGATGCGTAGAGCATATTATCGTTACCCAGGATACAAGGAAAAGCTCAAGCGCTTTGGCGTGGTAGCCTGGGAAATATGATTTCCCCCGTTCGGATGGCCATAGAGAAGATTATTCTTTAAAATATTGAAATGAAGAAGAAATGAAGAAGAACAGTTGCGAGAGTTGCATGATGCCGTTCGCAAAGGATCCCGGTCCGCGAGAATCTGATCTATACTGCAGCTTCTGTTTCAAGAACGGGAAGCTGTGCTATGAAGGGAGCAATCTGAAGGAGTTTCAAAGGGCGAGCTATGAAGCAATGGTCCGAAGGGGTATGAGCAAACCCCTGGCAAAGCTATACGCCTTCCTTATCCGATTTGCTCCGCGGTGGAAAAAGAAGAAGTGATTGTGAAGAAAGTAAGCAGGGGCTGGAAAACCTGCAGCCGCGGGCATAAGTATCGAGGTAGCACTCCATGCCCAGTGTGCTGGCCGGGAAGCCGTAGAGGGCGTGGCGTGAAGAGGAAATAGGAGTTCTAGACGGCCCTGAGGCTTGATTTACGGAATCTTCGGTATCCTATATACTGAATACATGAAGAAGCCCGGCGCAATTTTTGGAGTTATTCTCGGCGTACTCTTCGTCATTCTCGCTGTCCTCTATTGGGTGACGCCGGCCGGCTCCCTGCCCTCGTTCTTCCCGGGGCACATCGCAGGATCTTCTATCATTCACTTCAAACACGGGCTTGCGGCGCTTGTCATCGGTGTCCTGGCGTTCGTGTACGCTTGGTTCGCCGGCGGCAAGAAGAAGTCATCCATGTAGGAAGAAGAGGAGGGAAGCGAGTGCTCCGATGGCGATGCAATATACGGCGAAAGGCCGTAGTTTTTTTGTCTCGAAATACTTCAGGAGGAAGCGCACCGAGACGTAGGCGCAGAGCCCCGCCGCGACAGCGCCCACGAGCGTCTGTCCGATGAACATCGCCTCGCCCTGCGTGGTTACGAGTTCCGGAAGTTTTAGGAGCGAGGCCGCGCCGATGATGGGGGTCGCGAGAAGGAACGAAAAGCGAGCCGCGTCCTCATAAGAGAGCCCCACCAGAAGACCGCCGGTGATGGTCGAGCCTGTCCGCGAGAACCCCGGTACGAGCGCGAGCACCTGGAGCAACCCCACCTTCGTGGCCTGCCACCAGGAACGCTCCGCGATGCGGGCGTCGCTCATTTCTTGCGAAATAACTTCTTGGGCCGCTCTTTTCTTGCGCAGAATATCCGCGCTCCAGAGCATGACGCCGTTCAATATCAGGACAACCGCGACGAGGCGCGGGGACGCGAAAAGACTCTTGAAGGTGTCCTGGAACAGAAGACCCAGTATCCCCGCAGGGATGGTTGCTACCACGAGCATCCACCCCAGCTTCGCATACGGCCCCCCCGCCTCTATGGCCCGTTCCTTGAGCGAAACCCACATCCCCTTAAGGACCAGGAGCCAATCTTTGAGGAAAAAGAAAAAAAGAACCAGAGCGGTCGCCGTGTGGGTTGCTACAAGAAACGTGAGAAAAATGGGGCTGTTCTGGTCGATAGACCACCCCACGAGCTGAGGCAGGATCACGCTGTGCCCCAAGCTCGAGATAGGGAAGAGCTCCGTGATACCTTGGAGCATTCCAATGATGAGAGCCTGCAGGTAAGTCACGATTTCAGTATAGCACTCGTATCGCACGCGCATGCGGCGGAGGGCGGCTCAGTGAAGAGTAATAAAATGCCCGGGTTCATAACGAACCTGGGCATTCCGATATTCCGTCTGCGCGGTGGACACGTTCGGGCTCACTTCTTCTCCAGTCTGAACTTGAACGGGATGGAAACCCATACCGCCACGGGGCCATTGTTCATATAAGCGGGTGTAAACACGAACTGTCGCGCCGCTGCAAGCGCCGGTTCTTCGAAGATGTCGGCATCGCTTTTCATAACAACGGCTTTCCTTGTTTTCCCTTCCTTATCAACCCAGATTTTCACCCAGACACTTCCTTCGAGGCCCGCGCGCATCGCGAGATCGGGATACACCGGCTTGACGCTCTTTATGATGACCGGGTTCTTCTCGACCGCGACG
This sequence comes from uncultured bacterium, assembly GCA_963768835.1. Classification (GTDB taxonomy): domain Bacteria; phylum Patescibacteriota; class Minisyncoccia; order UBA6257; family GWB1-50-10; genus CAVYJB01. The sequence continues at coordinate 140,814 of CAVYJB010000001.1, read as the reverse complement.
AAATCCGCCGGCGGCGTATCGTCGTCGATTTTGATGTCCTGTTGCACCTGCACATCGGCTCCGCCGGTCGCTTCGGTGACGGGTGCGGGAGCCGCGCTCATCTCTTGCTGCGTCGCAAGCGTCTGATCGGCCGTTACCTCAGCGTCGGGTACCGGAACCGGTGAACCAACGGACGGTTTCGCCGTGGCCGCCAAAACAGAGATTGGTGGCGGCACGTCCGAAGCGACGATGGAGGGAGGGGGGCCGAGGTCGGTGTACTTCATGAGGCGCACAATGACCATCGGTGGCTCCTCTGCCTGAAGCAGCCGGGTGACATAGTAGGAGCCTACAATACAGAGATGAATCACGATTGCGATTGCGAGGCCAGTCGCCAAATTCCTCGGGAAAACACGCTTCAATTCGGCGGCTCCGTACGGTGCCGTGGGTGCATGCAGTGCTCCAATCGTTGTTCCCATTTTCTCACCTCTCGGGGTAAACCGTGTTATTGAGTTAGATAGCTGTTTTCACTGTAGACCGACCGCCAAGGCGATGTCAATCATCTTCTGTGAGGCTTGCTTGCCGCGTGCATTGATAGAAAACCCGGATGCACCGTAACCGTCCTACCCTTTGTATTAGAAAGGTCGATAAACCAATTGCTAATAAATATCATATGAGAGAAAAAATCATGTTCGCGATTATCGGTTCGGCGGTTACGGGGTCGCTTTTGTTCAGTGGGATAGCGCTTGCGGCCGGCCCTGGGGGCTTTGGCCACTGGAGTATGGGGGGTCGGGCCCCTGGAGTGTTTGGAACCGTCTCTACGATAAACGGTTCAACCCTCACGGTTACAAGTAATCCCCGAGGTAACGCCACAACGACGGTATCGACGACCGTATATACCGTTGATGCATCCAATGCGACGGTAACAAAGAATGGCAGTGCTTCTTCGCTCAGCAACGTAAGCGTAGGGGATATGGTTATGGTTGCAGGCACGGTGAACGGAACGAACGTTACCGCAACCTCCATCCGTGACGGTATGATGGGACGCGGTGCGAGGGGTATGAAACCGGGTGTCTTCGGGACGATTGGTTCGATTAGCGGTTCTTCCCTGACTGTAACCTCCAAGATGGGGCCTGGTGGCACCGCCGATAGCGCCTATACCGTGGATGCGACCAACGCGACGGTCACTAAGAATGGAGCAAGTTCCTCGGTGTCGAACCTTGCGGTTGGCGACACGGTCATGGTGCAGGGGACGATCAACGGCACGAGTGTCACGGCGACTGCCATCCGCGATGGCGCGATGGGGGGGCAGAGGCCGCCCATGCCCGCGATTCAGGGCAATGGAGAGCCGGTCATCGGCGGCAACGTCACTGCGGTTAACGGCCCGACGCTTACCGTCACCAACAGGAGCAACATCACCTATACGGTGGATGCCTCGAGTGCCGCTGTTACCAAGGGGAATGCCACCTCTTCGCTCTCGAGCGTAAGTGTCGGCGACAGCGTCATCATGCAGGGCACGGTCAACGGCACCTCGGTCACCGCGTCCTCCGTCATTGACCAAGGAAACGGAACCGTACCGCCGAACTCCACGAGCACGGGATCGGGCGGCCACAGAATGGGTTTCATGGGCAGTATCTTTGGTGCCATCGGTGGGTTCTTCCAGCACCTCTTCGGGTTCTAAGTTAAACGTAATCACACTATGTCCAGCAAGATCTCAATAGGGATCTCGACCGGGGTAGCCGCTGCGATACTCTTTCTCGTGGCGGCTCCGACGTTTGCTCAGACGCCACCGAACGCAACGGCGGGTACCGGCGTATCGGAAAACTGGTCGGGGTATGTAGCTTCCGCCGGCAGTGTGTACAGCGGCATCGGCGGGGCGTGGAGTGTCTCTGCCCCGTCGGTAACCGCCACCACAGGCATCGCGGCGGACGCCACCTGGGTCGGCATCGGCGGCATCTCATCCCAAGACCTTATCCAGGCGGGCACGCAGGCGATCGTCCAGAACGGCGTCGTAACGTATCAGGCATGGTATGAAATATTACCGCAATCTCAGCAGATCATCCCGCTCACCGTGCATGGCGGCGACTCCGTGACCGTGTCCCTGAACGAGACCTCCACCAACAACTGGCAACTCTCTTTCAACGACAACACGACTGGAGGGCACTATCAAACAAGCATCTCGTATGTGTCATCGCATTCCTCTGCTGACTGGATAGAAGAAATGCCCACAAATGGGGCCGGTAGAGTGGGCGGGTTCATTTCGCTGGATAATTTCGGTACGATGCAGTTCACGGGCGGCTATGCAGTCGTGAATGGAAGCCAAGAGACGCTTGCCGCCGCAGGAGCAGGGTCGCTCACTATGATTACGAGCGGGGGGCAGGCACTCGCAACCCCGTCTTCCTTGAATAGCGATGGCGCAAGTTTCTCGGTTGCTCGCTCCAGTGTTTCCGCACCAAGCGCCTACACGCAGAGCCCTGGAGGATGGCGGCGGACCGGCGTTGGAGTCCAGGGTTTCACCCGTGGACGACAACGGGGGAACAACCGCGCTCTTCGATGGCCATCTTCCTTCGGCCGATTTAGGAATAGTATCCGGTTGGAGTTTGGGCTCTGGCGATAAACGTTGGCGCCCGTTGGCCTGGGGGATAAAGCTCCAGCCTTGCTGGAGCTTTACATTTCCTAAGAGGTCGTTAGTATAGTGAGCAGCAACATCCAGAATCCCTCTCACTTTACAAGGAGGTATATATGCCGCAACGAATCAGAAAGCCGATTCTTGGAATCCCGGAGAATCTCCAGCAGCTTCTTGCGGGAGATCAGACGGGGTACCAGCTCAAAACCGTTCACTCTCTCGAGCTTGTCCACGGGCTTATGGGGTTTTTCCCCGCCATTGTTCGAACGCATGAGGGCGTAGTGTTCACGCTTAACCCCACCCTCTTGAAGGAGGTCTGGGAAATACTCGAACCACGCCTTTCGAAGATGAATTCTAACCTGTTTTATGTCAACGAAAAACTCATGGTCGGTTTTCCCATTCACGGGGCCAGCGCCTTTGATCTGAAGAGGAGCCAACCGGAGAGAATTCTCGCCCGAGCGGAGTTCAACGGACTAATGGCGGTTGACCCCCATCCCTTTGAATGGGCATCCGGTCTTATCAACGAGAGCATGGATCGGAAAAGCTTTCTCGAGTTGATCCGCGCGTCCACGGAGCTGGCCCGGGCATCGGCAGAAGCGTCTCGGGTCAATCTCCCCGCATAACCACGTCAGAAGCATGCGAACCCCAAAGAGCCAGCCGATACGGTGGCTCTTTCTATTTCTATCCGGTAAATTATCCTCCGAAAACCGCCCCCTAAAAACCCCTTCATTTTCGGGATTTTTAGAGAGTCAAAATTGCCATTTACGCTTGTAATACAAGCGTTTTTTTGATACAATGGTGTTGTGGGTTGGGAGCCCTTTTTTTGTTGTCCCGCCCCCCAAAACAATGGCTGAAACTACCAAAAAGAACGGTAAAAACGCCCCGAGCGGTGCTTCCTATACTGCAAAAGATATCTATGTCTTGGAGGGCCTTGAGCCTGTTCGGAAGCGGCCGGGAATGTACATCGGCACCACAGGCGTGGATGGTTTGCACCACCTCGTCTGGGAGGTCGTGGACAACTCCATCGACGAGGCGATGGCGGGTTTCGCGCGCAACATCCGCGTGGAGCTTTTGAAAGACAACAAGGTGGCGATCACGGACGACGGTCGCGGTATTCCTGTCGACATCCATCCGAAGACAAAGAAATCGGCACTCGAGACCGCGCTTTGCACGCTCCACGCCGGAGGCAAGTTTGGAGGCGAGTCGTATAAGGTTTCAGGCGGTCTCCATGGCGTCGGTGTTTCGGTTGTGAACGCGCTTTCGACATGGATGAAGGCGGAGGTCAACAAAGATGGCGGTGTGTATGTGCAGGAGTATAAGCGCGGCGTGCCGCAGTACAGCGTGAAGAAGATAGGGAAGTCAGATACGACGGGGACGCGCATCGTGTTCCAGCCGGATCCGGAGATATTTCCGAAAATCGAGTTCGATTTTAAGAAGATTCTGGATCACCTTCGCCAACAGGCTTATCTCACCCAGGGGGTCCGCATCGAGCTCCTGGACGCCCGGTCCGGAGGGTCCGCTTACTATGGGTTCTACTTCGACGGCGGCCTGAAATCTTTCCTGAAGTATCTCATTGGCATCGAGAAAACCATTCATTCGAATTTCTTCTACGTCCGCAAGGATCAGGACGACATCGATATCGAAGCCGCGTTCGCCTATACGGACGACGTGGAGAGCGAGGAAATGAGCTTCGCGAATAATATCTATACCCCGGACGGCGGGACTCACCTTACGGGTTTCCGCGCGGCGCTCACGCGTACTCTGAACGACTACGCGCGAAAGGAGGGATACCTCAAAGAGGCCGAGGAGAATCTCACGGGGGACGATATCCGCGAAGGGCTCGTGGCCGCCGTCTCCATCAAGATCCGCGAGCCGCAGTTCGAAGGGCAGACGAAAGCGCGTCTCGGGAACCCTGGCGCCAGGACGGCCGTTGAGGTTGTGGTGGCAGACGCCCTGAAGGAATTCATGGAGCGGTACGGTTCGGATGCGCGCGCCATCATGGAGAAGAACCTCCTCGCGGCGAAGGCGCGGAAGGCGGCGAAAGCGGCGAAGGACACAGTGCTCCGCAAAGGGGCGCTCGAAGGACTCACGCTCCCGGGCAAGCTTGCGGACTGCAGTTCCCGGAACGCCGAAGATTCGGAGATCTTCATCGTGGAGGGCGACTCGGCCGGCGGCTCGGCGAAACAGGGGCGCGACCGTCGTTTCCAGGCCATCCTGCCTTTGCGAGGCAAGATATTGAATGTGGAGAAGGCGCGTATCGATAAGATGCTTTTAAACAAGGAAATACGGGCGCTCGTCGTCGCCATGGGCACGGCCATCTCGGACAGCTTCGATATCACGAAGCTCCGCTACCACAAGATCATCCTAATGACCGATGCGGACGTGGATGGCGCGCACATCCGGACGCTCCTGCTCACGCTTTTCTACCGCTATTTTCCCCAGATCATCGAAAACAACCATCTTTATATCGCCCAACCCCCGCTTTTCCGCCTCCAGAAGGGGAAAGAGGTCCGCTACGCCTACTCGGACGCCGAGAGGGATCGTGCCCAGAAAACCATGGGAACCGAGAGCGTGAGCATCCAACGCTACAAGGGTCTCGGTGAAATGAACCCTTCCCAGCTCTGGGAGACAACGATGAATCCGGAGGCTCGCGTGCTTTTGAAGGTCAATGTGGATGACGCGGTGCAGGCAGACCGTCTCTTTGATATTCTTATGGGTGAGGAGGTGGAACCACGGAAAAACTTCATCCAAGCTCACGCCGCAAGCGTCAAAAATCTTGACATTTAAGCCTGGAGCTCCTAATCTACAGGAACCATGTTCACGAAGCTCAAAATTTTCATCGAGGAATCACGCCAGGAATTGAAGCGCGTTAACTGGCCGACGACCCGTGAGACCGCGCGGTACACCGGGTTTGTGATCGGTTTTTCTCTCGGACTCGCTATTTTTCTCGGCTTCCTCGACTCCGTACTCCTTCAAGTACTTCAACGGATCATTTAACCCATGGAGGAACGCAAGGGGAACGAAACTAAGAAAGGCGAGCGACGCTGGTACGCTATCCACACATATGCGGGATATGAGGATGCGGTGGACCGCTATCTGAAGCAGCGCGTGGAATCTCTCATGATGACGGACAAGATCTTCGCGGTCGTCGTACCGAAGGAGGTGAAAATCCGCGTGAAGGGGGGCAAGCGTCAGACCATCGAGGAGAAGATTTACCCCGGGTACGTGCTCGTGGATATGATTATGGATCACGACTCGTGGTCGGTGGTGCGGAACACGCCGCGCGTCACCGGTTTCGTGGGCGCGGACAGCGCGACGCCGACTCCGCTCTCCGACGAGGAGATCAAAGAGCTTCTTGCGCGGATGGGCGAGAAAGAAACGCGGTACAAAGTGGACCTCAAGGTGGGCGAACTCGTACGCGTGAATGACGGGCCGTTTAAGGAACAGGAAGGTCGCATCGCCGAGGTGGACGAAGAGCATGGCAAGGTGAAGGTCTTGGTTCCTATCTTCGGCCGTGATACACTCTTGGAGCTCGATTCTCTGCAGGTACAGAAAGTATAACCATGGCGAAACCCATCAAAACGACCCTGAAACTCCAGATTCCCGCGGGCGCCGCGAACCCCGCACCGCCCATCGGACCGGCGTTGGGGCAGCATGGCGTGAACATCCAGCAGTTCTGCCAACAGTTTAACGAGGCCACGAAGGCCATGACGGGGGATATCGTCCCTGCGGAGATAACGATTTACGAGGACCGGAGCTTTACCTTTAAGCTGAAGACCCCGCCGGCATCAGCGCTTCTTCGGAAGGCTGCGGGCATCGAGAAGGGCTCAGCCGAGCCTCATTCGAAGAAGGTGGGGAAAGTGACGCAGGCGGACCTTCGGGCCATTGCAGAGCGTAAAATGGAGGATTTGAACACCACGGACGTGGACGCTGCGATGAGGATTATCGCCGGAACCGCCCGGAACATGGGGATTGAGGTCGTAGATTAACCCCCGCATTAAGAGAAACAGAAAACCGCCACCTGGCGGTTTTTATTTTCAAAACCCAGGAACTCGTTTATGATGATTAACGTCAACATGGATAAGAAGACTATCTTACGCGCGGTCATAGAAAAGCTTACGGAACAGCGCTCGGAGCTCGAGAGGAGTCTGAAGACAGTACACCAGGGTGTGGTGGATTCCCCCAGCGCCACGCAGTCCCACAGCGACACGACCAGATTCCAGATGCGTGCCATCGAAGATAAGATAAACAGCACTCTCGCCGAAAAAGAGAAAGCGATTGCGGCCTTGGAAGAGCTTTCCCAGTCGGGGCTTCCGACGTGCCGCGCCGTTGAGGCAGGAGCAATCGTTGAGGTCAAGGGAGCCGACGGAAAAAGCACGACATACTTTATTCTCCCGCAGGGTGGGGGCGTCGAGATCGAGAGCGAAGGAAAACGGATTACCACCACGACCCTGCTCGCGCCGTTTGCGGCGGCGTTACAGAACAAGACCGAGGGTGACGTAGTCCGGTTCGAAATCCCATCCCGGCCGGGGAATGTGCGAGAGATGACAGTTACGAAGGTCTGGTAGCGGGTGTAGAATATAAATATATGCGAATCCCTACGATTGGTCTGGAAATTCACGCTGAGCTGAAAACCGCGAATAAGATGTTCTGTGGGTGTCCGAATAACCCGGAAGAGCGGCGGCCGAACGTGAATGTCTGTCCCATCTGCCTCGCACATCCTGGAACGCTTCCCGTGGCGAACAAGGAGGCGATCCTCTTCGTTCTTCGGACGGGTTTGGCGCTCGGAGGAACCGTGGCGCTCGATTCTCACTTTGATCGCAAAAGCTATTTCTATCCCGACCTCCCCAAGGGATATCAGATATCCCAGTATGAAGACCCGCTCATTTCGGGCGGGACCCTGAAGGATATCCGTATCCGGCGCATCCACCTTGAGGAGGACACGGGGCGGCTCCTGCATGCGCTCCCAGGCGAGAAGGAGTCCGAATCCGGCGCTTCCTACGTGGACTATAACCGGGCCGGCGTGCCACTGATGGAACTTGTCACAGAGCCCGATGTGAAATCCGCGGAGGAAGCGGTGGCGTTCGCAAAAGAGCTCCACCTCATCCTACGCTATCTTGGGGTCTCGGACGCCGATATGGAGAAAGGCCAAATGCGAGTGGAGGCGAACATCAGTTTGGATATGGGCACTAAGGTGGAGGTTAAGAACCTAAACTCGTTCAAGGCAGTCTACGGCGCCATCCAATATGAGATAGCCCGACAAGGGAAACTCCTGGATGCACGGAAGGAGGTAAAGCAGGAGACGCGAGGTTGGAGCGACGAAAAGCAGGTCACGGAGAGCCAGCGTTCTAAGGAGTCCGCACACGACTATCGGTATTTCCCAGAGCCGGATCTCCCGCCTCTGGACCTTCGGGTCTTCAATATCGAAGCTCTCCGGGACGAGCTGCCGGAGCTCCCCGCGGCCAAACGCAGCCGGTTCGGGGAAGAGTTCGGCCTGAACCGCGACCAGGTGGAGCGTCTTGTGGAGGAAAAAGCGCTTGCGGATTACTTTGAGGATGCGGCCTCGGAACTCAAGGAACGACTGCAAAAAGGAGACTACGGACTCCTAGCAAACTACTTCTTGAGCGACCTTCGGGGACTCTTAAACGAACGAGGACTTTCGGTCGGAGCGTCCAAGGTGGGGCCTGAAGAGTTCGCGCATCTCGTGGCGCTCGTTCAGGAGGGAAAGCTCTCAAGCCGGCTCGCAAAAGACCTTCTACTAAAGATGGTGGAGACTGGCGAGGACCCCGAGGTGCTTATACAAACAGGTGGCGTGAAAGTGATGAGCGATACAGGCGAACTGGGCAAGTTTGTGGAGGAGGTCATCGCCGCGAATCCCAAGGTTGTGGAGGACTATAAGAAAGGAAAAGGGAACGCACTTCAGTTCCTTATTGGGCAGGGGATGGCAAAGACAAAGGGTCAAGCAGACCCTGCGGTCTTGAAGGAGCTTTTCACAAAGAAGCTCGGTTGAGGCTCAATTTTGACAGCTTGATGCACGGGGGTTACTATTCAACCACCGTTCTTTTTATAGGTTAGCAGTGGGAATGCTGGTCTCCGGATGTTGCCCCTAACGGCGCTATTGGTGGCACGCAACATATCGCCGAAGCACCGAAAACAAACCCCCGCGGGGTATGTGGCCTAATAAGAGGCTGCTAGGTGCCCGACACCTTACCGGAGTACGAAGAGTAGGAGCGCCTCGAGGGCTCATAACCCCATCCGAGACACGCTGGGAATCGGGCGGTCACCGACCGCTTGTACGCACTACCGATTCAATTCCTGCTTTTCTAAAACATCCCCCATCTTCCAGATCTTGGAAGGTGGGGGCTTTTTATCCCCTGATGAACTGTCGCGCGAGAAGAATAGCCTCGGGAGCATTTTCAAGCCAGACAATGCGCGCATCGCGTCTCCACCACGTCATCTGGCGCTTGGCGTATGCAAAAGAATCATGGAGAATAGCCTTGGCCATCTCAACCTTAGAAATTTTTCCTTGAAGATGCCGCGCCACGTGGCGGTACTCCAACCCGAAATCCTCTAGGCGTTTCCAGGAGACACCACGCGCGTGGAGTTCCCGTACTTCCCGCACCATTCCTTGCTTCAGGCGTCGCGCAAGCCTTGTTTCAATGCGTTTCCTAAGCTCTTTTGTATCTTTTCGGAGACCCACCATTAGCACTTCAGTGAAGGGAGGGTGGGCCATAAGCTTCGGAACCTTGCCTTTGGCTGCGACAATCTCAAGCGCGCGGATGAGGCGACGACGGTTCTTCCGATCGATGGTCCGCGCACGTGTCCGGTCCTTCTGGTAGAGGAGCGCGAAGAGTTTGGGGGTCGATACGCGATTCAGCCGCTTTCGCAGGGTTGCGTTCGGTTTCACGTTTGGGAACGTGATACCGTCCACAACTGCCCGCACATAGAACCCTGTCCCGCCGCAGAGGATGGGGATATGGCCGCGCCGCCAGATTCCTTGAAGAACCTTGAGCGCTCTCCGCTGGTACTGCGCTGCCGTGAAGGTCCGGCGGGGGTCCGCGATATCTAAAAGATGATGTGGAACACCGCGCATTTCTCGCCGCGTGACCTTGCCCGAACCAATATCGAGGCCGCGGTAGACTTGTCGGGAATCTGCGGAAACGACCTCTCCGTTGAATCGCTTCGCTAAGGCAACCGCGAGCGCGCTTTTTCCGCTTGCGGTAGGTCCGACCACGACGACGAGTTTCCGTTCCATCATTTTATTATACCGGCAATTGACAGAGATGAAAATATCTGATACATTAGAGGCACAACCCACCGATCTTTAAAAGAATTTTCTGGAAAGGATCTATATCATGCGGTTCCCAAGCTTCAAAGTCATGAGCATTGTAACACTCATCACCGCGTTCGTTGCAGCGATTGTAGGCTTGGCGGGGAAGAACCGTCGCGGATTCATACCGAAGGGAGAAGATCTTTTCGAAACCGATAAACCCTGGTCGTAAAGAAAAATGTGGCACGCTTTCACAAACGCGCCCCCCAATTTTGGGAGGCGCATTTTTATTCCCATCAGACGAACTATTTCTTTTCCTGGATCTCCTTCAAGAGTTTCTGTGCAAAAGCATCGAGAGGAACTGTCATGGTTTCTTTCTGATGGCGTGCGCGGACATTCACGCTCTTTTCCTTCATCTCCCGGTCGCCGAGGACGAGGACGTAGGGAATTTTCTGAAGCTCCGCTTCGCGGATGCGCTTTCCCAAAGTCTCGGCGGCCTCATCCACCTCCACGCGGATACCACCCGATGTGAGCACCTCAGCCACATGCCCGGCGTACACTTGGTGGGCTTCGCCGATAGGCAGCACGCGTACCTGTACAGGCGACAGCCAGGTCGGAAAATTCCCCGCATAATGTTCGATAAGATAGGCGATGAAGCGCTCGTGGGTCGATAGCGGAGCTCGGTGGATGACGAAGACTTCGCCGTTCTCTTTGCCGTTCTTGTCGGTGTAGGACAGCCCGAACCGCTTCTTGGCGGCAAAGTCGAGCTGGATGGTAGACATGGTTTCTTCGCGCCCGCCGATGGATTTGTATTGGATATCCACCTTGGGGCCGTAGAAGGCCGCCTCGTTCTCGGCTTCGACGAAATCAACCTTTAGTTTCACAAGAACCTTCCGCAAGATGCTCTCGGCGAGCTCCCAGTTCTTTGGTTCGTTAATATACTTCTCTTTGTTCTTCGAGCTCCAGAGCGAGAGACGGAAGGAGTAATTTTCTAACCCAAAAATCTTGAAGTATCCAAGGGTCATGGCGAGGACGGATCGGAATTCTTCTTCGATTTGGTCGGCGCGGCAGTAGATGTGCGCATCGTTCATCGACAGCATCCGGACGCGGAGGAGCCCGGCGAGTGTACCGGAGAGCTCGTTCCGATAGACTGTCCCGTACTCAGCGAGTCGGACTGGAAGATCGCGGTAGCTCCGTGGCTCCGACCCGTAGATGAGGTGATGGATGGGGCAGTTCATCGCCTTGAGGTAATAGTTCCCGTCATCGAGTTTCATGGGGGGGAACATTGACTCCGCGTAATGGGGGAGATGCCCCGATTTCTTGAAGAGCTCTTCCTTCGCGATGTGCGGAGTCGACACGCGGACATAGCCGGCTTTCTCCTCGGTCTCTTTCGCGAACTTCTCGATCTCATCCTTCAAGATAGTTCCGTTCGGGAGCCAAAGGGGAAGGCCGGAGCCGACGAATTCGCTAAACGTGAAAAGCTTTTGTTGCTTGCCGATTAGGCGGTGATCCCGCTTCTTCGCTTCCTCGACAAGAGCCAGGTACGCGAGAAGCTCCTTCTTGGTTGGGAAGGCGAGTCCGTAGATGCGCGTGAGCATGGTATTTTTCTCGCTTCCGCGCCAGTAGGCCCCGGCGATATGGTCGAGCTTGAACCCCGCGGGGTCGATGGTTTGTGCGTCCTCTACATGACCGCCGCGGCAGAGGTCAGTGAATTCTCCTGAAGTGTAGAGAGAGAGGGTTTTGCCCTCGCCCGAAAACTCCTTAATAAGCTCGAGTTTGTAAGGATTTTTTGCGAAGTGCTTCTTCGCCTCTGCGGTCGTAACCTCCCTTCGTTTAAAGGACCGCCAGCTCTTAAGGATTTCGCGCATTCTGTCCTCGATCTTTGACAGGTCGGTGTCCGAGATGGGTTTTGAGAACTCAAAATCATAATAGAAGCCATTCTCGATAGAGGGCCCAATGGTATTCTTGGTCCCGGGGTAGATATCCAAGACCGCGGCGGCCAGAAGGTGCGCAAGAGAGTGCCGTAGGTGTTCCAGCTGCTCGTCCGAAGTTTTTGCTCCCTTTGCCATAGCGTTTTGATTATACCTCGCTCTTTCTCGGTTTTGGAAGTGATTGACAGCTACTCGTTTTTAATGTTAGACATAATCAGCCTTCTTTAACTCACGAATACAGAAAGGGTAGACGATGGAAAAGCCAAGTTCGCACCCCAAAAGCATGGGAATTTTTGCAGCGGTGGTTATCATTGCCGTTATCCTCGTCATACTTACCAGTACTCCAAACAACCCCAAAACGGCTATACCCTCGGCGGACTCCGCGGTCGCGGTGCTTCTCGATTCGAACCGCGCTGTTCTGCAGCGGGTGCACCGCGGGGATTATGCCGAGATCGATACGGTCATGTGTGCGGTATCTATGAATGACGGTACGACCGTACTAATGCATGCCCCTCTCAAATATGGGAGCGATCATTATTTGCGGTTGGACGATAACGAGGAAGTGGGCAAGGTGAAAAGGATTTACCGATATGGAGTTGCGAGTGACGCCGAGTATGCCGCTGCCAGCTATCGGTATTGGAACCAGTGAATGGCGGGAGTTGTAGGCTCCAAAAGGGCCCTGCGCGATGTGCGGGGCCTTTATATTTCCTCGTGTCACGCGAGGTCCGTGCCTTAGAGTTCTTTCACACCGTCACAGATAAGCTTTGGTTCTGCGTCGCGCCAGGAGAGGCGCCCCGAGATCATCACCGCTTTGTTTGTCTGCCACGTGAGAGGATGCTTAGCCAAGGTGTCGGAGAAGACGAGCACTTCCAGATTGTCGTCCAGATCTTCGAGCGTCACAAAAAGCATCGGCTGGCCGCTCTTTGTCATGATTTTCTGGATCCCTGAGATGATGCCGGCCAAGCGGAGCCGCGGGCCGTTCCTGGTGTCGCTTGTGGGCGCCGGAAGCGCGCGAACCTCCTTGAGGGGTTTCACTTGGCCGGCCACCTTCGGAATATAGGCGTTCCAGGGATGATCAGTAAGGTAAAGGCCGAGAAGGTCCTTTTCCCAAGCGAGCATCGTGCCTTTGTCGGCCGGCGTACCCGGCCGCATCCGAACTGCGGCAAACGTCGCCGCGCCGAAAAGCGAGGACTGGTTCGAGCCGTTCATCCGCTTCGCTGCTTGGTTGAACTTAATGAGGTCGTCGATGTTATCCAGAGCCTGGCCGCGCTCCACACCGAGCGAATCGAGCGCCCCGCATTTGATGAGCGATTCCAGGGATTTCTTGTTCATATCCCGATGCTGGACGCGGGAGAGCAGGTCCGAAAGCGAGCTGAAGGGCCCGCCGCTACTCCGTTCGGTGATGATGGCATCCACGACGTTTGCACCAAGGTTCTTCACCGCGAGGAGCCCGAAGCGCACCTTCTCACCGTCCACCGTGAAGCTCTGGAAACTCGTGTTCACGTCGGGTGGGAGCACGGGGATGCCGAGCCGTTTCGCGTCGCCGACGAGGAAGGTGATGCGGTCGATCTCGGTGCCGGAGATGTTCAGAAGCGAAGCCATGAACTCCACCGGATAGTGGGATTTCAAATAAGCGGTCTGGTAGCTCACTATCGCGTAGCAGGCGGCGTGGCTCCGGTTGAAACCGTAGCGTGCAAAGGGCGGGAAGAGTTCCCAGATAGCCAGAGCGGTTTTCGCTGGAATACCTTTTTCTTTCATCCCGTTGATGAGCTTCTCCCGCTGCTCGTCGAGGAGTTTCTTTATCTTTTTCCCGATGGCCTTCCGGAGCGTGTCGGCCTCCGCGAGTGTGAAGCCGCCGAGGTCGCGCGCGATGCGCATCATTTGTTCTTGGTAGACGCCCACGCCGTAGGTCGTAGCGAGGATGGGTTCGAGCTGCGGGTGGAGGTAGGCGATAGGTTCCTTTTTGAATTTGCGCTTGATGTAGTGCGGGATAAGTTCCATCGGTCCTGGTCGATAAAGCGCGCCCATCGCGATGATGTCTTCAAGTGAGGTCGGCTTGAGCTCTTTTAGATAGTGGCGCATGCCGGAAGATTCGAATTGGAAAATGCCGGTTGTTTCGCCGCTCTGGAAAAGTTTGAAGGTTACCGAATCGTCCAAAGGAAGCGTGTCGAGGTTGATGTCCACGCCGCGTGTCTCCTTCACGAGGCGGAGTGTCTTTTCAATGATGGTCAGGTTCTTTAAACCCAGGAAGTCCATTTTGAGGAGCCCGAGGTCCTCGACGGAGTGCATCTCGAACTGCGTGATGACGGTGTCGTCCCCTTGGGGAGCGCGTTGAAGCGGGACGAAGTTTGTTAGTGGCTCGGCGGAAATGACGACCCCGCAGGCATGGACCGAGGCATGCCGAGCGACTCCTTCGAGTTTGCGCGCGGCGTCAATGACCTTCTTCGCGTCCGGTTCGGTCGCATATTTAGTTTTAAGCTCCGGGACGGCGTCGAGCGCTTGGTCGATGGTCGTGTGGAGGGGCATCCCAGGAATAAGCTTTGCCAGGGTATCACAGAAGCCGTAGGGGAGGCCGAGCGCGCGGCCAGCATCGCGGATGGCAGCGCGGGCGAGCATAGTCCCGAACGTGATGATTTGAGCGACCCGATCGGCTCCATACCGTTCGCGGACATAGGAAACCACCTCGTCGCGGCGGGTATCGGTAAAGTCGATATCGATGTCCGGGACCTGGATGCGGTCGGGGTTTAGGAATCGCTCAAACAGCAGGTCGTATTTCAAAGGATCAATGTTGGTGATACCAAGGATGTAGGAGATGATGCTGCCGGCGGCTGAGCCCCGGCCCGGCCCTACAACGATGCCGTGGGCCCGTGCCCAGCGGATGAAATCCTGGACGATGAGGAAGTAATCCGCGAAACCGGTTTTCTCGATGACCGAGAGTTCATACGCCACTCGTTCGGTGACGGCGTGGGAGGGTTCGGAATAGCGCGCGGGGAGGCGTTCATCGACAAGCTTCGAAAGATACGCGTTCGCGGACGTTTCACCTTCTGGCAAATTAAACTTGGGGAGTTTTGTCTTCCCAAGTTCAATCGTGACATTGCACTTCTCGGCGATGGCAACTGTGTTTTCGATGGCGGCTGGGAGTTCCTTAAAAAGTTCCATCATCTCTGCTGGAGATCGGAGGGAAATGTCGAAGTTCCGAAGACTCAAACGGTCCTCGTCGTCGAGTTTAGAGTTTGTTTGCACGGCGAGGAGAATCTCGTGTGCGGTCTTGTCTTCCCGGTGTACATAATGTGCGTCTTGCGTTGCAACAAGCGGGACTCCCATCTTGTGCGCGAGCGCGACGAGTGGCGCTTCAGTTAGCGGCATTGTCGGCTGGTACATGTGCGGCTGAACTTCGATGTAGAAGTCGTCGCCGAAAGTGTTGCGGTACCAGCGGACGAGCGCTTCGGCTTCTTCCATCCGTTTTGCGGTGACGAGTTTCGCAAGCTCGCCTGAAAAGCATCCCGAGAGACAGATAAGCCCCTCGTGATGTGCAGCGAGGAGCTCTTTATCGATGCGAGGTTTGTAATAGAAACCGTCGAGGTACGACGTCGTGACAAGCTTGAGAAGATTTTTCCATCCAGTCTCGTTTTTTGCAAGGAGCGTGAGATGGTAACGCGTCTCGTCCATCTTCGGCCGCTTCAATGCAAGTCCGTTGGGCGCGACATACGCTTCGACGCCCAAGATCGGTTTCACGCCCGCCGCTTTTGCCTTCTTGTAGAATTCGATTGCCCCGTAGAGATTGCCGTGATCGGTTAGGGCGAGCGCGTCCATCTCCATTTCCTTCGCCGCATTCACAAGATCGTCAATCTTCGCGAGTCCATCGAGGAGCGAGTAGTGCGAGTGGACGTGAAGGTGGACGAACTTTTCCATGGGGGTGGTACGTTCCTAATTGTAGAGGCCTTCGCCCTTGCGGCATAGTGGACAATAACGCTTCCAGTGTATAGAAAGTGGAGGGACTCGTGGACGCCTACCTCTTGGTAGGCTATTCTGGAATGGAAACTAAGTCTTGGCACGATGGGGCATCGCATAATATACCGTATCGGCATCGATGAGGTCGGGCGGGGTCCCCTCGCGGGGCCCGTGACGGTTTGCGCGCTCCTTCTTCCCGCCCGGATCCATTTTCGGAGTTTTGGAAGACTCGGGGTTCTCCGGGATTCCAAAAAGCTTTCGCCTGTAGCGCGGGAACGATGGTACACTCACGTTCGTGAAGCCCATATTCCCTTTGCAGTAGCTTCTGCTGGTCCCGCGACCGTAGATCGGACCTCCATTACTCGTGCGGCAAACCGGGCCGCAAGCCGAGCTCTTGTCCGGCTCTCCCAGGAACGGCCTATGGAGGCCAAAAATGCGCAGATTCTCCTGGATGGTGGTCTTTTTGTGTCAGCCCGGGCGCTCAAGGTGGTAGGGAACCGCCGTCAACCGCTCACGCTTATCCGGGGTGACGAACGGATACCGGCTATCGCTCTTGCGTCCATCGTCGCCAAGGTGCGCCGAGACCACCTACTCCTTCGTCTCGATCGGCGGGACCCCCGCTATGGGTTTGCGGCCCATAAAGGCTACGGCACGCGCTCGCACCTCGCGGCGCTCCGGCGCCACGGTTACTCGCGTGCGCATCGGTTGACCTTCCTTCGGGGCTACGGTACACTCAAAAAAGGTAGAGAGATACGCCCTGTGAGAGGTACGGTCTCTCGTCCCAAACGACCATGACACGACTTACGCCATCACTCCAAATCAAAAGTGGGTCGGCGGCGTTCCCAGTTGGCTCTCAAGAAGCGAACCCTTACAGTTTGTGCGGTCTGCGGCGGCCCAACGATGCCACACCGCGCATGTCCTCAGTGTGGCGCGTATCCCAAGCGGAAAGCACGGAGCGCGGCGCACGCGACTCCCTAGTTCGGCTTCGGCGTTTCAATGGCAACTCGACATCTGGCCCGCACGATCGTTCTCCAGTCCCTGTACGAGTGGGACTTCTATAAGCACGCGAACGATCTCCCGTCTGTTGTGGAACGCAATATGGCGGAGTTCGGCCCCGGCATCGACGAGCCGGAGTTCGTGTGGCGTATCGTGAAGGGCATCGTTGAGCATCTGAAGGAGATCGACGCCATCATCGTACGCGCGGCGCCCGAGTGGCCCTTGGAACAGATCGCCATCATCGATAGGAACGTCCTTCGCATTGGTCTCTACGAGCTTCTCTATGCCGACCGTAGCGAGGTGCCACCGAAGGTGGCTATCAACGAGGCTATCGAGATCGCGAAGAGCTACGGAGGCATCAATTCGCCCAAGTTCGTGAACGGAGTTCTGGGAACCGTTTATCGAGAGCTGGAAACACAGTCGAAGAGCGCAGAGACCGGCAATCAAGATCCGAAGCCCGCGGCCTGACCGCCGGACCTTGATTGGTGGCCTCGGTGCAGCACTACAATGGCGCGCATCGAAGACCTAGAAAACAACCTGAACGTGGATTTCAAGAATATAGCGCTCCTTAAGGAAGCGCTGACGCATCGTTCCTACCTGAACGAGCACCCCGACTGGCCGTTGCCGCAGAACGAGCGCCTCGAGTATTTAGGCGACGCAGTTCTCGAACTCACGGTCACGGAACGTCTTTTCGAGGCGCATCCCGAAGCGCAGGAGGGGACGCTTACTAGTCTGCGCGCCGCGCTTGTGAACTATCAGATGATCGGGCGCGTCGCGCGCGAGTTGGATCTGGAACAATTCCTTTTTCTCTCCCGCGGGGAAGCACGGAGCCAAGGAAAGGCGCGCGAGGTCATTCTTGCGAACGCGATGGAAGCGGTCATCGGAGCGGTCTATCTAGATCAGGGGTACGAGGCCGCGAGCAAGCTCGTGGATCGCTTCGTGCTCCGCCACCTTCCGGAGGTTCTCGAGAAGGGCCTCTATCGGGACCCTAAGAGTCTCCTCCAGGAGCTCGCGCAGGACGAGTTCAAGGTGACGCCGACCTACCGTGTTCTGGGCGCCGAAGGGCCGGACCACGAGAAGCACTTCAAGATGGGTGTATTCTTCGCCGAGCGCATGATCGCAGAAGGGGACGGCGCTTCGAAGCAGGAGGCCGAGATTCACGCGGCCGAGGAGGCGCTCGTAAAGTTGAAAGACGAACAGCACGTGCACGAGGAATAGCTTTCATGGAGACATTTCTAAAACGCATCGAGCTCCAGGGGTTTAAATCTTTCGCGGCGAAGACCGTGCTGGATTTTCCTGCGCGGGTCACGGCTGTTGTGGGACCGAACGGTTCCGGGAAATCGAACATTATCGACGCTTTTCGTTGGGTTCTGGGCGAACGCGAAGCTAAGCAGCTTCGGGGTGAGACGCTCGATACCCTCATTTTCGCCGGGACTCCGAAGCGTCCGGCGGTGAGCCTGGCGAAAGTCTCGCTCCATTTTGACAACCGTTCGCGCATCTTCCCGCTCGCGACCGAGGAAGTCGCACTGGAACGGAAAGTGGACCGTTCGGGAGTTTCTCAGTACTTCTTGCATGACAGCGAAGTGCGCCTTCGTGATCTGGTTCCGATGCTCGCGCGCGCGCGCATGGGAAGCCGCGGCCTCATGATGGTAGGCCAGGGGCAGAGCGATCTTTTTGTCCGCAGTTCTCCGCAGGAGCGCCGCGCGATGGTGGAGGAAATCCTAGGACTCCGTGAGTATCGTCTGAAGAAGGCTCAGTCCGAACGGCAACTTGCGTCAAGCGAAGGGAACCTCGAGAAGGTGAAGGCGATGCTCGATGAGCTTGCACCGCACCTTCGGTTCCTCCGACGACAGAAGGGGCGCTTCGAGCGCCGCACAGAGATCGAAACAACCTTGCGAGACCTCGAGAACCGCACATACGTGTACCGTGAACGTGCGCTCAAGGCGGAGCTCCAAAAGCTCTCGGAACCTTCCGGCGAGGTGACAGGGAAGATCCATGTCCTGGAAGATGAGATTGCGAAGCTTGAGAAGGAACTTGACCGCACCTACCGTTCGCCCGACGACGGAGCTGGTACCCGAAAGATTAGGGCGGAACTCTCGGAGGCCCTAGTGCGGCGCGGCGAGGCAGAGAAGGCGCTTGCGCGCATCGAGGCGCGTATCGAGCTCGGGCTCACGCCGGAGACGACCGAGAGGCATTCTATCGCTGAGATGGAGTCCCTACTTCGGGACCTTGCGCGGGAAGTTGCCGGACTCCTCACTTCGGAGGACCTTGTGCACGTGAAGCGTGAACTTGAAGGTTGGCAGAAGAAACTTGCGCGCTTTGAAAGCAAACCGCGTTCAAACTCGGTCGAAGGACTCGAGAAAGAGCGGGAGGAACTTCGTAAGGCGCTTGCTGCCGTCGACAACGGTATCCGCGAGCTTCAGAAGAAAGAGGAGAACGTCGCCGCAGAGCAGCAGAAGTTGAACCAGGCTTTTCGGAGTGATGTGGAACGTCTTGAGGCCAAGAAAAACGAGCTCCGCGCGCTTCATGACCAGATTCGTACGTTCGCGTTTGAACGCGAGAAGGTGGAACTCCGTCTTCAAGAGGTCAAACGGGAGTGGCAGAGTATTGGTCGGTCGCTTTCCGAGCTTGAGGAACTCCCCGCGCCGACCGAACCTCCGGACGAGGACAGCGAGCGCCGGATGCTGCGTCTCCGGGGCGAAATGGCGGCCATTGGTGAGATCGACGAGAACCTCGTGAAGGAAGCCCGGGAGAGCGAGGAGCGTTACGAATTCCTGCACCGCGAGTTCGAGGATCTTACAAAAGCCGCGGCGGATCTGAGAACTCTTATCCGCGATCTCGAGGTCCGCATCCACGGCGAATTCAAGAGCGCTTTTCGGGCCGTGAATGAGGAATTCAATAAGTACTTCCGGCTTATGTTCAGCGGGGGACGGGCCCACCTAAAACTTACAAAGTATGAACCGCCGGCGCCGGTGGAGGTCACGGCCGAAGCGGGCGAGGAAACGACTCCCGCACCTACGGAACCTGAGGAGAAACGTGACCCAGAGCTCGACGCAGGCGTAGAAGTGGAACTCTCGCTTCCGAAGAAGAAAATAACATCTCTTGAGATGCTTTCGGGTGGCGAGAAGAGCCTGGTTTCCCTCGCAGCGCTCTTTGCCCTTATCAGCGTCTCACCACCGCCTTTCTTGGTTCTGGACGAGATCGACGCGGCTCTCGACGAGGAGAACGCCCGACGGTTTGCCGAGCTTATCAAAGAATTCTCGGGGAAATCGCAGTTTATCATCGTAACCCATAACCGTTCCACGATGGAGGCGGCTGATATTCTTTACGGTGTCACGATGGGGGACGACGGCGTTTCCAAGGTGCTTTCCCTGAAACTCGAGGCCTAGCGCGCAAGGCAGGTCTTGCATTTTCCCCCGATATTCAGTAATCTAGGAGCTACATGCTAGCTATTAAATTCAAGCGGGTTGGCAAGAAACGCCAGGCATCCTTCCGGATCGTCGTGGCGGAGAAGCGTTCCAAGCTGCAGGGGCGTGTCACGGAGGATATCGGATGGTTCAACCCCCACACAGATGCTTTTCTGATCGACAAAGAGCGCGCTGCCCACTGGGTGAAGGTGGGTGCGAAGCCGACCGAAACGGCTTGGAACCTTCTCGTCCGCTCGGGCGTGGTGAAAGGAGCTAAGATTGCCGTACATAAGAAAAAGAAGGTGACGGAGAAAGAGAAGGAGGCAGCAGCAGCGGCATCTGCCTCGCCTGCGGCGGCGGCCCCGACGGCGTAGCGCGTTCTTGTGCGCGTGCGGGGGGAACCGATATCACGCAAACCAACTTTGAAAGAATTCGGACACGAGAGTGAAAAGGTCGAAGTGAAGAACCGATAGCAACCCAGTATGACGAAAACCGATCAGGAGTTCCTGGAATACCTCGTGAAGTCCATCGTGGACCATCCTGACGACGTGAAGGTCGACCGGAAGGTGGATGAGATGGGCGTCCTCTTATCTCTCAAGGTCAACCAGCAGGACATGGGTCAGGTGGTCGGTCGTCAAGGTTCTACCGCGAAGGCGATTCGGACCTTGCTCCGCATCGTGGGCGTTAAGAATAACGCGCGTGTGAACCTGAAGATCGAAGAGCCGGAGGGCTCGCTCCGAGCACCTCATGTGCCGCGGGAAGGCGCGGAGGGATAACTTTTCACTTATCGTGTGTAACCCCGCCTTTGAAGGCGGGGTTTTGTTTCGGCGGTTTACGCGGTAGATACACCGCGGTACAATCGTGGTATGACGGAACAATTCCCATCACCGGAGAGTCAAGAGCTGCGGCAACGTGTCGTGGGAATGTTACGTGCGAAAGGGATCGAGGACCCGGAAACCCAGCAGCTGCTCTCGGAGTGGAATGAGCGGGAGATGGCGGACGTCGCGTCTCCGGAAGGCCAGGTGGAGATGGATTTGAAGCGCGGGCGTTTATATTTAGAAGGTGGTCTCAGGGTGGCAGCAGAGGATAGTTTCTATGCGGCATGGCTGAACGCTTACAACGCTCGGCTGGAAGACTTGCTTGAAAGTATCGATCGAGAGACACTTGAGTTCAGACTGGACCTCGCGGCTGCCGAAGCACGTGCTCATGGAGCTTGAATTGTATGACAACCTTTCACGTTCTCACTATCTTCCCGGAGGCTCTCGGGTCCTATATCCACACCTCCATTCTTGGAAAAGCGGTGGATCGTAAGCTTTTAAAAGTCCTGCCGCTTGATTTTCGCCGGTTTTCGAAAGATCGACATCACAAGGTGGACGAACGAGCGTTCGGTGGTGGGCCTGGGATGGTTCTAAAGATTGAACCGGTGTACGCCGCTATCCAATCTCTGAAATTAAAGGGTAAGAAGAACCGCATTATTCTTTTCTCGACGCGCGGAAAACAATTCACACAGGCCGACGCGCGGCGGCTCGCGCGGTACGACCATCTTGTTCTCATCTGCGGGCGCTATGAAGGCGTGGATGAAAGGGTGGCAGCGCACGTCGCCGATGAGGAGTTCTCCATCGGTCCTTACATTCTCTCA
Source organism: uncultured bacterium (assembly GCA_963768835.1). GTDB lineage: Bacteria > Patescibacteriota > Minisyncoccia > UBA6257 > GWB1-50-10 > CAVYJB01. Next base: position 119,018 of record CAVYJB010000001.1, on the reverse strand, counting down.
GGCGGGGAACTCCCGGCACTTGTGGTCACGGAGGCTGTAGCGCGCCATATTCCCAGTGTTCTCGGAAAGCATGAGTCGCTTGAGGAAATTAAGGGTTCGTATCCGGTCTACACGCGGCCGGAAACCTTTCGGCCGAAGGGGGCGCGTGGAAAAGGATGGGTCGTGCCGAAAGTGCTACTCTCGGGGGATCATAAAAAGATCTCGGAGTGGCGACGTCGGCATGCCTAGTCATGCTTTGACAGATTTTGAATCCTCGTCTATGATAGTACAGCTATGCCAACGGTAGTGACTGATGAAATGATCCAGGAACTCGCCAAAGCGGGCGTGATGTACGGCCACAAGCGTTCGCGCACCCACCCGAGGATGAAGCCCTACGTAAGCGGCACGCGGCAGGAGATTGAACTCCTGGATCCGCAGGCCACCTGGGATGGGCTGGAGACCGCTGGCGTATTCCTCCAGGGTGTCATGCAGAAGGGAGGCCTCGTTCTTTGTGTGGCAACCTCACCGTCCGCGAAAGAGGCTATCCGAACCTTCGCCGAGGCGCATAAGTTTCCTTATGTGACCAACCGGTGGCTCGGCGGCACGCTCACGAATCACAAGGTGATCCAGGGGCGGCTGAAGTACTACCACGATCTTCAAGCCCGTAGGGAGGTCGGGGAACTCCAGAAGTACACAAAGAAAGAACAGAGCCAGTTCACGAAGGAGATCGGCAAGCTCGAGAAGGCGTTCAGCGGGCTCGCGGCGTACACGCGGCTTCCGGATGCGCTTCTTGTGGTAGATATCGAGCGGGAGGCGACCGCGGTTCGGGAGGCGCTTCAGCTGAAGATTCCCGTAGTAGCCGTCCTCGACACCAACGATAACCCGGAGCGCGTCAACTATCCGATTTTCGCGAATGACCACGCGCGCACGAGTATCGAGTGGGTGCTCGGCAAACTTGAGATAGCTACCAAGCCGACGGTCGCAGCTTAATTTTCATCTTCTAATCCATGGTGAGCGGGAATGACGTCAAAAAACTGCGCGAGCTCTGCGGAGCGGGCGTGATGGAGTGTAAGCGCGCTCTTGAGGACGCGAAGGGCGATGTCGAGAAAGCGATAGCCCTGATCCACGAGCGGGGATGGGCGAAGGCAGAACAAAAAGGAAACCGCGCGACAGGTGCGGGGCTCCTCCAGTCTTATATTCACAATGAGCGGGTTGGGGTACTCCTTGAGCTCCGCGCAGAGACCGACTTCGTGGTGCGTTCAGATCCGTTCCGCGAGCTGGCGCACGAGCTTGCGATGCATATCGCGGCGATGGATCCGAAGAATCCTGCCGAACTTCTCAAACAGCCTTACGTACGGGACGAGTCGCTCACCGTGGAAGCGCTCGTAAAGCGCACGGTCGCGAAAGTAGGGGAAAACATCCGCGTGGAGCGGTTTGTCCGGTATGAGCTTTGAGTTCATTCTGGAGATGATACTTATGGTGAGCGTGGGCGCTGTGCTCTACGGCGTAGCCCGTGCCTTGCCGCGCGTGAGCGATGTAGATTCTTCCCGCCCGCGCCCCGCTGCCCCCTCCTGGGTCACGCATTACCTTGAGCGTGCGGATGAACGGCTTCTTTCGTTCTCCGAGAAAGCACTCCGACGGTTCCGGGTGATGCTGCTCAAGCTTGATAATGGGCTCTCGAAGAAGATTGGCCGCCTTAAGAAAGACGTGGAACGGGAAGCTACCTTCACGCCAGAGGTGAAGGCGGTTGTGGCGGAAGAGAAAAAGGAAGAAGCCCCACCCCTTGATTCTGCGGGGCCGTTGGGTAACCATTCATAGGCAGGATGCGCCGGTGGCAGAGTGGTCAATTGCACTTGACTGTAAATCAAGCGCCTTCGGGCTACGTAGGTTCGAATCCTACCCGGCGCACCAAGGTATTGACGAAATAGCACATGAGTGCTATTTTGTTTTTCAGACAAGAAGTCTTCACATAACCACACTCACACCTCAAAGGAGAAAAGCGATGAAGCTGGGGACAACCTTTATCGAAATGACGAAGCTCTGGGTCGTCGAAATTGTGGGGCGCGACGGCGATTCTGTCCGCGATGCCTACTTCGAGACCTATCAACAAGCACTCTTTGCAAGCGCAATTGATAAACAGAATAAGATACCAAGATTTATTGAAGTTCTCAAGTTCTCCGATGGGGCATACATGCACCCACACTTCATAACAGTGAGCAGTCCTCCCAAGGGTGAGGAAGCTGCCAAACTTCTTGAGGATCTCACGCCAGCACAAAAGGAACTCTTCGAACAGGCGATTGAACAGGCTCGAAACGAAGGGAAAAGAAAAGGAAACTTTTGAAGCCATGATGGAATGCAGATTTCCATGCCCTCAGCAAACACTGGGGGCTTTTTTAATTGACCCCCACCTCAATTCCTTGCATAATGGTTCGAACACCGTCCAATCCGGCGCAAATCAAAAACCGATCTCCGCAGTGTGTACCCTAATGCCAGCCGCTCTTTGATTTTGCATCTACTATTTGCTACCTTGGAATGGGACGGCCAGCCTAGCTCAATTGGTAGAGCAATGCTTTTGTAAAGCAAAGGTTCCGGGTTCGAGTCCCGGGGCTGGCTCTAAGGTTACTTGACGATTCCATATAATTAAGTTATTATGTTAACATCCGTTTGCAGTGCTGTACCTAAACAACAACATAAGTCCCACCAACCGTAGGAGTAGTGTATGTCACGGAAAAAACACAATGTGTCGGGCTCAGCGTCCGGCCGGGTGGTCCCAGTAAACCTTTTCAATGCGTTTAACCCGGGCAACCAGGACCCTGATATCGTGAGGGACCTCGAGGACCAGGATCGGGTTCTGGCAAGGCAACCCCTGTCTCCAAGAACCGGAAGAACCCAGCATATCGGGAGAGCCGACGTACCGGATCCGAACGACTTTGAAAAGGAACTGATCGACCGGTTGGACCAGAGAGCAAAAGGTTCCGAGAAAGTTTTGGAGGAAGGAGCGGTCCCGAAAGAGCCAAACCTTTTCTCAAAAGAACTCCTGATAACCAAGGGATTTGCGGTCATGTCCAATACGAGTGGGGATTCGGACGGTGCTCCCGCAGAGTTAGTTGTTCGCTCAGCTGACGGCAGAGCTTCGGAAGAGCAGACGATGATCGCCACGCTGATAGCCGGAGCAGAGGAGGGCGTAGACCTCCAATTGCAAAAGGCGCGCGGCGGGAAGTGGCAGTGGAAGTAAAACGAGCCCTAGGGGCTACAAGAGGCGGTTCGCGTTACGCGGCCGCCTCTACATTTTTAATTGCCAAAGCTCCATCTTTTGTGTATGCTTTCTGCGAAGCCGATGTAGCTCAGTGGTAGAGCAACTCCATGGTAAGGAGTAGGTCGTCGGTTCAATCCCGACCATCGGCTCAAGGTTTCGGTTGTTGCCGCACTTGATTCGTGAACCGTAATTCGGTATTCTTACCTCCGTATGGCACAAGGCAAATATAGCGAGAAATTGATCCGGCTCCGGTGCGCCGTTTGTAAGCACGTGAATTACACCACCCACAAGAACAAGAAGTTGGTGGAGCGGAAGATTGAATTCAAGAAGTTCTGTAATTGGTGCCGGAAACACACCATCCATAAAGAAGCGAAGAAGTAACGTACAAAAGACCCCGGTTGAAATACCGGGGCTTTTTGCGTATGCTGGAGACGTCGAGAGGGGTTATCGTTCAATGGTAGGACGGCGGTCTCCAAAACCGCTAATCGAGGTTCGAATCCTCGTGACCCCGCCGCCAACCGGTCCAGCTATTTCCCTGCCTGATACACCTGAGACACGATGGTGTCTCAGGTGATTTCCTTTATTCTCAAGATAAAAGAAGCCTCTCAGACTATGGTGAGACACAGCCCTTGCCATCGTTTTTGTGTCTCAGAATGTCTCAGGGTCTGAGAAGACCCCTAACCTCAAAGCTGGCATGGGTGATAAGGGAGCGTTGAGGCTTCGATGGAGTGGTATAATCAGGACAGGGACAGGACAGGGAATAGGCAATGCGCAAATTCTCTCGCGAGTGGTGGATTTATGCGATTCTGATTGTTGTGGCAGTGGCAGGATGGGTGCAATACTACGTACATCGAGCTCCAGTCACTCCACCAACAGTTGGGAGAACCTACGTCGTAGGATTTTTGGGATACAACTACCAATTCCCACCGATTTTTAACACCTTCCGCACGGCCTTCGACATTCTTGCGGAGGAGAACCATGTACGGGTGCAGTATCAGGACATTGAGGTTCCCTATTCTGCCACAAATCTTGACCACGCCGCGGATACGCTTATCCAAGAGCCTGTGGATCTCATTGTGACAGGCCAGATGGCAGTTCCGCCGCTTCAGGCAAAAACTCAAACCATTCCGGTCATTTGCACTCTCGCGATAGATCCTGTCCACGACGGACTAGCAGCTTCGGAAGGTGGCAGCGGTAATAATGTCGTTTTTATTGAACGGGGTAGTGAGCTCGTGGCGGGGGATCGCCTGAGCTACTTTTTGAGGTTGATGCCGAACGCTCGTACAATTCTTGTGCCCCAAGGGCCTCCGGATATGCTGGGGGCGGACCCGCAAGTGATGACGACGCTCGAGCAGGCGGCGGCAAGCAGTGGCGTCACGCTTATAGTACGACAGCTGGCTGATCGTGAGGCGCTGAATCAGCTGTTCGGGACCTTGGACCCGCGCACGGTGGATGCTGTATTCCGTTATCCAGATTCGTTCACGACCGAAAATTTCGATCTCCTTCTTTCGCTCACGAACCAACCTTCGATTCACAAGCCGCTCATCGTTTTGAATCGTACCGAGCTGGAGGAGGGAGGTACTCTTTCTTACGGGGCCGATTTAGAGGATTTCGGTGACGAGGCAGCCAACTTGGCCGCGAAACTGCTTTTCGAAGGTGTAAACCCTGCACGCGTCCCTATCCAGCGTGCCTTCCAGTTCCGCCTTGGTATCAACGAACAGATTGCCCATTCCTTCGGACTCGCCATCCCCCAGGATCTTAGGAATGCGAGTGACTATATGATTGGAGAGGAAACAACAAGCGGCCCCGCTTTGCCTTAACCTGTCCTGCCGTGGAGAGCGGGAGCGGCCTCGGGCCGTTTTTGGTTGCCCTGCTGGCCTCAATTTGTTACGATGGAGCCAATGGTAACAGTGGGACCAGGTGTTCGGCGTGGGAAGCGGAAACGCGTGGCCGTCCTTGTGGGCGGGCCGTCGTCCGAACATGAAGTCTCCCTCAGAAGCGGCGCGAATGTCATTCGATCCATCGACTCGGCCCGCTTCGAGCCGCGGCGCGTTTTCATCAGCCGCACCGGGGTCTGGGAAGTGTCCCCCGACGAACTCCGGAGCCTTGCGGACGTCGCTTTCATTGCGATGCATGGGGCCTACGGTGAGGACGGTACGGTCCAGTCTCTCCTAGATTCCGTTGGGCTGCCCTATACCGGTTCCGGTGCGATGGCTTCAGCTCTCGCAATGAACAAGTATCTTTCGCTCCGCCTCTTTCGTGATTCTGGTCTTGCGGTCCCGCTCACGCGTCTCGTCACAAAACGTGATTGGCAGCAGCAACTCCCGAGTATTCTGAACTGGCTCCGTCTCTATGCCGGCTATCCAGCGATCGTGAAACCGAATGCGGGCGGCTCGAGCGTGGGTGCCACGATCGTCGAAGGACCCGACGAAGTAGCACACGCTTTCGAAAGCGTCTTCGATCTTTCGCGCGAGGCGCTTATCCAAAATTTCGTTCTCGGGCATGAAGTGACCTGCGGCGTGCTGGATCGTGGTACCCCTAAGAGCGCCTTTGCGCTTCTCCCGACCGCCATCGTTCCCCGCGTGAGCCCCTTCTTCGATTACCGAGCGAAGTATGAGCCCAACGGTACGGCGGAGATTACGCCAGCACCGTTCCCCCCGAGCTTTCTTCGCGAGATTCAGCGCGCGGCGCTCGCCTGCCACTACCTGGTAGGAGCTCGCGGGTTCTCGCGGACGGATATGGTTTTGGATACGAATGGTGCGGTGCAGGTGTTGGAGTTGAACACCATCCCCGGTCTTACCGAGGAGAGCCTGCTCCCCAAGGCGGCCGCTGCCCATGGCATCGCGTTCCCGGCCCTTCTCTCCCATATTCTTGAGTCCGCGCTGGCCTAGGTTATCCACAGGAGGTTTTTCGCTAAGGAAAACCGCGGTTTGACTTTACCTCCTTACACCCTAAGATGGGGGTGCAGAGAGCTATTTGTCATACATTAAAAACAGGAGGTGTCCAATGGAGTACTTGCTGGAGGCGAAGGCGTGGATAGCCTGCGTGGCGGCGTGGAAGCGTCTGGCAAGGAAGATGGAAACGGGGGAGGTGATCGGGCCGTTGCATGTGATTCTGACCAACTGCGACCTTTGCAAAAAGTTCTCGGTGACGATCAGGACCATCAACATCAAGCCCGGTCGAAGCCCCGACGATACGGACACGGTCGTAGAGCTTGCGTGCTCCGATGATGAGACGAGGGATATCCGGGGAACGTTCCTCATCTCAAGCGCGAAGCCCTACTCGATTCGTATCGGGGCTGATGCTCAGCTCAAACCACTCTTCCTCACAGAAGATCTCAACAACTAAACCATCCACCTTTTTTGTTGGGGAACACCATGCCACGTACCCATTCCAAGTCAACAGACCCGAATCCATACGTCGATGTTTCGACGAAACCACGGATCGGGTCTTTTTTTGTTCTCTTTCGTGGAACTTGGTAGAATAGTGATGACATGGCTGAAGCTACGAACGAGAGCTTGGTCCGTGACCTCATTCGTGACGGATATCTGAAAAGCGAACCTGTCATCGCAGCGTTTCGAGCAATCGACCGCGCCCTATTCGTCCCCGCGGAGTACCGCGCCGAAGCCTACGGAAACTATCCGCTCCCCATCGGGTCCGATCAAACCATTTCGCAGCCTCTTACGGTTGCTTTCATGCTGGAACTCTTGGAGCCAAAGCCCGGCGAACGCATCTTGGATGTGGGAGCAGGAAGCGGCTGGCAGACGGCGCTCCTGGCCTCTATCGTCGGTGACCGCGGGGAGGTGATTGCTCTCGAGCGAGTTGCTTCGTTTGTCGCGCGCGCGGAGGCAAGCCTCGAGCATTACCACTTCGTGGAGAACGGTACGGTGAAGATTTTCCCCGGCGACGGCTCTAAGGGGCTTGAGGCTGCGGCGCCTTTTGATCGCGTCATCGCGGGGGCGGCCGCCCGCTTCATTCCTCCCGCCTGGAAGGAGCAGGTCCGGATCGGTGGGCGCATTGTAGCGCCGATAAAACAGAGCATCTACGTGCTTGATAAGACCGGGCCGGATGCGTTCACGGAGCGCCATTTTTTCGGATTCACCTTCGTGCCATTGGTGATTCCAGAGTAGGCAAAGCTGAAGAGTTTCGGCCCTTCCTGTTATCCACAAACGAGGTGGAAGCCATTGACATCCCATAGCGGTTTGCTATAATCCCATGGCGAATGAACATCGGGCCGACATATCACGGCGGAGCGTCACACGACGTGTAATTCTACGCGTCGCGAGTCGAGTCCGCCAAACCGGCGGATTTTTTGTTGTCTGATTGAATTTTGAAAACTCCATACCGTTCGCGGATGAGCGAACGGAGCAAGCAACAGAAGGGTGGGTGGTGGATGCCTTGGCACCAAAAAGCGATGAAGGACGTGGCGTAGCTGCGATAAGCTTCGGGGAGGTGTGTAGCAACCTGTGATCCGGAGATTTCCGAATGGGGAAACCCGGTACGGCAAACCCGTACCATCGCATGCGTTAACTATGCATGCGGAGCGCACCTGGGGAACTGAAACATCTTAGTACCCAGAGGAAAAGAAACTAAACAGTATTCCCTTAGTAGCGGCGAGCGAACAGGGAGAAGCCCAAACTGATCGGTGTTCCCGCAAGGGACGCTTGTCAGGGTCGTAAGATTCGACGCGCCGTAGGCTTTAGGGCCCTCGCAAGAGGCGTCCCTGGAGCCTGTGGCGTGCCCGCCTTCGGGCGGGGTGGAGTCAAAAATCTATTTGCTAGCCGAAACTCCTGGAACGGAGTGCCAGAGCGGGTGACAGCCCCGTAAGCGAAAGTGAATAGACTCCTCAGTTTAATCTTGAGTACCTCGAGGTCAACAAGCTTCGGGGGAATGTAGGAGTACTATCTCCTAAGGCTAAATACTTTTGGTGACCGATAGTGAACCAGTACCGTGAGGGAAAGGTGAAAAGCAGCCCGGTGAGGGCGATGAAATAGTACCTGAAACCATCTACTTACAAAGAAGCGGAGCCTTATGGCTCTGGCGCAAGCCGGAGTCCGGGTGACGCTGTGCCTATTGAAGAATGAGCCAACGAGTCTACGTATACCGCAATGTCTAACCGCTTACGGCGGGGAAGGCGCAGGGAAAGCGAGTCTTAATAGGGCGTTACTTCTTTAACGTTCACCCCGTCACGCAAGTGGTGGGATGGACGTTACAGTTGTTAGCGGCATGCGTAAGACCCGAAACCAGATGAGCTTGCCATGGCCAGGGTGAACCCCTCAGAAATGAGAGGGGAGGCCCGCACCGGTGAGTCGTGCAAAATTCTCGGATGAGCTGGGTAAGGAGTGAAAAGCTAATCGAGTTTGGTAATAGCTGGTTCTCTCCGAAATAGTTTTAGGACTAGCCTTGCGTGCTTAATTCTGGAGGTAGAGCACTGGATGATCGTCAAAGGGCGAAAGCTCGGGCATTCTAATCAAACTCCGAATGCCGGAAGGTATGGCGCGGGAGTCAGACTGCGGGGGCTAAGCTCCGTGGTCGCGAGGGGAACAGCCCAGATCGCCGATCTAAGGTCCCTAAATGTGTGCTAAGTGTGAAAGGAGTGTTGATTCCCATCAGATAGCTAGGAGGTTGGCTTAGAGGCAGCCATCCTTTAAAGAGTGTGTAACAGCTCACTATTCGAGGAGACGTGCGCCGAAAATTTATCGGGGCTAAAGCATGCTACCGAAGATCGCGGATTCGTTCCACTTCGGTGGAGCGAGTGGTAGGAGAGCATTCCCATGCAGCTGTGAAGCCGTACCCGCGAGGGCTCGTGGAGCGCTAGGGAAGAGAGAATGTTGGCATGAGTAACCGCAATGCCGGTTGAAATCCGGCTCCCCGTAAATCCAAGGTTTCCTTGGCAACGGAGATCAACCAAGGGTTAGGCGGCCCTAAGGCGATGGCGAAAGCCGTAGCTGATGGACAGCCGGTTAATATTCCGGCCCTCCGTCAGATATACCGATGGGGTGACGAAGGTATAGTATCTCGAGCGGATTAATGGTTCGGCGTTTCTGGCGTCAAGGGACGCGTCCTGGCAAGAATCCGGACCGCTGGTTTAATGCCATGTTCCGCGCGTTGGATGCAGGTCGGATTTTACCCGGCCAGATTTGAGCGAAGAGCCTTCCGAGAAAACCCTCTAAGGTCGATAGGGTGGATACCGTACCGTAAACCGACACAGGTGGGTGAGGCGAGTAGCCTAGGGGAACGAGTGAATCTTCGTTAAGGAACTCGGCAAAAAAGCTAGGCGTAACTTCGGGATAAGCCTTGCCGTCGTGGCGCAAGGCCACGACGGCCGCAGCGAAAGTTTCTCTGGCGACTGTTTACCAAAAACACAGCTCCCTGCAAACTCGTAAGAGGACGTATAGGGGCTGAGGCCTGACCAATGCGAGAATGTTAACGAGCGGGGGTGCTCTGTCGCAAGATGGAATGCCCACTGCCCGAAGCCCTCGTCAATGTCCGCGGTAACTATAACCGTGTTAAAGTAGCGCAATTCCTTTCCGGGTAAGTTCCGGCGCGCATGAAAGGCGTAACGATCAGAGAACTGTCTCGACGAAGTGCCCGATGAAAATGCAATTCCCGTGAAGATGCGGGGTACCGGTAGCAAGACGAAAAGACCCCGGAAGCTTTACTGTAGCTTGGTATTGTTTTTAAGTTTGGTTGCGTAGCGTAGTGGGGAGGCTTTGAAGGCTGTGCTTTCGGGTGCGGCTGAGCCGACAATGAAACACCCGCCTTTCAAACGTTAATGTCTAACCGGTGCGGCAAAAACGCACGGGGACAGTGCCTGGCGGGCAGTTTTTCTGGGGCGGTTCCCTCCCAAAAAGTAACGGAGGGGTCTATAAGGTCGGCTTGGCGCGGATGGAAATCGCGCTCAAAGTGCAAAGGCAGAAGCTGGCTTAACTGCAAGGCCGACAAGCCGCGCAGGTGCGAAAGCAGAGCTTAGTGAACCGACGATGCTTTATAGGAAGGTCGGAGATCAACGGATAAAAGTTACTCCGGGGATAACAGGCTAGTATTGCCCGAGCGTCCATATCGACGGCAACGCTCGGCACCTCGATGTCGGCTCACCACATCCCGGGGCTGGAGAAGGTCCCAAGGGTTTGGCTGTTCGCCAATTAAAGTGGTACGTGAGCTGGGTTCAGACCGTCGTGAGACAGGTCGGTCTCTATCTGCTATCGGCGTTAGGTATTTGAGGGAAGTCGTCCCTAGTACGAGAGGACCGGGATGAACGAACCTCTGGTGTACCGGCTTTGCTGCCAAGTGAATTGCCGGGTAGCTATGTTCGGACGGGATAAGCGCTGAAAGCATCTAAGCGCGAAGCCTCTCCCAAGATTAGATACTATGGGCCCCTGGAAGACTACCAGGTTGATAGGCTCTAGGTGTACGCGCGGTAACGCGTTCAGCCAAGGAGTACTAATGTGCCCGACTGCTTGTTCCGTTCGCTCATCTCCGAACCGTATGGTAGTTCCGCACCACGGTTTCGGTTTGCTGGTGTTTAACCGGCGCGTGTACCACCTCTTCCCATTCCGAACAGAGAAGTGAAAGCGCGCAGGCCTGATGATACTTGCTCCTTCGGGAGTCGGGAAAGTAGGGTACGCCGGCATACCGAAGTCCTGGTGCGGTTTTTATTTCCCAAGGATTGCTATTTCTTGGGAAATCTGATACAGTAGTTCCTGGGGTTGGTTTCGTTTCGCACCTTGAAATAGACCCCGTCTAAATAACCCACCTTCCCACCTAATCTATGAGGTAGTTATGCCTCAAACAAACTCGGCGTCTCGACGGCGCCTGTCGCTCCATTCGGTAAGCCCCCTGTTTGCACAAAGGTTCCTCAAGGACGACGAGGAGGATAGCCTTGATGCAACAGAGTGCAGATCTTCCGAAGCGTGCGGCTCCGGTTTCCAGGTCTTTGACCCCTCCAATCGCGAAGTAGGTGGCCATGGCCTTACCGGGATGTTTGACCCCCAAAGGGCATAGGTTCTAGCTCCAAGGTAACATCCGGGCTCCACGTTTCTGTGGATGCCCGGTTTTTTTATCCTTTGACAGGTTGGTGTAACAGATTCTTCTTTGCAAAGGGATTATCCGAGTCGATCGTTTCGGATAAAGATGCGGAGGCCGCGGGACCAGATGCGGAGCGCAGGAGGGAGAGACATGATGGAGCAGAGGTAGTTGAACTCCACGAAACCTTTGAAGACCCAGGCCAGGAGACCCCGGATGACAAAAGGGCCAACCTTCGCGACGGCATATTTCCCGCCGACCGGCACGATGTAGGGATAACCATGGGGATGGTAAACGCGCCGTTCTGGGGTTGCCACGCCGCGTTCAGAAGCTTCTATCTCTGAAAGGATGTTCAGGGCAGCAACTCGCCCCTCCATCATCGCGGGTCGTGCCATCAGGGGTAGCGGACGACCGGTTTTGGGGTCGAGGAAGCAAGCGATGTCGCCAATCGCATAGACCATGGGTTCTATTTTCAGGTCTGAGGATGAGTGGCAGGTGAGCGCAGCTCGGACGCTGATGCGACCGCGCGGTTCCTTTTCCATCGGCCAGGCTTCGGACGCTGATGCTGGTTTCACACCGCCGGTCCAGATAAGAAGATCTGCAGAAACGACACTTCCATCAGCGAGCGTGACGGAGTCTGGCCCCGCTTTCGTGATACGCATATTCGTCCGCACCGCGATACCGAGTTTCCGGAGGCGCCGATCAGCAGCCTGGATGACGCGAGGGTCAAGCCCGCCTAGGATAGAAGGGCCCGCTTCAAGGATGGTAACCTGTGCTTGGCATTCAGTCCGGAGTTCTTCCTCAAGTTCGGGTATCCATTCTTTTATCTCACCTGCAAGTTCCACACCGGTCGTGCCGCCGCCGCCGATAAGAATTTTAACATCATGATGTTTTTTTTGGACAAGCGCGACAAGACGATCACGAATTGCGATGGCGTCGGTGAAGGTTTTGAGAGGCAGAGCGTGTTCCGGGAGCCCGGGAATCTCCATCCAATTCGGTTCCGAACCGAGGGCTATAACGAGGTAAGCGAAGGGGAGTTTCCCGCTCGCGAGATGAACCTCGCCCGTTTTGAAGTCCACATGTTGTACCTCGCTTACTACGGAATGGACGCCGTCTGGGGCCAGGAGCTCGTGGAGAGAGTAGGTGACGATAGAGCGGAGGATCGGCGTGTTTGCGGACTGCTCCGAGGTGGTTGCTATCTCATAAAGGAGTGGCGTGAAGGTATGGTAGAAGTGGCGGTCGACCACTACGATGCCATAGCGGTCGTTCAGGCCTCGTTGCTGAAGTCCTCTTGCGAGCTGGAGGGCGGTCTGAAGGCCGCCGAACCCGGCACCGAGAATGACGATATTTTTGGACACGGAAATATTCTAACGTGTTTTGGGATGGAAATCAGTAGTGTCACGGGGGGCATTTTTGGTTTACAATAAAACCGATGAAGTTTCTCTCCACTCAGAACTTGAAGAAATGGCGAGGCGGGGTATGTCTTTTGCGCATTGATTTGAATATTGAACCGGGGGGAAACCTCGATAGTTATCGATTAGATGCAGTGATCCCGACCATTAAGCTTCTCATTAATAATGGAGTTACAGTAGTTCTTCTCTCGCACCGAGGGCGGCCGAAAAGGGTAGAGAAAGAACTTTCCTTAAGGCCATTTACGCATGTTCTTGCACGGAAGACACGCACAGAGATACGCTTCCTCCCTCATTTTCGGTTCGCGGAGATAGAGAGAAGTATCCGGGCGGCGGAACCAGGAAGCATTCTCCTTCTCGAGAACCTCCGCTTTATGCCTGGCGAAGAAGCGGGCGATAAAACATTTGCGAAGAAGCTCTCGAAATTAGGGGGCGTATACGTGAACGACGCCTTCGCGGTCTCACATCGTGCAGATGCCTCGATTGGAGCCATTACGAAGTTCCTGCCGTCCTATGCGGGGCTTCTTATGGAGAAGGAGATCCAAAATCTTGACCGGGTGATGAAGCGCTACCAGCATCCCTTCACGCTCATCGTGGGTGGCGCAAAGGTGTCAGACAAGGTGGGAGTTCTCACATACTTTTGGGACAAAGCGGACCACATACTCCTAGGCGGCGGTCCTGCAAATACGCTTTTTGTCGCAGAGGGTTGGCCGGTGGGGGATTCGGTGTATGATAAGGAGCGCGTCACATTTATGAAACGATTCGTGGGATTGGGAAAGATTGTCACACCCGTGGATACGAAGGTACGAGGCTGGATGATACTGGATATTGGCTCCCGGACGCTTGGCATCTGGGGTGATCATATTAAAAAGTCCCGCACCATTGTTTGGAATGGTCCTATTGGACTCTTCGAGAAGCGGGGGTTCGAGACGGGTACGATTTCGATGTGGAGGGCGGTTCTCGCGAATAGGCGTGCAGTAACGGTCATCGGTGGCGGTGAGACGACCGCATCGCTTAAGCTTCTGAAAGGCGTCCCAGTCCCCCCAAATATATTTCTCTCGACTGGAGGCGGGGCCATGCTAGATTATCTGTCTGGTAAAAAACTGCCTGGAATTCAAGCACTCAAATGAAACCCATCCTTGTTCTGTATCACGCAAATTGCCCAGACGGATTTGGAGCAGCGTGGGCCGCATGGAAGAAATTCGGGAAACGAGCCGAGTATCTTGCTGTCGAACCCCGCGAGCTTCCAGTACCTCTGCCTAAGGATCGAGAGATCTATGTTTTGGATAACAGTTATTCCGCGGCAATTCTGAAGAAACTGATGCGTACGAACAAACGCGTCGTTGTTATCGATCATCACGAGAGCTCCCGAAAGGACGTGGCACAGATTCCGGGGAACATTTTCGATAGTAAACACTCCGGTGCCGTGCTTGCATGGCGACATTTCCATCGGAAGAAGTCGATGCCGCGCCTCCTTGAGTACGTGGAGGATTGCGATCTTTGGCGTTACCAATTGCCGGATTCGGAAGCGCTTTGTACCTTTATCGCGCTGGCATTGTTTGAATTTCCGATCTGGAGCCAGCTTGCGGTAGCATTCGAGCGGTCGGAGGATCTCGCAAAGTTTACAGCGCAGGGGAAGCTCCTCCTAGCCTACGAAGATCGGCTTATCGATGAGATAGCACGAAAGGCAGGGGTAGTGGAGTTCAAGGGGCATCGTGTTCTTGCTGTGAACTCTTCTGCTAAGCGTCTTACCTCGGAACTGGGACATCGTCTTTGTCGGAAGCAGCCTCCTTTTGGGATTGTTTGGTACATCGAGAAGGGAAAACTGAAGGTTTCTATGCGGGCCGCCGGACGACTTGATGTCTCGAAACTTGCGTCGGCTTTCCCGGAAGGAGGTGGGCACCCAAATGCAGCGGGATTCACCATCCCCTTTAAGGGGAGGTTCCCCTGGAGGGTGCTCAAAAAGTAAGTTGAATATGGAAGTCCCAAAGAAGAAGCCTGGAGTGGGATTCGGCGTGATGCTCTTGCGGAACGAGAGGATACTTCTTGGGAAGCGCCACGGCGATCCGACTAAAGCGGACAGTGAACTTCACGGGGAGGGGACCTGGACGATGCCTGGCGGAAAGCTAGAGTTTCTGGAGTCATTCGAGACCGGGGTGGCGAGAGAGGTGCTCGAAGAGACGGGGATTGCCGTCAACATAAGGACACTAAAGCTCGTGAGCGTTTCGAACGACATGGTACATGATGCCCATTTCGTCACGATCGGGTTCCACTGCTCAGATTTCAGGGGCGAACCCCGGGTGATGGAACCGGACGAGATAACTGAGTGGAAGTGGTTTCCTCTTGATGCGCTGCCCGCGCCGCTTTATTTCCCAAGCGAACGAGTTTTAAGAAATTACCTGGATGGGCAACCTTATCACAGTTTATGAACAAGCTTCTTATCTATACAGACGGAGGCGCTCGTGGCAACCCGGGGCCTGCCGCGATTGGTGTAGTCGTAGGCGACAGAGCTTACTCTGAGGCTATTGGGAAAGCTACGAACAATGTGGCGGAATACAAGGCGATGGTCTTTGGGCTCAAAAAAGCGAAGCACCTCTTGGGGGGCGAGAAGGCGGCGGAAACGGATATTGAGATTCGCTCCGACAGCCAACTTCTCGTGAGCCAGCTTAAAGGGGAGTACAAAGTGAAGGAAGAGGAGCTTTTCCAGTATTTTATCGAGATGTGGAATCTTCGGCAGGACTTCAAATCGGTTTCTTTTACGCACATCCCACGCGAGAAGAACCACGAGGCGGACGCCCTCGTAAATCAGGCGCTGGATACATTGCTATAAAACAAAACTCCGCCTTTCGGCGGAGTTTGTGGTATACCGTAAGCCGGATCCTGTTTATGCGACAATTCATCTAGGTCCTCGATTGCTCTCGGACTCGAGCGGCACTCTCCGATTTGCATCAGAGCGCGGCCTTGCACTCGGGTAAGGGTTTAGCCGTTTCACCTCCGCTTTCTTATCCCTATCGCGGAGTTGGACCTTCTAGCTTGGGATGGGGTCCTCCTTCGGCTTTCGCTTCAGGACGTCACTGCTCGCACCTCTGTCCTTACGGACGACGGGCGTTACCCGCTACCTGTCTCCGCGCTTGCGCGCAGAGAAAGTGTCCGGACTTTCCTCACGTTGTAAAACGCGCTGTCGCTTGGTATACCGCCCACATTCTATGCTGGTTTGTCTTTTTTGTCAATTTAGGTATACTGAGACTCGCGCCGCCTTAGCTCAGTGGTAGAGCAACGCTTTCGTAAAGCGTGGGTCCTCGGTTCAAATCCGAGAGGCGGCTCCATGAATATCAATCCGAACGCTGCAACAGTGTCCGTACTCGCGGGCGCCGGCGGGGATGACGCAAAGGACTGGGCGCAGATGCTTCTGCGGATGTATTCCCGCTTCGCGGACAAGAAAAATTGGAAATGGCAGACCATCAATGATGCAACCATTGAAATAAAAGGGGAGAGCGCCTATGCGCGTCTCAAGGATGAGTCCGGGGTTCATCGGCTGGTCCGCATCTCACCCTTCGATGCAAAGGGACTCCGTCATACCTCATTCGCGCTCGTCGAGATCCTGCCGGTCCTGCCGCCCGTTGAAGCGCAGCATGTAAATATTCCCGAGAAGGATCTCAAGGTGGAATTTTCCCGCTCGGGCGGTCCCGGTGGTCAAAATGTGAATAAGGTGGAGACGGCTGTGCGCATTCTGCACATCCCGACCGGCATTGTCACCGCCTCGCAGGTGGAGCGTTCCCAAGCTATGAACCGGGAGCGTGCCCTCTCCCTCCTTAAGGCAAAACTCCTTACGCTTATGATGGAAAAGCACGAGCAATCTATCGAGAATCTTCGCACGCGGGTTGCTCCCGAATGGGGGCACGAGATACGTTCTTACGTTCTCCATCCCTACAAACAGGTTAAGGATCATCGCACGGGAGAGAAATTTTCTCGCGTAGAACAGGTGCTTGAGGGCGATCTGGATTTGCTGCTCAAGAAGAAATAAGGTATACTACGAATATACGGACGCGTGCCCGTTTTTATTCGCATCACTCAGGCGTTCTATGATTATTTTCCAAAACGTCACGAAGACTTATAGCCACGGCCAGAATGCGCTGGATAAGGTTAGCTTCAAGATCCAGCCAGGGGAATTCGTCTCCATCGTGGGGCGCTCCGGCGCCGGTAAATCCACGGTGGTAAAGCTTCTCATTGCCGAGGAGAAACCGACTAAGGGGCAAATCTTCTTTGGCTCCTACGAGGTGAATAAGCTTCGGCCGGGGGAGTTTCCGGAATTCCGGCGCCACATCGGCGTCATTTTTCAGGATTTTCGGCTCATCCAGAAGAAAACGGTCTTTGAGAATGTAGCGTTTGCACTTGAAGTCGCTGGAAGACCCCAGAAGGAAATCTTAGAGTTTGTGCCACAAGTTCTCGATATGGTGGGTCTGAAGGATAAGGTTTTGAGTTTTCCTCCCGAGCTCTCCGGCGGTGAGAAGCAGCGGGTAGCTATCGCTCGGGCCATGATTAACAGGCCAGATGTCCTCATTGCCGACGAACCCACGGGGAACCTGGACCCCTTCAACACGTGGGAGGTCATCAAGCTCCTCACAAAGATTAATGAGCTGGGCTCCACGGTTATTCTGGCGACGCACGACAAAGAGATCGTGAATACCCTAGGGCAGCGTGTGATTACCCTCGAAAACGGGCTTATTATCAAAGACGAAGCGAATGGTCGGTTCATTATCGGCTAACCTATTCCCATGATGGTTACTCTTTCAAGGATTCTAAAGTTTGGCTGGCAGGGGTTTCTGCGGAACGGCCTGCTTTCCATTTCTACTATCAGTATCATGATTCTCGCCGCCATCGTTTTCGGCGGGCTCATCCTTTTCAATGTCGTCGGGAAAGGGGCTATCAACTCCATTCAGGAGAAAATCGATGTAAGCGTGTATTTTCAAAGCAATGTGGCAGAGGATGATATCCTGAACATCCAGCATACTCTTGAGAATCTTGCGGAGGTGAAAAGCGTCACCTACGTTTCGCAGGACCAAGCGCTCGCAGATTTCAAAGCGCGCCACGCTAACGAAGACGTGGTAACTCAGACCATCAACGAGCTCGACACAAACCCACTACTTGCGTCATTGAACATCAAAGCGAAGGACCCTAACCAGTATGGCGCGATTGCTTCCTATCTTGACTCGCCAAACCTTAAGAGCCAGATCGAAAACGTGACCTATGCACAAAATCAGGTGGTCATTGCGCGGCTCGTGGCTCTCATCGACACGATGAAAAAAGGCGGTGCGGTTCTCACGCTTTTCCTTTCATTCCTCGCGGTCGTTGTCACCTTTAGCACCATTCGCCTTGCGATTTTTTCCAACAACGAACAGATTGGAATTATGCGTCTTGTCGGTGCCTCGAACAGTTTTATCCGAGGCCCCTACATCGTTGAAGGTATTCTCTATGGAATCATCGCCGCCCTCATTAGCTTCGGGGTTCTCATCCCCGCGATCCAATTCATTTCCCCCTACATAGTCCGTTTTATACCCGAGGTTGATCTCCAGGCCTATTTTGCCACTAACTACCTTTCCCTTTTCCTCTATCAGCTACTCTTTTCGGTCGGTCTCGGTATCATTTCCTCGATTATCGCCATCCGACGTTATCTGCATATATAAATGCTCCTAGGTTTTACAACCGCCCTTTGGGGCGGTTTTTTATCTTTCTTATCTTGACGAGCCCCCCGTCGGCGGTAGAATGAGCGTATGGAAAACACGGTTCATGGGCACCATGTGGAAGGGGACAACCTCGGCATCACCGGCCTCCGCGGGATGACCGAAAAAGAAGCAATTACACTTTTCGAAGATGCGCATCAGCATGGAAAGGCATACTTCGAACATGAGGGGCGCCACTTTGAACTTGCACGTGTTGCCGCGACACCCGGAGGATTCCTCTCGGGTTCTATCGACAAATTTTTAGTGGCTGAGACGAAAAGACCGACGGGTTTCTTCTGAAACCCCGGTGTTCACCTTCATTCTTTACCATGTTAGATACTCGACAGCCTAAGCTGCTAGGGCTTTTTCATAAAAGCAGGCTGCTTGCCGGAGGCGTTTTTCTCCTCCTGTTTATAGGCGTTTTGGTTTATTGGGGGCATCTCCGGGCTGCTTCTAGCTCTCCGACGCTTCCACCGGAAATGAATCTGGTCAGTCCCGAATCGCAGGTTGACGCCGGGATGCCCACGCGGTTCCCCGAGGAATCTGAACTCGAAGCAAAAATCAAAGATTTGATCGCGACTGAACAGAAAGACGGGAACGTGGATGATGTTTCGGTCTATTTCAACCGGCTAAATGATGGCTTGTGGACGGCCGTGAATGAGAATGAACTTTACGCGCCGGCAAGTATCCTGAAGGTGCCGGTGATGATGGCGTATTTAAAGATGGCAGAGAGCGATCCCAGCGTTCTTACGCGCTCCATCACTTACCTTCATACGAGCTACGATACGGTCGATAACAACGATTTTCCGCCTCCCACGCCAATCATAAAAGGGCAATCCTACTCTGCCGACTATCTCCTCCGCCGGATGATCGTGTATTCAGGGAATAAATCGATGGACCTTCTCTACCAAAACATCGATCCCGATTCTTTGGCTGCGGTGTTTTCAGACCTCGGTGTCCCCGTCCCAGATCCGACGAATGCCAGCGATACCATGACCGTGAAGCAGGCCGCTTCCTTCTTCCGAAGCCTCTACTTTTTCTCGTATCTTGATAGGGCCTCTTCCGAACAGACGCTAGAACTTCTGTCCCAGGCTGCTTTCACGCAAGGTCTCGTGCAGGGCGTGCCCTCAGGTACCATCGTAGCTCACAAGTTTGGAGAGCGAGGGATCCCCGAGGAAGGTACAACCGTGGTCCGCGAGCTTCATGATTGTGGCATCGTTTACTACCCTGGAGACCCCTATCTTCTCTGTGTGATGACGCGCGGGTTGCAGTGGGATTCGTTGGAGAAGGTTTTAGGCGATATTTCACGACTTGTGTACGGCTGGATGGGTCAGGCGACGAAAGAGTCTTAGTGTCATCTGATATACTAAAGTAAAGGTCGAGGAAGCAACAGGATTCTCTATCATGAAACCGCACAAAATCGCCTTTCTTCTTCTTGTCATCGGTGGCCTGAACTGGCTCCTGGTAGGGCTTTTCTCGTGGGATATAGGTAATATCTTTGGTGGGCAGGGGGCCATCGTTTCGAGGGTCATCTATGTTCTCGTGGGTCTCTCTGCGGTCTATGAACTTGCGACTCACAAAGGGCGCTGCAAGGCATGTGAGGCCAAGATGCAGCCTCCGGGGATGCCGAAATAGCATTCACCGCGAAGTTTTAGAATGGAGTGCCGCCGGTATCTGCCGGCGGCGTTTATTATCCCCGGCGTGGTACCCAACCCGGGGGTATTTGTAATATAATAAAGGCATGTTGGACGTAACTGCACTCGAGCGGGAGATTGAGCAACAGTTGTCGGGTCCACCAGAGAAGGTCTCGGTCGTCAAACTGGTTGACCTCTTTATTCAATTTGCCTACGCCCTCCGCACCTCGGATGTTCACATTGATCCAGAGGAGACTTCCGTACGTATCCGATTTCGCGTCGACGGCCAGCTTCGTGACGCCTTCGAAAAGACCCCCATTTCCAAGGAGCTTCACTCGGAGATCATCGCCCGCATCAAGGTTATCGCGGGTCTCCGGACCGACGAGCACCTGTCGCCTCAGGATGGCAGGTTCCGCGTGACTGCCGAAGGGGTTGGGAACGTGGATGTGCGCGTTTCTATCATGCCCACCTATTACGGGGAGAACGCCGTGATGAGGATTTTGGCGTCCACGCAAAATTTTCAGCTCGAGAACCTAGGATTTGGTCCCGCCGACCTGAAGCGTGTGGAGAAAGCCATCCAGAAGCCGTATGGGATGATTTTAGCAAACGGACCCACGGGGTCCGGCAAAACGACGACGCTCTATACCATTCTTCGGCGATTGAACCGCCCGGAGGTCTCGATTATTACCGTAGAAGACCCTATCGAGTATTCGCTTCAAGGTACGACACAGGTGCAGGTAAACAACCAGGCGGGACTTTCTTTCGCTTCAGGTCTCCGGTCCATTCTCCGCCAGGACCCTAATGTCATCATGGTAGGAGAGATCCGCGATACGGAAACGGCTGGTATTGCAGTTAATGCAGCCCTTACGGGCCACCTCGTGCTCTCAACACTCCACACGAACGATGCAGCCACCACCTTTCCTCGACTCATTGATATGGGCACCCCACCTTTCCTGGTGGCATCAACCATCAATATCGTGATGGGGCAGCGCTTAGTTCGCCAACTCTGTACAAACTGTAAGGAGAAACACACTCTTTCAGTCTCCGAGACCGAGAGCCTCGGCGAGCTTATTCCAGACCTTGCCAAGGGTGGTCGCAACTTCTATGCCCCGAAAGGCTGTAGCGTCTGCAATAATACTGGATATAGGGAACGTATTGGTATCCGAGAGGTGCTCGAGATGAACGATAAGATTCGCGAGCTCGTAATGCAGCGGGCAAGCGCTCAGGCCATTAAGGATGCAGCCGTGAAGAATGGAATGACAACAATGTTGCAGGATGCACTCCAGAAGGCCTCTGACGGTATCACGAGCATTGAAGAGGTACTTCGCATCATTCATGATTAGCCCTCCTCACATCTCCATCGGTCTTTTCAACCGTATCAAGACTCAGGAGAAGATCAACTTCGCACGGCATCTTTCCATCATTATCAAGGCGGGCCTTCCAATGTTCGAAGGCCTGAAGATCATACGGAGCCAGACGACTTCGAAGGGTCTCATCCGAGTCATCGACCAGTTGATTTCTGACATCAATAATGGGCAATCGCTTGCAAAGAGTCTCCGGCACTTTCAGGATGTCTTCGGTGACTTCTTCATCAGCATCGTAGAGGTAGGGGAGACGAGCGGAACCCTCGGCGATAATCTATTGTACCTTGCGGAGGAGATGAAAAAGTCAAAAGATCTCCGAGGGAAAGTGGTTTCCGCGCTTATTTATCCTGCTATTCTCTTTGTCATGACCATCGCGGTGTGTGGCTTCCTCACCTTCTTCATCTTTCCCAAGCTTGTGACCGCCTTTTCAAACCTCGGCGTCAAACTTCCGGCCGTTACACAGGCCCTCATCGCCGTTCTCGGCTTCCTTCAGTCCTACTTCGTTATCATCATCGTCGGGGCCATCGTCCTCTTTATAGCGCTACGACTCGTCATGAAGTTGAAGATCATGCGTTATTTCTTTCATCGAGTGATGCTGATGACCCCTGTACTCTCTCACCTTGTGGTGGACGTTAACATGGCGAACCTGAGCCGCGTACTAGGGATTCTTCTTAAGGGTGGTATCAAAATCGTTGAAGCCCTGACCATCACGAGTCAGACCCTTGATAACCGGGTCTATCGTAGGAATTTGGTTCTCGCGACCGAAGGTGTTCGCCGAGGCGAGCAATTCGCACGTCTCCTCGCGGCTCATCCGCGCCTTTTCCCGCCGCTCCTCACCGGTATGATTCAGATCGGTGAAGGCACCGGGAATCTCATCGAGAACCTTAACTATCTTGCGAGCTACTACAGCGAAGAAGTCGATGGCTCCCTGAAAAATCTCACGGCGTTCATCGAACCTCTTATTTTGGTTTTTATGGGAGTCATCGTGGGATTCGTAGCCCTATCCATCGTGCTTCCCATCTATTCTATTTCCCAAGGACTCACTCAGTAACGCTCCTACTACCGTGCACGCTCGCGCCGGCACATCGCTCATTGAAGTGCTCATCGGCATCATGATGGTTATGGTGCTGTTTGGGGGCATCTACATTTTTCATACGGCGGTCCTTCAAGTAGTGACGAACACCGATTTCCGTACTGCAGCCACGGCGTTATTGAACCGCCAAGTGGAAATCATCCGCGGCCTTCCCTATGCGTCGGTCGGAACGGTAGGGGGCATTCCGTCGGGCATCCTCCCGCCCACACAGACCGTGTCCTCGACGGAGGGCGCTACCTTCCTTCTTACGACAACAATCCGAAATATTGATGATCCTTTTGATGGGCTTGCCCCAACCGACACAGCCCCCGCGGATTACAAGCTGGTGCAGCTACAGATGCAGTGTCTTTCCTGTGTTGGGTTTGTCCCTCTTTCTCTCACAACATGGGTTGCCCCCAAGAACCTTGAGAGTGCCTCAAATCAGGGTTCCTTGTTCGTAAACGTTTTCGATGCGAACGGCAATCCAGTGTCAGGGGCGACGGTGAACGTGATAAACACTTCGACGACCCCCACTATCAATCTTACGGATACCACAAACCTGAACGGTGTACTCCAACTTGTTGGGGTTCCGACAAGCACCCAGTCTTACCATGTTAGCGTGACGAAAGCTGGTTATACCACCGCCCAGAACTATCCCTTCGGTATTCCCTCGAACCCAAATCCATCACCGGGTTACGCCACCGTCTCCGCGGGGACGCTTACACCTGTGAGTTTCCAGATTGACCGCGTTAGTCCTCTTACCGTCATGACTGAAGGACCGACCTGCGTGCCGATTGCGAATCAAAGTTTTTCCTACCAGGGAGCGAAGCTTATCGGGTCGAGCCCGAATGTTCTGAAGTTCGCGACCAGCACGAAAACCGGGAGTGGTGGGACCTATATGAACCCCAATCTCGAATGGGACAACTACGTCTTCACCTATGGGGGTTCGAGCTATGATCTTGTAGGCGCCACGCCGTCTCTTTCTCTCTCTATCTCGCCCAGTACCACTGTGAGCTTTGCTTTTATTCTCCTCCCCACAAGTCCCAATTCGCTCTCTGTGACAGTGAAAGACGCCGCTTCGGGCGCCTCGGTTCCCAGCGCCACCGTGAACATTTCCCAAGGAGCTTCGGTGTGGTCTCATACCACGGATCATGCGTTTGTTACCCAGACCGACTGGTCTGGCGGCCAATTCTCAGGTCAAAGCAACACAGACACCACTTCGGTTCCGGGCGCTCTGCGGATGGCACCAGCCGGCGGACCTTTCAGCACCACCACGGTTTCCTGGCTCATCTCGAACACTATCGACCTCGGTTCAAGCTCCTCTTCGCTCTATTACCTTTCTTGGGGACCCGGTTCGGCGCCACCTTCCACAGGGCAGGGAAGCGTTGAGTTTCAAGTTGCGGCCAACAATGACAATGCAACCTGGAACTTCGTGGGGCCGAGTGGTGCTGGGAGCTACTTCACAGCATCCTCCTCGGTGATCGGTGGTCTCTTCGACGGAAATCGCTATCTACGTTACAAAGTTTTTCTCAAAACGCAGGATTCAGCAACCACTCCGGAGGTGGATGACGTGACTTTTGATTTCAGCGGCCCCTGCGTGCCGCCTGGACAAGCGCTTTTCCAGGGACTTTCAACAGGTTCCTATGGAGTGAACGTAACGGCAGCTGGTTTCGCGTATGCGACGAGCACTGTTTCAGTCGGTAACGGTTGGCAAGGTACGGAGATCGATCTTACTCACTAATCGCAATGAAATCAAAGCTTTTCTCAACGCGGAAACGGAGAGAGGGGTGGTCGCTCCTCGAAATAATCGTTGGCTTGGCCATCTCTATGGGCGTGATTCTCGTTCTCACCCAGTTTGTCGGTATTATCTCGAACATTCAGGGGTTCCTGGATCGGAAGCTCCGACCCCAGCAGGATGTCGAGTCGACGCTCCAGTCCATGGTGACAGAAGTCCGCTCGATGGGCCCTTCGGCCGCTGGCGCGTACCCTCTGGAATCTGCGGGCACTTCTACCATCGTTTTCTACAGCGATATTAACCAAAACGGGACTTTCGAGCGAGTCCGTTATACCATCGCTACAAACACCCTACAAAAAGGCGTGACGGTCCCCGTCGGGAACCCGCCCACCTATCCGACTTCGACTGGCGAGGTGGTGACGGTTGTTGTGCCAAATACCATTGCTTCCTCCAGCTCTTTCGCCTACTTTGACACGAATTATACAGGAACACAGCCTGCGATTTCGTTTCCTATCACAGATCCTACAATCGTTCGCTCCGTGCAGATCATACTCACTGCCGATGTTTCAACCTCGACCTCTCCGAAACCTACCACCTTCACGGATTTCGTCACCATTAGGAACTTGCGTTCCAATTGAATTCCATGCGCTCGCTTCGCTTCATCCAAGGTCAGATATCAATTCAGCTCTTGATTTTCACGGCGGTGACCTTGGTTGCCATCACGGGATTTGTGGTTTGGTCCTTTTCGACCCTAAACTCATCGGTCCGGGAGCTCCGGAAAACCCAAGCGTTCGCTATCGCGGAATCCGGCGTCGAATATTATCGGTGGCACCTTGCCCACGCGTCGACAGATTACTGGGATGGTCACGGCGCGACGAGCACCGGCCCGTACGTCCATCTTTTCTATGACAAAGATGGTAACCAGATTGGGGCCTTTGCCCTTACCATTACGCCTCCTACGCCCAGCTCGACTATTGTTACGATACAAAGTGCGGGAAGCCTCCTCACCGATTCTTCTATCCAGAAAATCATTCGGGTGCGGCTCGGTATCCCCTCGCTTGCAAAGTATGCAGTCGGATCGAACGACAATGTTCGCTTCGGCGCAGGAACCGTGGTCTACGGACCCATCACCTCAAATGGCGGTATCCACTTTGATGGAGTTGCCCATAATCTTGTGGCAAGCGCGCTCACAACCTATACCGATCCTGACTATGGCCCACCGCCGGAGTATGCGGTCTACACCCTCGTATCGCCTGCGGATCCTTATCCACCCGCGACACTTCCCAACCGTCCGGATGTATTTATGGCTGGGCGGCAGCTCGGTGTCCCTGCACTTGATTTCAATGGTATTACTCAGACCCTCTCGCAGATAAAGTCGGCTGCCATCACGAACGGTATTTACCGAGGAACGTCAACGGTCTTCGGGTACGACGTGGCCCTAAATTCCACCGGCACGGTATCTATTTTCAAGGTGACGGCGCTTACCGCGCCTCCCCAGAACTGCACGAACTCCCAGGGACAGTCGGGGTGGGGGACCTGGTCAGTTTCGAATGAGGCCCTCCTTGGAACCTATCCCGTCCCGACGAGCGGCCTCCTATTCTTCGAGGACAACATCTGGGTGCGCGGCCAGATCAACCATGAGCGTCTCACGATCGCCTCCGGCGCATTCCCCGTTGGGATCGCAACCAGCACTTCTATCACCGTGAATTCCAATCTCCTGTATACGAATTACGATGGCAGTGACTCTATTGGCCTCATTGCACAAAACAATATCAATACGGGTCTTTCCTCAGCGGACACCCTACGCATCGACGGAGCGCTCACGGCGCAGAGCGGACGCGTGGGACGCTACTACTACGATTCCAATTGCGGCACGGGCTATGTCCGCACCGGCCTTACGCTCTATGGGATGATCGCTTCCTATGTTCGTTACGGTTTTGCCTACACGGATAATACAGGCTACCAGACGCGCAATATTTCTTATGATTCAAATCTCCTTTACGGCCCGCCGCCAAGCTACCCGCTCGTGGGAAGTCAGTATACCCCCATCTCCTGGTCCGAAGTACAATAGTAATATGGAATCTCAGAATCCTCGGCGCACGCCGCGAGCCGGTACCGTGAGTATTGCGGAACTCCTGATCGGTATCGCGCTGACCATCCTTCTCCTTGCCATTGCGGTTCTTTCTCAGAACTGGGCAGCGCAGCTTGCCATCGCCCGCGACACGCAGCGACGCGCGCATGTGAATGCGATTCTGAACGGCATTCGTCAGAATATTATCGATAATCGGACTGGTTTCGTCTGCGTCTCGGGGCCACTTCCAACCTCCACCCGGCGTATGTCATCGGTGGCGTCCACCACGACCTACAATATCGCGCCGTGCCTAGTTCCAATCTATCTCCCTCGGCTGCCTTATGACCCGAAAGCCACGGGAGCTCACTACACGAGCACCACGGATTATGACACCGGCTATACGGTTTATTACAACGCTTCGAGCGGGCAAACGACCGTAGCAGCTCCCTATGCGGAGAAGGCCACGACCTCTGTCACGCGGTAGGATCGGAAGAACAAACCCGCAGGTTAATCTTACTGAGTAAGCCCAGGCAGGAAGACAGGGCCATAGGTTGCAATAACGTTATCGGCGCCCCGCGCTTCCATTTGGTAGTAGTAAGGATCTTGGACGGTCTGATCAAGGACACCAAGGGTCCCGGGGTCCGCCGGATTCGTTTGTTCCATGAGCTCTGTCCAAGGACCATCGCCTGAAGCCGAGCGGTCTACCACAAGACTGTCCGTACCAGCCGGAAGGTTCTGCCAATTGATTTGGATGTTCCCGTTGAGGAAGTAAACATAGAAAGTCGCCGTGGGCGGGCCAGAAGATGCGGTACTTGAGAGCTGACCCTGTGGGGTATAGTAGTACACGACTGGGGGCGGCGTCTCCGGAGGGGGAATTACCACGGTAGAGGTGGGTTCGGAGGCCGTGGAAGTCGGGCTTGAAACGGGAGGGGTTGAGGTGGGTGCGGGAGTTGAAGGCGTCGGGTTCTGAGGGTTTGACGGAGGGTTATTGCCATTGCTCGGGTTGTTATTCTGGTTCGGGTTCCCTTCCGGCCCCGCGGGAGTTCCAAAGAGTGAGGAAGTTGTAATCTGTGTGCTTGAGGAGGTCCAGAGAATGGTTCCGTTTGCCCCCGCGGTCTGGAAGTAATAAAGATAAGCGTCGGGGTTATCATTCGGTCCGATCGAGAACTCTTTGGAACCGCTTCCTGCGTCAGGTCCCAACGGGATACTCTCCCAATAGATAAGCTCAGTCCCATTCGCGGTTTGTCGGACGCGATACGCATCGATGCGCGCGGTGCCGGCCGGCAGATTTGTCCATTCCACGACAACAGTGTTCTTGTTCTTGCGCCGTACCGCAAAGCCCGGAGCTTCCGATACGTGGCTCCCTACCGAACCCGTGTTCCGGTTGCCAAGGAAGTTGGTTGGGATAATCGTGTTTTCGGCAGGCAAGCCAAGGATGACGGAGCGAAAAGCGAACAGACCGCCTACGAAAAGCCCCACAACAACGATAATGCCAACAAGGATATAGAGCGATGGTATCTTACCCCCCATGCTTCTATGGTAGCACATCGAATAGCCCCTATGTCTCTATTGGCCCATAGGTTAAAATGAGCGCATGGCGATTTATACCACGAAGCTTCTAAAGCGTACGCTGGTTGCGGAGGGTACGATGGAGTTCCATTTTGAAAAGCCAGTAGGATTCGAATTTAAGCCGGGGCAGAACGCCGACTGGACGCTTCTTGAGCCCGTAGAGACCGATGTGGAAGGCCCGAAGCGCACCTTTTCCTTTACTTCCGCACCTTTTGAGCCAGAGCTCGTGGTCGCGACCCGCATGCGTCCTACTGCTTTCAAACGAGTTCTCGGTTCGATGCCCCTTGGTGCTGGAGTGCAGATGGAAGGCCCTTTCGGATCCATGACGCTCCACCATGATACGTCGCGGTCGGCTGTTTTCCTCGCTGGCGGTATCGGTATCACGCCTTTTCGGAGCATCGTACGTCAGGCGCTCCATGACGGGAACCCTACTCCGCTCACGCTCTTTTATTCGAATCGTCGGCCGGAGGATACCGCTTTTCTCACGGAGCTTGAGGGCTACCATGCGGAAGGTGGTTCTTTTCGGCTCATCGCCACAATGACAGAACGCGCGGCGTCTCAGGAAGCGTGGGAAGACGAGATCGGATTCATCGATGCGGCAATGCTGAAACGTTATCTCGCCGATCTTGTGGAACCAATCTATTACATTTCCGGTCCTCCTGTCTTTGTCACGGCGATGCAGAAGATGCTTGAGGGAGCAGGTACGGACCCCGACCGTGTGCGTTCGGAAGAGTTCGTCGGTTATTAGGTTTCTATGGAACAAGGCGCAAACAAAGCACAATTCGTTGAAGAGCGGAAACGCTCCATTGCCAAAGCGGTGAGTTACCGCATACTCGTTCTTGCTCTTGATTTCACAGTGCTTTACCTTTGGACCCGACGCTTGGACATTGCCGCGGGATTTACAATAGTGAGCAACATCTACACGAGCGCCGCGTATTATGCCCATGAGCGTTTCTGGGATCGCATCCGGTGGGGGCGCCGTCGGGTGGGAGGCCCGCTTGACACTTAATGCGTTTCGGTTGTATTTTATAAGAAGTATCCCGAAAACAATATAGGAGGGTTTATGCGCAAATCTGCAGTGATCGCAGCTGTGGCATTCGCTCTCTGTGGTTGTGGAGGAACCTCGCCATTAAGAGTGGGAGATTTTCTCACAGTGAAGGCGAAGATCGTTCGGGTCTTTGACTTTTCTGAAATAGCGAAGGAAATTCCGAAGGATTCTACGCAGCACGCATCAAATCCCGTTCCTGGACGAGAGTGGCGGCTAGAGGTGGTGCAGATTGAAGGGGAACCCCCAGCACAGAAGCAACTTGTCGCGATTTCTTTCTACGAGTACAACTGGCTAAAGAAGGCTCCCAAAGGAGCCCCGGTGTTACTTTTCGCAATGCCGTTCAAGGACAAGATGGGTCGTCCAACAGGCCAGTTCTCTTATGCATACATTCCTCCTTCAAGGATCCCGCATTAAATCGACGGAGGACATACCCCACACCAAGTTCGCTTGGTGTGGGGGTTCTTTTTGAAAGGCGGGGAGAACAATCGACCTTCCACTACGTCCCTATGATCCTCAATCTCCGATGAGGATCTCATTCCCAGGCTTTTTATATGCTAGTGATCGCTATTTCGACGTCGCCGCCGCACCTGGAGGATCAAGATTAAGGTTACGGTCACAAAAAGGATGCCGCCTGCGGTACCGACGATACTTGTTAGGGCCTCCCAATAATTCCCGAGGAGGTACCCTACACCCAAAGGGCCCACAATAGAAGCCACATTGCCGATGAGGTCTAGCGTAAAGAAGGTACGGAGAGGCACGGTGGCGAGACCCGCAAGAACGTTTACAATAGAGCCCATGAAACCAACAAAACGTGTGAGGAGTACCGTCCAGGCTGCGTGGCTTCCGATATAACCTTCAAGCCGGACGAAGGTAGGAGACCGTTCGATATGAAGCCATCGGGTCACAATATGTCCGTAGCGGCGCGTAAGGGCGTAAGCCGTGAGATCGCCTAGGACATTTGCTACCACCGCGACCGCGAAAGCCCCTCCGATATTGAGGAACCCTTGGCTGGCGAAAGCACCTCCCGCGAGAAGGATCGTATTCACAGGCCAAGGAATGGCAATAGCGGCCGTGAAAATCACCGCAAAGAGCGCGGCGTATTTGTAGAGAAGAAGGTAGGATAGAAGAGCGCTTAGAACGTATCCCATCGGGCTAATGCGGGGCAGTTGTATAGCCGCGCACCGCCGCCTGCACCTGGCCGAGGAACGCGCCTTCGTTCACGTTTTTTTCGTGTGCATACCGAGCGATAGAAAGGTAAGGATAGTGAGAATCCGTGATGGTAAGAGTTGTTTGGAGGTAATCGAGGGGAAGACCGAAGGCGCGGTTCAGGTACTCGAAGGTCATCCAAGGCTGGATTTGGTTCGCGTCTGCAGGTGAAAGCAAACGATGGTTTCTTAGGTTCGCGAACGATGGGCGCGGTGCGCTTTGAAAGAATCCCGAAACCGCGAGGGATCGGTACTCGAGTATGAGAAGGCTGGCAAGGACGATAAGTGCAAGAATAAGCGCACCGATAAGAGCCGCGGCACTCAAATCCCAGACCCATTTCTTGGTGTGGGCGGGGGTTGTTCCCATCTTCTTAGTATACACTCCCGCTTAGGTCCGGCCTACATCGAATCTTCTGCCGCGCCAGAACGGATGAGCGCGACGATGCGTTCGGCCACCTGTTCGGGCGCGTCAATGGGTGGCATTGGCCGACCCTCCGTATTCCCCGGTGAGCCCGTATTCCAGGTAGGGCGTGTCCCGATTGCATTCTTCCCGAAGGCCGTGGCCGTCATGCGAGGATGAAATACGGAAACTATGATTCCGTACTTCGCGAGCTCCGTACGCGCGGTCAGCGATAGGGCGTTCAGGGCATATTTTGTGGAGGCATAGGCACCGAGGTTCGGGAAATAGTTCTTGGAGACGAGAGAACTCACGTTCAAGATTACGCCGCCTCCTTGCGAACGCATCGCCGGGATGACAGCCTGCATTGCTCGGAGCGGTCCGAACACGTTTAACTCGATGACGCTCTGGTACTGGCCGATGTCAATAGTCTCCACTGGTCCGTAGATTCCTTGGCCTGCGTTGTTCACCAGGATATCAATGCGGCCATAATGCTCCAACGCTGCGTCCACCAGGCGCTCAATATATTTTGATCGACGCATATCCGTAGTAACCGCGATAGCATCTGGAAGCTCTGTTGCAAACTTTTCTAGAATCTTGCTAGAACGGGCCGCGAGTACAAGTTTTGCTCCTTGATCAGCAAGATACCGCGCGGTCAATTGCCCGATGCCTTCGGAAGCTCCGGTTACGATGGCCACCTTTCCTTTGGGGTCCATACCTTAACTATTACCGTGGGGGAGCTCAATTCGGTGCGTTTTAGTTAGGATGAAATATTCCTATCTGATTTGCCGTATTATTAAAGAGCAGACTACGCTATTCTAAAAGCTTTCCTAAATATATATAATAATAGGGCCATAAAAAGTCGCCCATAAAATATTCGAATCTAGAACTATGCAAAAATCTTCTAATATGATCATCGGGGCCATTGTGTTAGTCGTAGTTGTAGGCGGAGTTTGGTGGCTCGTGAGTCAACAGGGTCCGAGCGCTCCTTCGCCGGCACCAAGTGCGCCAGTTCCGGTTGCGAGCCAGCCGACTTCGGGCGCTCCAGTTACAAGCTCTTCCGCCATGTCGGGGACTATCTCGCCTCAGGATACTTCGAACGCAGCGCTTGACCAAGATCTTCAAAACATCGATACCCAAATGAACGGACTCAATGCCGATGCATCTAGTGTTGACCAGAGTTTAAATGACCAACCCATCCCGCAGGGTCAATAGAGGAAACTAAACTATTTTTAGAACCATGAACTATAAAACAATCAGCACCGCGGCCATCCCAGTCGTTCTCGGCGTTACCATTTTTCTCGTGGGGGCCATCTCGGTTTCTGCGGTTGTACTGCCAAACGCATCCTCTACGACTGGGGGTTCCGCTGCTGCTCGGATACAAACGCTTATAAGCCGAGCGAACCAGGAGATCAATCGTCGACTTCAGGGTCTCCAAGCGCTCGCTACGCGTATCCAGGATATGCAGAAGCTTTCGGGCACCGAAAAGGACAACCTTGCTTCGTCGATTCAGGCGCAGGAAACCGAACTCACGGCGTTGCAAACGAAAGTAGCAGCTGACACGGATCTCCCAACGCTTCGTACGGACCTGCAGTCCATCACGAAATCTTATCGGATTTACCTCCTCGTCATTCCCCAAGGTGCTATCACTGCGGCCACGGATCGGGTGCTTACAATCGTGGATAACCTTTCTATCATTGCCACAAAACTCCAAACTCGCATCACGGCGGCCCAGAGCGCGGGGAGCGATGTAGCTGCGCTCCAGACCTCACTTACAGATCTAAGCACCAAGGTTTCAGATGCCCAGACGCAAGCGCAGACAGCTGTGGCGGAAATCTCTGGTTTAACGCCTGACCAGGGAGATCCGACGAAGCTTCAGGCCAATACTCAGATGCTGAAAGATGCTCGATCGAAATTGAAGACTGCGATGTCCGATCTACAAGCGGCCCGCCAGGACGCCGTGAGCATTGTAAAAGAATTGAAGGCGATGGGTGGGATTGGGACCACAGCTACTACCACGTCTACTTCAACAACTCCCTAGTCCCTGATTTTTAATCTTAAGGCATAATAATAAGAGCCGTTGCGACTGGGACGGCTCTTATTTTATTTCCTATGCGTGGGTAATAGCCATTTCTCGCTCATGGTACATCTCGTTCCGAAACATTCGACCCATGTTATCGACACACATCCATGGGATGCCATGTCGATTGAGGTACGCAGAGCCAGTTTTGATGCCAAGAAGGAGCGCAGCGCTCGAAAATCCGTCGGCGAGTTCTGCGGTAGGGGCAAGAACCGTGACACTTATGACCCCGGTCGTCGGCTTACCCGTTGTCATGTTTATTTGGTGGTGCCATCTTTCCCGTCCGGATTCCCAGGTCGTTTCATAAGTCCCAGAAGTGGCGACCGCTTCGTTACGAGCGCGAACGGTGGAAATAACTGCTCGGCGATCTTGAGGGGCCTGGATAGCGACATTCCACGCTCCCTGCCCAGGATAGTCGCCTTGAGTGCGGAGATCGCCCCCAGCATTGACCATCCAGGCGGGGACACCAGCGAGGGCGGTTCCCGCGGCGTCGATCGCCATGCCCTTCACGAGAGCCGCAGGCTCGAGTACCTGTCTGGGAGCAGTCCGTATACGGCTGTTCGGTATGTCCATCGCTATATCGCGATAAGTCGGTACCTGTGTAGGGAGGATAAGGTTTTTGGGAAGGCCATAGCCGGCTGCAGCAAGGTAGCTCCCCGCGCTCGGATCGAAACATCCTTCCGTTTCTTTAGTCAGCGCGAGACATTTCCCAAGCACCTCGAGCATTAATGGGCTCACCTCCACCCACTCTCCCGCATGGGCATTCAATCTCGCCAATTCGCTGTCCTCTCGGAAGCGGCTGAAGACCCGATCCCATTTTTGGAAGACCGTTTCAGCTCGTTGCCCGAAGACAGCCGCTTGAGATGGCGTGACCCCAATGAGCGTGAGATGGACGGGTAAGCCCATCGAATGGAACACTACGTGTTCTTCCACGGGCATGGGTTCAGAGACCGGCCTGCGCGATCGCATTTTCAAGCGATTTCTGGAATGCAAGGCTTGTATAAGTTGCGCCGGAGACTCCTTGGATGTTTGCGGAGCCAGCCTGGAGAGCCTGTTGGATAAGAATAGGCTGCGCGTAACGGCTAGGCGGTGAATTCGGGATATCCGGCGTATCCACGGCGACAATCTTCCCGCCGTCTGTCGTGACGGAGACTGTCACGTTGCCCCATGGAATGCTGTACGTGGATCCTGTGAAGGTCTGTTGCGTTGGGGCTGGGGCAGGCGGAGGTGTAGGGGTGCTCGGTGGTTTTGGCGCCGTTGACTTCGGCGTGTTTTGTGAGGGTGATGCAGGCGGCGTTACCGAAGGGGTACTCGGCACGGTGCTCGGCTTGGTTGGGGCCGTCGAGGTGCTCTGGCTTGATACTAGGCTTACCTGTACCGTCCCTCCTTGGCGTTTTGTACGAACCCAGCCTACCACCAGAATGATGAGGAAGGTCCAGGAAAAGAAAAAAATGAGGAATCGTTGGAGTAGTTTCTTTGACATAGCACTAGGAGACCGTGAAAAGTGTTTTCAGTCGTTCCTTAAGGAACGACCACCATCCAAAGAGCAAAATAACCTCGCCGATGTAGAGAACTGCAAGGATGAGAGCGATGCGCATCTCTTCCTGATGAAGATCTCCTTCAGATTTCGCGACTACAAGGTTGCCGCCAGGCGGCGCAAAAGAAAGGTATTCCTGGCCCTGGATACTCGTTTCATGGAAACCCCATCCCGGACCGGCATCGCCATAGCGAAGGACTACGATGCCATTGGAAGAGGGTCCAAGATCCGCTCCTTGGGGGCCAAAAACATTCACTGGTGCGTTTCGTACGAAATCGGTGAGTTCAGATTGGATTTCATCACGCTCCACCCAACGGAAAGCGAGGAAGGCTACTGCATGCGCCACGAGGAGCAGAAGAAGGAGTAATTCTCCGTAGGTGCGTACGCTTCTAAGATTTCCGCTTTCCTTTACGGTCGCACTGGTTGTCGGAGAGTCGAACTCGTCTTTCATAAAGGATTTATCCAAACTTTTGGACAAAGATTTGTTTTCGCGGCACGTGGACCCGGCGAAGAAGCTCTCGGGTACCCTCCGTCATAGCGGGGATTCCGCAGACATAAACGTCGCTTGCACGAAGCCATTCCTCTCGAGTGCCCTCAAACTGATCTGTTATATACCCTCGAGGGCCTTCCCAGGTCTTGCTGGCCCGCGAAAGAACAAAAAGACAGTGGAAGCTTGGAGTGCGGGCGGAGAGGCTCTCGAGGTATGCACGGTAGGGGATATCGCGTTCTTCTGGAACGCCGAGGGCCAGAAGAGCAGGGAGGTTTTCGTGGATGGCTTCCGGTATCATTCGGACAAAAGGTGCCACGCCGGTTCCGGTCGCCAGGAATATTTTCGATCGGCCGGTGCCATATCGGTAAGGAAAATCGCTGAAAGGCCCGAAGCTTTCGATAGGCGTACCCACCGGAGCATTCTCGAAAAACCGAGCGCCCACCCCACGACCACTCGTGCTTACAATGATAGTGCAGTTCCTGTCGGTCGCCTCTACGATAGAGTAGGCCCTCGGTATACACCCCGCGATCATGGGTTGGATATAGGAACCGATGGGGAATTCCTTCGCCTGTCCACGCGGATAGGCAAGCGTCACTTTCTGGATGTGGGAGCCGATAGGTTCCGACGAAGTGATCTGCATCTGGAGTGGCACGGCCTCAAGCCGTGCCAGGAGGTTCTCAAAAATAGACATGGAAATTGAATTGGAAGATCGCGAGAAGGAAATGGATAGCAAGGAAACCAACTGCAATCCACCCAAACCAGTGGTGGAGGGGAGTAAGCGGTATTTGCCAGCGTAGGAAGATTTTCCAGTTGTACTGTTTTACGATAGCGGTCACGAGCAGAAGGAGCGAGAAAAAGCCTCCGAGGATACCGGTCCACCATACAAGATCGTTACCAAGGATAGTTGTCATTGCTACCTTAATTATAACCTAGGCCGGTTCCCCACCGGCCTGCATCTTCTAATACCGCGAAACTCTCATGTGCGGTGCACATCTCTTTATTTATGGTATGGTACGATAAGACTCATCAAAGGCTACCACAACAGGATTTTGTCCTTCTTGCCTCGCGTATAAGTCATTCGGTATAATGGACGGAAAGGTCGGTGTTCACATATTCATATCCATTCATAATTTATGGAAAATAATAACAAAGGGGAGCAAATGCATGGGCACCCGGAAGGATGCCGATGCATGGGGTGCGCCTGCTACGGTGGACGGCACCACGTTGTTCGCTGGATTCTCGGGCTTATTCTGCTTGGGTTTGTGTTCTGCGCAGGTCTCGCACTTGGTGAGCTCAAGGGATTTCT
Source organism: uncultured bacterium (assembly GCA_963768835.1). Taxonomy (GTDB): domain Bacteria; phylum Patescibacteriota; class Minisyncoccia; order UBA6257; family GWB1-50-10; genus CAVYJB01. Next base: position 83,121 of record CAVYJB010000001.1, on the reverse strand, counting down.
GGGGCAGATGCGGTACGGTCGTTATGGTTCTAGCCATTATCCTGTGATGATGAGGGGTTATGGGGGGTATGGCAGTATGATGGGTGTCCGGGGCGGCTACGGGCCGGTCAACTTCCCAAACGGAGGTCCGACTTCGACAGCTCCGCAGCAATAGTCCTGAGGTTTCTAAAATGACCTGCTTCGAAGCGGGTCATTTTGTTTTCTTAGGTCAGCGCAACCTTATTTCAGCTTGCTGGTCTTGAGAAGTTTTAACAATCGCTCGAGTTCGGCGGATGCCGTGCCAACCACACGATCGGCGCCGCCATAGTAGATACGAAGAAGTTTGTCATGAATTACAGCGCCGCAAGGAAACACAACGTTCGAAACCTGGCCTTCCCGTTCGTACCATTCATCCGGTTCAAAGAGGGGCGCATCGGTGCGAGCAAGGATCGTCGAAGGATTCTTGAGTGCGAGGAGCACGGCTCCTACGCGGTAGTAATGGTCGTCTGAAGAAACGCCATGGTACAAAAGGAGCCAACCCTCGCTGGTTTTCAACGGAGGCGCCGCGATGCCAACCTTTTCACTATCCCATTTATCTTTCCGGGGAAGAAGCCAACGGCTATCAGTGAGCGGGAGGCGTTTCGTACGGTCAAGGTGATCCACGAAGTCGATATCAATAGAGGTGCGGATACGGTGAAACACCATAAATTTCCCGTTTACCTTCGCAGGCAAAAGACAAGCGTCTTTGTCCTCGATGCCCTCTGGCGAGATCAGCACCGGGTTGCTCCATACCCATTGGTGGGCGAGGAAGTCTTGAAGCGAAATGGTAGAGAGCGCCACCTGCGGTGGCTGGATGCCATTGAACGCGGTATAGCACATGTAGATCGTGTCGCCGATTCGTGTAAGGCGCGGGTCTTCGCAACCGGAATTGCCACCCGCCTGGCCTTTCCGTTCTGAATCTGTCCTGGGTTTATAGGCTGGCTCAAGAAGCCTTTCGTCGATATGGACGCCGTCCCGGCTTGCGGCATAGCCCAGGACGGAAGTGTTGTCCTCCGACATTGCGCGGTAGAGAAGATGAATTTTTCCGCCTGCGCGTAGGGCCGCAGGATTGAAAACAGCTCTTGTTTCCCAAGTGTGGTCGGGGCGCGGCCCTAGGATAGGGTTCTCGCGAGCGCGTTCGAAGAGAACAGGAGATCGTTTGGGAGGTTTGACGGTACCCAGGACGGCGGAAAGGGGTGCGCTCGCGAGACAACAGGTCGTGTCCGCGGCGCCATAGTAAAGATGGAAAGTCTTGCCCCGCACGAGCGCTCCCGAAGGGAAAACAATATTAGGCACTTTTCCGTAGCGTTCGTATTCTTCCTGCGGTACAAGGAATGGCCTCGAGGTCCTTCCTAGGACCTTTTGGGGGTTACGGAGATCGAGAAGGGCCGCTTCGACCCCGAACTGCTGGGGAGGACGAAAATAGTTCCGGATGTAGGAATAGACGACAAGCCACCCCGCCTTGGTTTTTAGGGGCGGTGCCCCCACCTCTACTTGGTCCGCGGGGTCACGTACCAGAGGCAGGATGCGGGATTCAAGGTTCCTGTACCAGTGCTCCCAGTAGTCAGGGGACCATAGGTCCTCTTCTTCGTCGAAAAGCGCGAGCCCTATACGGGCCGGTGGTCGGTCTGTGTTAGCGGTAAGGAGTGCGGCGAATTTTCCACTTATTTTTTCTGGGAAAAGCGCCATCGCTTTTGCATTGAAAGGCGTTACATGGTGCTTGTCTCGGATGGTAGTGAAGTTCGAAGTACGCGCAAGACCCACGGTAATACCCTCGGGGCTGAAGGGGTAAGAGCTCAGCGACGTATAAAAAATATAGTAAGTATTCCCAAGCTTTGTTACCCGCGGGTCCTCGCAACCGAACCGTTCCCAGTCATGTTCCGGTCGGATGAACTGCGCGTGGTCTTTGAAGTGGAATCCATCGCGACTGACCGCATGGCCAATCGTCGATACGTTCATTGTCACCCCCGCTTGATACTGCGGGGATGAGAGAGCTCGATAGAGAATATGAATGCCGTTGCGGTCTTTGGCGACACACCCATTAAAGGTTGCCTCGGCGCGCCAAGCCTCCCGGGAATCGGGGACCACGATGGGGTTCTCGGGGGTTCGCTCGAGTGTCAGCACGTTCAGGCAAAATGAATCGGAGAGAGCGTCGGTTTCTCAGAGCGCTTCAGTTCGTCCACAAACGGTTGCAGCGGAGCGGTCGCAACGCAGGTGACCTTGTCGGCGCCTCCATAATATACGAAGAGTTCTCCATCTTTTTCTACAGCCCCACAAGGGTATACCACGCCCCATTTGTGCCCCTCGTTTTCATAGGGTTCGACGGGTTCCACGATTGGTACCTTCGAGCGGGCGAGAACGACCGTGGGGTCTTTGAGATCCAGCAGCATCGCGCCAATCTTGTAACGGGACGCGTCTTGATTTCCAATTGCCTGGTAGATAAGAAGCCAGCCGTCGCGAGTCTTTAGGGGAGGAGCGCCAGCTCCTACTTTGCGGCTGTCCCACATTGTGGGTCGTGGGCGTATCTCGGCGTCGCCATGGGGCTTAAGCCACGTTGTTTGTCCATCGAAAGCGTCGAGGTCGTCCACAAAATCAATTTGAATGTTCGGAAAGACGCGGTGGAACACCACATATTTGCCTCGGACCTTCTCGGGGAGGATGCAAGCGTTCTTGTCGATGACGCCCGGCGGTGAGATAAGAACAGGAGCTGCCCAAGTCCACCGCTTGTTCAGGAAATCATCGGCGTCGATGGAGGTAAGCGCCACGCGGGGCAGGTCCCATCCATTAAATGCCACATAGGTCATGTAGTATCGGTTGCCGATGCGGGTGAGCCGTGGGTCTTCGCAACCGCCATAGCCGCCTCCAGAAACGTATTCTACGCGGAGCTTCCGGTCCTGCTGGGGGCCTTCGAAAGCTCGGGTGGGCACGTAAGCGGGCTCTGGGAGCCGCTCGTCAATGTGGATGCCATCGCGACTTGCGGCATAGCCGAGAACCGAGACTCCGTCGTCCCCGATGGCTCGATAGAGTAGGTGGATCGCACCCCCGTCGTGCGCGGCGGCAGCATTGAATGTGGCTTGAGATTCCCACCGATGCCCGGGGTGGGGAGCGATCAGGGGATTCCGGTCGGACTTCTTAAGTTTCAACCCCTCAGATGTTCCAAGCGGTGGAACCCTGAAGTCGCGCCAGGCGGCTGGTACGGGTGCCACGAGAATACCTTTCCCGCGGACCTCCCAGTAGACCAAGGAATGTTCTTTGCGATGGACACAGCCTACCAAATGCACATCCTCAGATTTCCATTCGAGGGGCGCCTCCCAAAGAGCGAACTCGGTTCGCCATCGGACACGTGTGAGATCGTTGGGATCTAGAACCGCCGCTCCGATGCCTCGATGGCCGCGGCGGTCCGTCCCGATGTAGAGAACCGCAATGCCACGCGTTGTGAGGAAGGTTCCGGCGAACGCGACCGCGGCGCTATCAAACTGCCCTCGGCGTGGTTTTAAGATGGGGGAGCGGACCTGCTTCCAGCTCTTCAGGTTTTTGGAGAGCGCGAGGTGAAGCGAGGTCGCGCCGAAAAGAAGAGCGCGTTCACCGCGGTATTCGAAGTTTGGGATGACAGCGCCGGGTTCATGAACGCCCGAGATTGTTCCCTCGGATGTCCAGTGAAGGCCATCGATGCTGGTCGCGATACGGAACGTGTGCGTGCGCCCCACTTTTTTAAGGTAGGTAAGAAGGTATTTCCCCGACAGTCGCGAGATATAGAGATCTTCACATCGCCGAGCTTCTTCGCGCGATCCGCGCGTAGGACCGGCGATAGTCGGAACTTTTTCGGAGGACGAGAACTTCATCCCGTCCGAACTGGTTGCTACGTGAAATCGGCTGGACTTTTTCCTGCTATCAAACGAGGTGTACAAAAGCAGGACCTCCTTGTCGGTTCCAAACACACCAGCAGCCCCAGATGGGTTGGGAATACTCATGCCAACCTCTATTGTACCAAATGGGGATGGTAGATAAAGTGCACAAGGAAAACGGCATAAAAAGAAAATCCGCCTGGCCAAGCGGATCTTCTTTTTATGCCCTTTTGGGGTATGTCGGAGTCGGTTTCGGTGCTTTTGCACCTGCCCTTGCTCTCCAAAACCAGATAGCGATGACGGCGGCAATCAGGATTACGATGCCCGCAACCACCATCCCGTTCGGACCTGCGTTCTGGGCCTCCGATGCTAGGGCTTGGTTGTTTACAGCCGCGGCAGGGGCGCTCCCAGGGGCCGAATTAAGGTCGGTGTTACTCTGCGGAACAGGGGGTTGCGCCTGGGTTACGATGGGGGCCGATTCTGCTGCCGGAGCTGAGCTTTGCGACTGGGCAACCGTCGGGGTCATGCTATCACCGATAGCGGCAAGAGCATTTCCCAGAGAACCGAGGCTCACGGCAATGGCCGCGCGATTCGCAACCGGCACAGCGCCTGCTTCAACTCGAAGCTGGAGCTCTGCAAGGGTCACCTCCAACATGTCGAGCCCGTCCTTCAATGCGGAGAGTTCAGTAGGATCCCACACGGTCCCTGATTCCTCGGGTGGGGTTACGGCGACCGGAGCGGAGGGGGCAAGGACCGCATATTCCGTCTGGAGTTGCAGAAGAGTGCCCTTCAGCGCATCGAGTTCTGACTGGAGAACGATCCGGTCGTGCTCACTGAGATTGGAGTTTGCGGCATGTGCCACTCCCGATACGGCTCCGGTTCCGAGTCCTACAAACAGGGCAACAGCGATGACAAGCGTTTTCTTCATTCGGTTAGGTACTATCACAATTCGACCTTTTAGGTTCCAGAGCATTCCATTCTCGATTTGATTGGAAAGAACTACTGTGGGGTTTCCCTAGGCCCCCAAACTACTACCCTAGATTATACAGAGATTTGTCCACAGTCCAAGGGCGGTGGGGGTAAAGAGCGCTTGCTTTTTCTGGTGCCACACGGACTGTTCTAGTTGGGAGGGAAGGAATCGAACCTTCATACTGGGCTCCAAAGGCCCATGTCCTACCGTTAGACGACCTCCCAATGTCAAAACTATAAACGATGAACGGTAAACCCGAAACTATCGTATCCCGGTATCGATCATGATATCAACTGTCGCGGTTCCGTTTGGTTCGATGGGAGCGATTGTGGGAACGCCACGGACTCCTCCTATGCCGCCCGCGCGGCTCACGTCCACCGTGTAGCGCCCCACGGCAAGTCGGATGCGGTAATTTCCGCTCGTGTCCAAGGAAACGGTTTGGATGAGCACTGTTCGATCGGCGTTGTAGATCAGGACCTTCCGCGCCGCGTACATTTCTGGTGGTACAGGGCATGGCTGTCCGGGGCGTTCCACGGGGCAAATGGGGCCGATCGTCACGTGGCCTTCGAGGGTGCCAAACCCCGTTTGTGAATTGCAGGGAGCGAAATCGCAGGAGGGGGGCACGCGCGGAACAAGACTTCCATCCGGACAGGCGCGCATGTCCTCCGCGCAGGCCACGCTGCCTGGTGCGCCGCCTACCGTACTCGTTGAGGGACAGTCGGCGAACTGGCAGTAAGGGCCGACACGACCGACTGTAGATCCGTCGGGACAGATTTTTGCGTCCTGGGTGCAAGCCGTTGCGGCGTGTTCGTGCGATGCGATGTAGAGCAGTGTCCCCACGAGCACCACGAGACAGGAGAGCGCGATACCGATGGCGACCTTCGCGCCCCGCGAGAGGGTCTTGGAAGAGAATACAGGGTTCATCCTAAATATCTACACACCGGCTTCGAGGATCGCGATTTCGAGGGGAACGATAGGGAACGGACTGTAGCGCATCTGGCCGTACGCGGTGATGAGGCCCTTGAGGAGCAGGAGATGGTGTTCCGTGAAGAGCTTAGAATGCGCCGTGAGTTGCGTTAGGTGGTCTGGAGCAAGTTCATCTTGGAACAAGGTTTCCATTTGCGGGTCATAATGTAGAACAGCCGCACGCCTGAGATATGTGATGAGGTCCTTGGTGAACTGGGTGAGATTGTAGCCACGGTCGGTTACCCCCGCGAGCTTCTCCAAGGCTTTCGGAACCTCGCCGGCAAGGAGATACCCAGCGAAGTCCGCGAGTGTCCGGAAGCCCACCTTGCCAACCAGCGATTCCACATCCTCAAGCGTGAGGTTCTTGTCTTTAAAGGCGACTAGTTGATCTAAGAGCGACTCTGCATCGCGGAAACTGCCTTCTCCAGAGGCTGCGATAAGCTCCAGAGCGTCAGGCGCGATGGCGATCTTTTCCGCGGTTGCGATGCGTTTCAGTTTCATGACGATGGTTTCTAAAGGTACATGGCGGAAGTAAAACTGCTGGGCGCGTGAGAGAATAGTCGCCGGTACCCGGTCCGCTTCTGTGGTGGCGAGCACCATAATGACGTGCGCGGGCGGTTCCTCTAGGGTTTTAAGGAGCGCGTTCCATGCATCTTTGGTGAGCTGATGTGCTTCGTCGATAATGAAAACCTTGTAGCGTGCGGAGGAGGGCTCGGTGCGCACGCTCTCCTTCAGGTTCCGTATCTCGTCGATACCTCGGTTCGAGGCCGCATCAATCTCAATGACATCGAGCGAGCGCCCTTCGTCGATGTCGTGGCAGTGCGCGCACGCATTGCAGGGCTCTCCTTTCGCACGGAAGGCAGCATCTGACGCGCGTTTCTCGCAGTTCGCGATTTTCGCGATAAGCCGAGCCGTGGTAGTTTTCCCTGTACCGCGGGGTCCCGCGAAAAGGTAGGCATGGGCCAGGGTATCCTGACGAGCCGCCTCCCTGAGAATGCGGACCGTGAGCTCCTGTCCCAGGAGGTCTCCAAAGGTGGCGGGGCGATATCGCCGATAGATTGCCAGTGCCATAGGAACCCCCTCATTATAGGGGCATTGTCATTCAAAATTCCACTGCGGTATAGTTATACGGCAAGTGAATACGGTATGCGACGCACCATCCTTTCCCTGGTTGTCGTGCTGGCTCTTGCAGCGGGGGGCTCGTACGTTATAACTCGAACATCCCAAACGTTACTGCCCCCGCCACCACTCAAAATTTCTGCCGGAACTATGGAACTCAAAAGCTCATCTTTCAAGAACAACGAAGCCATCCCGTCAAAGTTCACCTGTGACGGGGATGATGTGAACCCGATGCTCGAGGTGAAAAGTGTTCCGCCCGACGCGAAATCGTTAGCGCTCGTAGTGGACGATCCGGACGCGACACGCGGCGTCCCTTTTGATCATTGGATCGTGTGGAACATTGATGCAAAAACACAGTACGTGTCCGAAGACAACGTGCCCTCTGGTGCGGTGCAAGGGATGACAGGTTTCGGGAAGCAGCGATACGGAGGCCCGTGTCCGCCACGAGGAAGTGCAGCGAAGCCCCACCGATATATGTTCAAGCTTTACGCATTGGATGTGGTTTTGGCGCTTCCCGATGCTTCTACAAAAGCAGATCTGGAGCGCGCGATGGATGGCCACGTTCTTGAAGAAGCGACACTTATCGGCCTCTACGGCCGCTAAAAGATGAAACCGCCTAAGGATGATGCGCACTACGCGTGGACGCACCACGTGTGGGAGAAGATGCAATTCTACGGGCTTTCGGAATCTCGTATCAAACGTGTCATTCGATTTCCTGCCCGCACAGAAGAAGGGATTGCACCTCGGACGGTTGCGGTGATGCAGTCGGCGGGTACCTCCAAATATCAGGAGATTTGGGTGATGTATAAAATTCAGCGACAAGAAAAAAAAGATAAAGATAAAAAAAAGCCCGTTCGCGGTGGTACCGCAAACGGGAGGGAAGCTGAAGGTTATCACGGCCTGGCGCTACCCAGGGAAGAGCCCCGAGAGGGATCCGGTGCCTAGTGAAATTATCGCAGAGGTGCAGAGATTGCTTTAATAATTCGGATACTGCCCGAGGGTTACGGGATCGGATCTGTACTACGGGCCACCGCAGGGGCCATCGTCATTGGGGTCATTGTCGGAGGCCCCGACGGAAAGCAAGAGACATAACACTCCTACGAACAGCTCGAGTAGATTTTTGTCGATACCGAAGCGGTGGAAGAGGAAGAGGGCTAGAGCTAGGGTCGCCATCCCAAAGATGCAGTCTGCTAGTTGTGCCCCCACTGATTTCTCCGCCGGACGCTGTGTAATCGGGGTGTTCATCGGGAACCTCCAGATGGTGGATGAATCTGTGCCTAGTTGTTGTGGTGCTATTTCAAGTGATAGCACCAGGTCGCAATGATGTCAAATATTCTAACATATAAATTCTTTAGCAATTCTACGCTTGCAGTCGCGCAGAGGCTGCTTGGAAAATATCTCGTGCGGAAGGTTGGACGACGAATGGTTGCTGTCATGGTAACCGAGGTAGAGGCCTATGACGGGTCGCGCGATAAGGCTTCGCACGCTTCACGCGGGAGAACGAAACGGAATGCGGTAATGTTTGGGCCAGCTGGTTGTTGGTATGTCTATTTCACTTACGGGATGCATTGGATGCTTAACATTGTGACGGGAAAGGAAGGATATCCCGCGGCGGTTCTCGTCCGCGGCATCGAGGTGGAGGGGAAACGCATTGACGGTCCCGCCCGGCTTACGAGGTTTCTTAAAATCAACAATCGGTTTAATAAAAAACCCGCCACCCGGCGGGCAGGATTATGGATAGAAGATAGGGGAGTAAGAATTCCAAAATCGCGTATCAGGCGTACAGCGCGTATCGGCGTGGAATATGCCGGACCGGTATGGGCGAAGAAGCGGTACCGATTCTTAATTCAAGACAATAAATAGCAAGGACGGGAGATAATCTCCCGTCCTAATGTGTTTTTTCACGCCCTCAGGGTCCGCGGCGATCCAGGGCCACACGCCCGATCGCGTAGAGAAAAAAACGAAATGGTCCCCGCGTCCACCATTGGATGGATTCACGGTCGAACGGTATCCGTCCGGTTTGAAGCCTCCGCACGATAAATCTCTGCATTGGATAGCGCGAGAGGGCAATCTTTCGGACCAACCCGACGGCTTGAAATCGGTGGATGAACGGTTGTGCCGCCACAAGGATGGACCACTCTGCAGTTGGATCGAAGTTGTGAAGGTGAATTAGGGCTTGTGTTGCGACCTCGTCCGTATCGAGATAGTCGCCCTCTTTTCGGTGCCAGCGAATTGTACAACCTGCCGCTGGTTTAAGTTGCCCGGCGATTTCTTGTTGTGCAACGATGACGGTGTTAGGGTTCGCCCACTGGTAGCTGTTCACTACTTGGGCGAGCGCCTCGTTGCTTTTGCCTGGCTGCTGATTTGTACGACCGCCGAATGCGAATGCAATAATAGCCTCAGGTCGTTTCAAGCCACACCTCCTTCAGGTGGTTATGGTATAGTGGGTTGTAAAACATCCGGTCGCAGTATACTATATTCTTTATGAGTTTGTCAAGACTCTCATCATGAAACTCTCTATCGGCATCGTCGGACTTCCAAATGTCGGCAAATCGACGCTCTTCAAAATTCTCACCGCGCAGGAAGTACACATCGCAAACTATCCTTTCGCGACCATCGACCCGAACGTGGGCGTAGTTCCCGTCCCCGATGAGAGGTTAAATATTCTTACGAAACTCTCAAGCTCGAAAAAAACCGTTCCCGCGGTCGTGGAGTTTTACGATATTGCGGGGCTTGTGAAGGGAGCTAATAAAGGCGAGGGGCTTGGGAATCAGTTCCTGTCGCATATCCGTGAGACAAATGCAGTTCTTCACCTCGTGCGCGTATTTAAGAACGGTGAAATCATTCATGTAGAAGGAGGCGTAGACCCGGTACGTGATTTTGATATTATCGAGACCGAGCTCGCCCTGAAGGATCTCGAGACTGTTGAAAAACGGCTCCCGCGGGCGGAAGCAGACGCGCACGGTCGTTCAAAGGAAGCGCTCGCGGAGGTTGAAGCGCTCAAGCGTATTCGGGAGCGGCTCGCTAAGGGCGAATGGCTTGTTTCTGGAAGTGCAGCGCTCAATCCAAAAGATCCTGCCACGCCGGTTATCCGCCAGTTGAATCTTCTCACCGCGAAGCCCCAACTCGTCCTTTTCAACGGTTCGCTCGCAGAGGTATCGCCCGCGCTCCTCGAAACCGTGAAGCAGAAAGCCGCGGGTTACCTTGCGGCGGATCTCTCGACGGTGGGTGGGATCCCTGAACTCATCCGCGAGGCGTATCGTATCTTGAACCTAATGAGCTTTTTCACGACTGGCGAAGACGAGACTCGCGCGTGGACCATTGAGAGAGGATGGAAAGCGCCCCAGGCAGCGGGAACCATTCACACGGATTTTGAACACAAGTTTATCCGCGCAGAAGTAGTTTCCTATGACAAGCTTGTTACTGCTGGTGGTTGGAGCGGCGCAAAACAAAAAGGGTGGCTTCGGCTTGAGGGGAAGGACTACGTGGTACAGGATGGTGACGTGATGGTGATCCGGCACGGGTAATCTCAGAGCGTTGACGGGTAAAGCGCTACGGAGGTATAACTACCATAGCGCTATTACCAATTTATCCCTGCATAACCCCCCTTAACTTTAAGGAGATTGCTATGCCTATCATATCTTTTGTAATCGCTGGGAAGGCGATTGGAGCTGTTGCTATACTAACCGCCCTCGTTTTCTTTGTGTTCCGATGGATGTTTCGAGATGCCAGAAAAACTCAGGTCCCGATTGGGTGTCCCTATGGTCGAGCAACCCCGCTCGCAGAAGTTTCCGAAGGACGTTTCGTAGTTAAAGCCTTAGGCTGCTCCGATTGTCCAACGGAAGAATTTCGCTGCATCTTTCTTCAACGCCCCAGTGATCCGAACGACGTGATCCATGTGGCGGTTCCGCTCGCAGATTGGCGGATGCGAACACGTGAGCCTCGCTGTGTAGTGGTGACAAAAGATATTCTTGAAGGGAAGAAGCCCAATCCGATTATTGTGGAGGGGTGACTCCCGACGTAAGAAATATTCAGGGACCCGCGGGTCCCTGATTTTTATATACCTATCTTCTTGGACGGGTGCGTACCAGTACGAAGAGAGCAAGCGCCGCCATGAGAAGTCCCATGTCGCGAAACGTGAGGTCGTCCACGCCATAGAAGACAAGAAGGGCTAGCATATCAAGCGCGGCAAGCATTGCGGCCCACCGCACCCGGAATCCAGCTACGAGTGCGATTCCCAGCACGAGCTCGAAAAAGGAATGGATCTTGAGGAAAAGTTGAGGGTCGATGATAGCTCCAAGCCAATGCGGGATGAAGCCCACCCAACTTGTAGGATTCGCAAACGCCTGGATAGCTGCGTAGAGGAGGGTAAGGCCGATTCCTAGTCGCAGTAGGAGCGCCGGATCAAGTAGCGGTGAGCGATCGTTGGGCGAACCATCAATAGTTCCGTTCATTGCGGCTTTAGTATATCATAGAAATAATGGTTTCTTATCAGCTCTCCCTCGAATATTTCCAGGGGCCGATGGAAAAGCTTCTGGAGCTTATTGAGGAGAAAAAACTTGAGGTTACGCGGCTCACTCTGGCCGATGTGACGGCCGATTTTTTGAAATATGTGAAGACGCTTGAAGCGAAAGAGGGCACGGAGGCTATTATGGCAGACTTCCTTGTGGTGGCTTCGAGACTCCTACTCATCAAGTCCAAAGCTCTTCTTCCAGCGCTGCCCTTGACTGAGGAGGAGGAAGGGGCCATCCGTGACCTCGAGGGGCGACTCCAGCTTTACCAGGAGCTTAAGGCTACCCAGCGCCTGATTCGCAGTAAGTGGGACGAACTTCCACAGATGCTTGTAAGGGAGTTTTTGAGCAGTTCCGAGCCGGTATTCTACCCCCCGAAGGACATCACGCCCGCGCTTCTCGCCGACACGGTGCGCCATATGGTGGGGGAGTTGGAGCGGGTTTTCCGTCCTGCCGGGACCATCAAGGCGGAAATTCTCCACCTCAAGGAGACGATTGAAAGGATGTTTGCGCGGCTCACGGTGGCCCCGAAGGAGCTGGGAGCTTTCCGTATGGGGAAGGGCCGCACCGAACTTGTCGTGTTGTTCCTCGCGGTTCTCCATCTCATCAAGGACCAACTGGTAGAAGTCACGCAGACCGAGCATTTCGGAGCCATTAACATTGCGAAGCGGACCTAAATTCGTTACTATTCCAGAGCAGATTGAACCATCCATGAACGGAGAATCAGCACCCAAATTCAGTGAGCTTGAAGCGCTCCTTTTTTATTATGGCGAGGCGATATCTGTAAAACGCATCGCGCATCTTCTTGAGATCAAACCCGAGGAATGTGAGCAACTCCTGCAGGGGTTCGCGGGTACTCTTGCGGCAGATCCTATGCGGGGTCTTACTCTTATCCGCCAAGGCGATGCGGTGCAACTTGCGACGAAGCCGGAGCTCAAGACTATTGGGGAAAAGATTTTGAAGGACGAACTCCGCGAGCAACTCACCCCCGCTGCCCTCGAAGTTCTTGCGCTTGTTGCATACCTTGGACCGATGCCGCGTTCCACCGTGGATTACATTCGTGGTGTGAACTCGAGTTTTACGCTCCGCAACCTGATGGTGCGAGGCCTTATCGAGCGCGATATGGGGCGGGAGAAAGGGAACGTACATCAGTACCGGGCAAGCTTCGCCTTCCTGAACCATATGGGGCTCGTGAAACTTGAAGATTTGCCGGAGTATCCGCACTTCCGCGAGATCCTTGAACGGTTCGAAGCACAGGCCATTGAGGCCCAAACGGTTGAAGCCTCTGGCGCCGCACCCGCACCCATCCCCAAGGGACCCGAGGTTTCTCCCACACCATGACACCTCGTGTCCAGGCGCTTGTCCTCGTGCTGTTTATCCTCGTTTCACTTGCCCTGACGCAAATCCCTTCGCGTCTTACGGTGAGCGTTGGGGCGCCCGTGGCAACCGGGGAGACAACGACCTCAATACCTATTCCGCCGGCTCTTTCGTTCGAAAAGGCATCGCTCGAGCCCGCCGTCGTAGCGGCAAGCGGTCTTCCGGCGAGGAACTGGAAGGTTCTAGATCCTGCGGTGGACGCGAAAGCTGTACTCGCCGAGTCTCTCGACGAAGATTTCCAGCTCCTGCGTCTTGGGCCCTATACTCTGTGGCCCATCGCATCTCTTACAAAGCTTATGACCGCGGTGGTGGTTCTTGAGGACGCGGGTGCGGACAAGAAGGTTACGGTTAACGCCGATGCGCTTCAGAGTCCGGGTGATCTCGGTCAGCTTGTAGCCGGCGAAACCTATTCCGCCCAGGACCTTCTCCGCGTGATGCTCCTCGCGTCCTCGAACGACGCAGCAGCTGCATTCGAGGATTATTTCGGTGGCGCAGATGCTCTCGCGGCGCGCATGAACAACAAAGCGAAAGAACTCGGTATGGACCATACGTCCTACCACGATGGGTCAGGTCTTTCGCCGCAGAATCAGGGTACGATTGACGATCTTTTCGTGCTCACGAAATATATTTTGGAGCACCATCCAGAGATCTTCGCTTGGACACGTCTTCCTTCTATTCTCGTCCAGCCCTTGGACGGGACGGCGGTTAAAACGATTCCAAACATCGACCCGCTCGCCGCGCGCGCGGATTTCCTGGGCGGTAAGACCGGGACGCTTCCCGAGGCCGACCAGAATCTTATCGCTATTTTTCAACTGCACGATCTTCGGGTTGTCCTCATCATTCTTGGAAGTTCAGACCGGGTGAAGGCTGCGACTCAGGTCCTCCAGTGGATGGAAAATGCCTACACGTTCTAGGCCCTAACCCCCCCTCTTTCTCATGGTTGCTTTTGAAGGAATTCGCACTCTCATCCTCTTCGCGCTGGCGTTCCTCGTCGCGCTCATCCTCACGCCGTTTATTCTCCACAGTCTCTATCGATGGAATCTCCGAAAAAGGAACATCCGGACAGCTGAAACGGCACCTATTTTCCACCAATTTCACAAGGATAAGGGGAATACGCCGACGATGGGTGGCATTATCATCTGGGGGACAGTGCTTCTTCTGGCGCTCCTCTTTGCCCTCCTCGGGAACCTTTTTGATGGCTTCGCAAACTATCTGAACTTCATGAATCGTGCGGAGACTTTTCTTCCGCTCTTCGCCTTGGCGCTCGCTGCGGTTGTGGGCCTAGTGGACGATCTCTTTGGTATTTTAGGGAAAGGGCCGCATGGCGGGGGACTCGCGGTGCGGCAGAAACTTCTCATCTATACAGCCATCGCTGCAATAGGCGCCTGGTGGTTCTACTTCAAGCTGAACTGGACCGTGCTCTCCATCCCTTTCATTGGGAATGTCCAGGTGGGACCCTGGTATATCCCCATTTTCCTTTTCATCTTGGTTGCGACCGCCTTTTCCGCGAACGAAACCGACGGATTAGACGGTCTCGCGGCCGGCACTTTCTTCTTTGCCTTTGGAGCCTTGGCGGTCGTTGCCTTCGTCCTCCAGCGTTATGATCTGGCTGCGATGGACGCAACCATTTTGGGCGCGCTCCTCGCATTCCTGTGGTTCAACATTTATCCCGCAAGATTCTTTATGGGGGATACGGGCTCGATGTCTCTTGGTATCACCCTAGGGGTGATGGCGATGCTTACAAACACCGTACTTCTCCTACCCTTCTTCGCCTTCATCCCCGTGGTGGAGTCCGGTTCGGTGATTGTCCAGCTTATAAGCAAGAAACTTCGAAAGAAGAAAGTCTTTCTCTCGACACCCATTCACCATCACTTTGAAGGTCTGGGGTGGCCCGAAAGTCAGGTTACCATGCGGTTTTGGATTATCTCGGCCGTGATGGCCATCGTGGGCCTCGTTCTCTTTTTTCTCTCGCATTTTGTCTAACTATTTATTGCTCCAACTATGAAAAAGGCCGCGGCACAACAACATGGTATGGGAATTCTCTGGGTTATCGGCTGGTTATTCAGCATCGGCTTTCTCCATCTCGCGTTTTGGAAGGCGGTATTTGCCATCATCCTCTGGCCCTATTATCTCGGCGTCGCGTTCACGGCGGTGCATTAGGGAGGTTATGACGGCGGGCACGCTATGCGCTGTTGGGGCCGTATGGTTTGCGGTACAATGAGAGGATAATGACGACGCTCATCAAGAACGGCGTAGTCTATGACGGAAGCGGGGAAACGCCGAAACAGGAAGATGTGTTGATCCAGGATGGCGTCTTTGCCCCGCGCGGGAGTTTCCCTCGCGAGAGGGCCGATGTAGTCATTGATGCGACGGGCGCCCTCGTAACGCCAGGTTTTGTGGATATCGACACGGGTTCGGATCACTACCTCTCGCTGTTTTCCGAACCCTATCAGCGCGACTTCATTCGTCAGGGCGTCACAACCACTATTGGGGGAAACTGCGGAGCATCCCTTGCGCCGCTTCCGACAGGGTCTTTGGATCCCATCAAGAAGTGGGGGGAACCGTCGCGTGTAAATGTAAACTGGAGGAGCATGAAAGAGTTCCTCGCGGTTCTTGAGACGCAGGGACTCGGCGTTAACTTCGGGACGTTGGTGGGACACTCGACTATCCGCCGGGCCTTGATCGGCGACCAACTTCGGGATCTCACGGAAGGGGAACTCGAGCGCTCGAAGCTCATGATCCGCGAAGCGCTCGCGGAGGGCGCGTTCGGTTTCTCTACCGGACTAGAGTACGTCCATTCCCGCCGTGTGGCGCCTTACGAGATCGAGGCGCTCGCGAAGGTTGCGGCGCTTTCTGGTCGCGTCTATGCAACGCATCTTCGGAACGTGGAGCAGAACATCATGGAGTCCGTCCGCGAAACACTCCATCTCGCGGAAGCGACCGGTGTAAACGTGGAGATAAGTCACCTGGAGCCGCGCCGCGCGTACGTGCCGCTCTACGAGGAAGCCGTGAATCTCATCGAGAGCGCGTCCGCGACGATTCATATCCATTTTGATGTATGCCCCTTTGATACCCTCGCGATGGCAATTTATACCTTCCTACCCCAATGGGTACAGGATGGCGGCGTACACGTCATGCTGGACCACATTCTATCGTCCATGAGCGAGGCACGCCTCCTGGAATACTTCTCAAGGTTCGCCGCGACAGATCTTGTGATTGGTCATGTGCAGGACCCGGCACTGAAGTTTCTTGAGGGGAAAACAGTTCAGCAGTTCGCGGCGAACCAAGGGCTACCATTCGAGGCGGCATTCCTCCGCCTCCTCAGAATGACACGCCTTGGCACCATTCTTTTTTACAAGGATGTCAGTATGAACGCGCTTGAGAGCTTTCTCACGAAAGGGACCTCCATCATTGCCTCAAACGGCACCGCACTTGGGGAGGGTGAGTTGAAGCAAGAACGAAGCTGCCGTACATTCCCCGCATTCCTCTCCCTTGTTGCTGAAAAGAGCTTAATGCCACTTGAGCGCGCCGTCGCAAAAGCGACCGGGATCCCCGCGAAGAAGTACCGGTTGAAAGGCAGGGGCTTTATCCGTGAGGGATACGCAGCCGACCTCGTCGTTCTACGCGATTTTAGGCCGACCGACGTCCTCGTGAACGGAGTCCCGGCTCTGCGCGAAGGAGCCGTCACAAACACCCTCAAGGGCTCCATCCTACGGGCAAGCGCTTGAACCCATGGCTACCGGGAAACCAAGGGTCTCTGCGCCGGACTACGCGTTCATATCGCTCCTCGTGGTCCTCACGGTCTTTGGACTCGTGATGCTCACGAGCGCTTCCTCGGACCTTGCGAAAGCGCAATTCGGCGACAGTTATTACTATCTGAAGCACCAGCTGATGCTGGGGCTCTTGCCGGGCATCGCCGGGTTTTTCTTAGGGGCCTTCGTATACTATCGTCGCTGGGGATCTTGGGCTACGCCGCTTCTTATCGTATCTATTGTTCTCCTTATCCTCGTTTTCACGCCTTTAGGATTTGGCGCGAAAGGAAGTGCTCGTGCGCTCCACGTGGGTTCTATCACGTTTCAGCCGGGCGAACTTCTAAAATTAGCTTTCCTTATGTATCTCGCGGTGTGGGTCAGTCGTAACCAGGCGCGTAGTCGGAATTGGAAGGATGGATTCCTGCCCTTTCTGGTGCTTCTCGGAATGGTGATGGGCCTGCTCTTTCTTCAACCTTCCACCTCGACAGCGGTGGTGCTTTTTGGCGCTTCGATTCTCACATACTTCACCGCGGGGGCACGTCTGCGTTTCCTTGCGGTTGCAGGACTCCTCGCTTGTCTGGTACTTTCGCTTCTCGTGACCATTACGCCTTATCGCTTTGCTCGCGTTGCAACGTTTCTAAACCCAACGAGCGATCCCTACGGAGCTTCCTATCAGGCGAATCAGGCGCTTATCACGATTGGAGCAGGGGGTTTATGGGGCGTGGGATACGGCCAATCCACCACGAAGCTCAACGCGCTTCCGGAGCCCATTGGGGACTCCATCTTCGCGGTTATCGCGAATGAGTTGGGGTTTGTAGGCGCCGCCGCTCTTGTCGTGGTTTACCTGCTTCTTGTCCTTCGGGGTCTCGTAATCGCCCGTTCCTGTCCTGATAATTTTGGGCGGCTACTTGCGACTGGTTTCGCTTCCCTTATCGGGTTCCAGGCCTTCATGAATATTGCCGCCATCTCAGGCGTCATTCCTTTGACGGGGTTGCCCTTGCCGTTCGTGAGCTATGGGGGGACCGCACTCACCGTTCTTTTGACGATGGGCGGTGTCATCGTTAATATTTCTAGATACCGCACGCGCCGATGACCACTGACCGCACACGCATTGTCCTGACTGGTGGGGGAACCGGAGGCCACCTATATCCGCTCCTGGCCGTTGCGGAAGAGCTCCTAAAAGAACCAAAGGGTACGCTTGAGCTCTACTATATCGGCCCCCCGAGCCCGTGGGACGTCGAGATTGAGGAACGCGGAATTCCCATACGCCGCATCTTGTCGAGCAAGCTGCGACGATATTTCGATTTAAGAAATCTTTTTGATGTTCCCAAGTTCTGCATCGGGCTTGCCCAGGCGCTCGTCCACCTTTATATCTTGATGCCCGACGCGGTTTTCTCAAAAGGAGGGCCAGGCGCGTTGGCGGTGGTTCTTGTGGCGCGATTCTATCGAATTCCCGTCGTCATTCATGAGTCTGACGCGGTGCCAGGCCTCACGAATCGTCTCTCCGCGCCTTTTGCGGAGCGTATTGGTATTGCCTTCGCGGCTGCCGCCCGCTACTTCCCGGCGAAAAAGGTGGCGCTCGTGGGAAACCCGCTTCGCTCCGATCTCCTGGGGGACCGAGTGGAAACATCGCAAGCGAAACATGAACTCGGCTTTGATCCCCATATCTCCCTCCTGCTTGTTCTGGGGGGATCCCAAGGCGCCGCGGCATTGAACCGCTTTATCATTGATAACCTTAGCATGCTGCTTCCGCTCTATCAGGTGCTCCACCAAGTGGGGAGTGGAAATGAAAAAGCGGTGAAGGAAACCCTAGGGCTTGCGCTCCGGGATTTGGATCCCGCGCTCCGGACACGCTACCGCAGTATCAGTTTTCTTCCCGGGTACGAACTCCGCCGGGCTCTCGAAGCTGCCGATATCGTTATGGAACGGGCGGGCGCTGGATCTATTTACGAGCTCGCTTACTTCGGCCGGGCCGCGCTTCTCGTGCCGCTCGCGAGTGCGGCCGGGAATCACCAGCACGCAAACGCCTTCGAGTATGCCTCGACGGGCGCGGCGGTGCTTCTTGCGGAGGATAATTTGGGTCCCCATCTCGTTCTTCGGGAGCTCGAGGGGATTGTCGGGAAGCCCGAACGGCGGGCAGCGATGGAGGCGGCGGCCCGGGCGTTCTACAAACCCGACGCGGCTCATCTTCTGGCCCAGGCGGTCCTCGGCCTCGCACGGCGCTGATATTCCGCCGGATTTCTCCAAGAAATACTGAGCAGGATTGGCCAAGCCCGGTTTTGGGGGGTATACTGGCCCCATGGAAGTCCGGGTGCGTTTCGCTCCTTCTCCTACGGGGCTCGTCAGCCTTGCGAATATCCGGACCGCCCTCTTTACCTGGCTTTTCGCCCGCCATGAGGGCGGTGTTTTCCTTGTCCGAATCGAGGATACGGACCGGGAGCGTTCCCGCCCCGAGTACGAGGCGGATCTATTGAAGAGCCTCGAATGGTTCGGCCTTGAAAGCGATGAACCGGTGGTGCGTCAGAGTGAGCGCCTCGGGACGTACGAAGCGGTTCTCCGTAAGCTCCTCGAGGAACGGAAGGCGTATCGGTGTTTCTGCACCCCCGAAGAACTGGAAGCGGAACGCCAAGCGCAACTTTCCCAGGGGCTCCCGCCGAAGTACGGAGGGCGGTGTCGCGGGCTTTCCCCTGCCGAGGTGGAGGAGAAGCAGAAAACGCGATCATCGGTCATTCGTTTTCGGATGCCGGAGGGGATTTTTGCCTTTACAGATCTCGTGCGCGGGAAGGTGGAATTCAGCGGGGCTCTCTTCGGGGATATTATCATTGCAAAAGGGCTTCGGGAGCCTCTCTATAACTTCGCAGTCGTGGTGGACGATTTCGACGCGCGCGTTTCCCACGTCATCCGGGGTGAAGAGCATCTCTCGAACACGCCGAAGCAGATGGCCATCCAGGATGCGCTGGGGTACTCGCACCCTCACTATGCCCACCTGCCCCTCATTCTAGGGCCCGACCGGAAGAAGCTATCGAAGCGATTCATGGCTGCATCGGTGAGCGACTATCGGACCCAAGGGTATCTTCCGGAGGCGCTCTTGAACTTCCTCGTGCTCCTTGGATGGCATCCCGTGCCGGACCGCGAGGTGCTGGATCGTGCGGCGATGGTGAAGGAATTCGATATTCGTCGGGTACAAAAAGGAGGAGCGGTTTTCAATGAGGAAAAACTCGAATGGCTCAATGCGCATTATCTCCGGACGCTCTCCGTGGAAGCATTGGTGGGACATCTCAAACCTTTCATTCCGGAGGGATGGATGAAGGATGAAGTTTTTTTCCGCGCGGTGGTGGGAGCCGAGCGCGAACGCCTGAAGCGTCTCTCAGGCTTTGCTGACATCGCTCGGTTCTTTTTCGAGCTCCCGGATTATCCATCAAAACTTCTTCATTGGAACGATACGCCTCCTGAGGATACCGTCGCGGCGCTCCTTGAGGTACGCTCTGCGCTTGAAAAATTGAACGACGAATCTTTTACTTCGGAGGGGACAATGCAGGCCCTCGCGTCACTGGTAGAACGTCGGGGGAGGGGAGAGGTCTTCTGGCCTCTCCGGGTCGCGCTCTCTGGTTCCCAAGCCTCGCCAGCTCCTCAGGATCTTCTTGCGGTTCTCAAGAAGAAGGAATCCCTCCGCCGGATCGACATCGCACTTAGGAAGTTTTCGGAAGAGTAGAAATAAAGAGATGAATTACCGCCCTTTCCATAAACGGTTTGTTCTTGCCCTCTCTGCGCTCACGATGAGCGTAACCCTTGCTGGGCTTTTCATTGCGTCGACGGTCTATTCGCAGGACGCGACCATGTCGTCCTCGACGGCATCCTCTACATCCGCTGGAGGGACCCTCGCGGATCTTATTAAGCAAAAAGCGCAGGAGCTCCAAACTATCGAGGACCAGAAGAGCGCCATCCAGAAGAACCTCGATGTGGTCACGCAGTCCAAAAGCAGCCTAAGCCGTGACCTTAACACTATCGATGCGAGTGTCCAGCAGGTGAACCTTTCCATCAAGGAGAACCAGATCCGTATTGATCAACTAGGTCTCGAGATTCAGCAATCTACGGATGCTATTGCGACGCTCAAGACGCAGATTGATGACCAGCGCGCGGGCGTCTTGCGGCTTTTTGTCTCACTCGAAGAACGAGACCACGACACCATTCTCACGACCCTTCTTAGAAATGAACATTTGAGCGATAGCGTCGCGGACATCCAAGCAACCGTGACCCTAAGCCAAACTCTAGTTGATAACGTGAAGCGCCTCGGAGATCTAGAGAATCAGCTGACGAGCCAGATCTCCAGTGCGCAAAGTGACCGGGCGGCACGCCAAGTCGAACGGGTAGATCTTGTGAACCGCCAGTATATTGTTCAAGATCAACAGGTGGCGAAACAGCAACTCTTGGCTCAAACCAACGACCAAGAGCAGGTTTATCAAAGCCAACTCTCCGCACTGGAGCAGCAGCAACAGGCCATTTCAGACGAGATTGCGGGTATTGAATCCATTCTCCGGAAAAACATCGATCCCAATCTTCTCCCGTTGCCGCGCCCCGGCGTGCTACTTTGGCCCGTGAAGGACGGACGGATGACGCAAGGCTATGGCCGTACAGATTTTGCCATCAAGAATTACCACAGCCAATGGCACAACGGTATTGATATCGATGCGGTGGCGGTCGGTACGGAAGTTTATGCGGCCGAGGATGGTACCGTCATCGATACCGGTAACCAGGACCAGTTCTGTCCTCGGGCGGCCTACGGCCGCTTCATTGAGATCAAGCATAACAATGGCCTTACTACGCTCTACGGCCATCTCTCGCGTTCTATTGTCACCATTGGGGAGAAAGTGAAGCGCGGCGACGTTATCGGCTATTTGGGGAAAACCGGGTGGGCCACGGGACCCCATACCCACTTCTCAGTTTTTGCTTCTCAAACCTTGACGCCTGCGCGTCCGGGGCTTCCCGAAGGGGCTGAATGGACCAAGAGCTGCGGCCCAATGCCTGTCGGTGGTGACCTCGACCCGCGCCAATATCTAGAAGTGGTCCAGTAGAGTATCATGGAGAACACGACTGTGCCCGCGATTTGGAATGATGTAGTGCTTGCGCACGGAGGCTCTTTTCTTCAATCCTCAGAGTGGGGGAGTCTCCAAGAATCCCTCGGGCGTCGCACGATGCGCGTCGAGGGACCTGCGCCCGCGCTTCTCATTCGTTATCCATTGCCGCTCGGATTGAACTATCTCTACGCTCCGCAAGGACCTTTATTGGGAAATGCTCACGTTACCACGGAAGGACTTTTGGAGTTCGTGCGCTCGGTAAAAAAGGTTCCTGGGGCCGGGCATCCACTTTTTCTACGCATCGAGCTCATGACAGAGGATGGGGAAGAAACTCGGCGGATCCTCATGCATGAGGGGTTTCAGGAATGGCGGGATGCCCAACCTAAAGAGACCCTCCTCCTCGACCTCACAAAATCCGAGGAGGACCTATTGACGGATATGGAACATGATACCCGTTACGCGCTTCGAGTGGCCGAGCGGAGAGGCGTTGCGATCCACCGCTATACAGAACCAGCCGAGAAAGAAGCACGATTCAATATCTTCTGGGATCTTTTTGAGCATACCAATGCGCGGCACGCACTCACGCATTATCCGCCCGCTTACTACCGATCGGTTCTTGGGATGGCAGGGGAGTGCTGGACCGAGCTTTTCACTGCGGAATTTCAACGAAAACCCATCGCAGCCGCCCTCGTTGTGTTTTTTGGTGACACCGCTACCTATCTTTATGCGGCTTCCGCGCCTGGCTACGGAAAATACAATGCGCCGTCACTCATACTTTGGCACGCAATCCGCGCAGCGCATGAGATGCAATGCCACACCTTCGATTTCTGGGGAGTGAGCCACGAGAAACCGGGATGGCAGGGTATCACCGCATTCAAAAAGAGTTTTGGTGGCACAGAGATTCGGAGAGTCGGAACCTGGGATTTGCCGCTCTGGAGACCGCTTTATACCGCTTATCGGCTCGTGAAGCGCTTCCGTCGCTAACCTAATCTTGGCTTAGCCTTGTAAATATTGTATAATTTGAATATGAACCGAAAGGCGCGAATCGCGGCGCTTGGGATTTTTCTTATGTTAGTATTGGCACCCGGTGCAAGCAAGGCCCTGGTGTTACCGGCGAGCGCTCCAGGAGTATTAAATCTAAACAATATCCCGCAACCACTGCAGGACGTTTGGAGCCTCTTTAGCCGTGTTACCGCAAACATCCAAAACCTTCCCGTCGTTTCTCAGACAGCGCAGAGCATCGGGAATGGGGTCCGTGGGGCACTGCAGGACGCCCCAGGGCTTCCTACGAGCCCCCAGGGCCTTCTAGACCAGATTAATAGCTTTGTAGTGTCTAAACTCGGGATAAGCCTTTCTGAGGTCGGGCGAGCTGTTGGAAATGCAGTTTTGTGGGTTATCGACATCGTGAAGGGAATTGTGACCTGGCTTCTATCGCTCATACACTAATGGGAGAAGGGTAGGACGGATTGGTCCTTTGCGAATATAGTTATGACGCAAAAGATATATTGTGCGACAGTATTAAAGGTAAAAGATAGCCGGCAAGGGAGTATTCCCCTGCCGGCTTGTTTGTTTCCGAGTCTCAAATATCCCGCTCGTAACACTTATCTTGGGTCTCGCGTCTGATTCTTTGATGACTGTAAGATTGTGGCATCCGCATTTGGTACGAAGTAGGCGCATCGGATGATGCCGTTCATGGCTTCCATGCGACTCATCTTTCCATTTTCGATTTGATTGAAAGAAAGGGCAAAAGCGGCCGCGGCTCGAGCTGCAGGACATGGTTCCTTGTCTTTAAGCGTTTCCATCCACCGTGCGCGTAAGGTGGGTATCCTGTCGAGCCACGCTATCCCCTTGCGGAGCAACCACCTGCGGTGAGGTCTTTTCTCCATCTCTCGGACGTTGTTGTCGAGTCTTGCGCAGCCTGCGCACAACGGTCGTTCTCTTCCTTCGACGTACCACATGCCTTCTTTTTCGCCGTGGTGCACCTCGATGATCACGGTACCACCTCTAGTTGTGAATGTTGAGCCTCGGATTGCTGAACATATAATAATATAATCTAATCTATATTGTCAATAGCTGGAGAAAGCACATTCCCCTGCCGCTCGTGGAATCACGTGCATTTTTGCAATTTTCTGGTAAAATGAAGTGTACAGCGGTTCCGAATTTCTATGAACGAGTATAAAACAGTTGAGGCTTTTAAAGAGCGGGCGGGGTATGAGATCGACGGGACGTGGTATCCGCGAGTCACAAAAATCGTTGAAATCAAATCGAAACCAGCCCTTTATCACTTCTATGGGCGGATGGAGAGCTTTGCGGCCGGCGAACGCGTAAAAAGACAATCCGCGACGGAAGGGACCCTCATCCATGAGACGGTAGAGGGCATACTTCTCAGCAAAAAGCCAGCGGTAGACCCTTCTATTGAGCCGTCCATTCGGGCGTTCCTCGAGTTCATGCTCGCGAACAAGATAACGGTGGACCCGACCTATGTGGAGCACCGTCTTGTAAACTACGAGCACCGTTATGCAGGAACTCTGGACGCCGTCGCGCTCATTGGTGGCCGACTCGGCATCTTGGATATTAAGACTTCGCAGGAGATCTATCGCGATTATAATTTGCAGACTTCGGCGTATCTTGCAGCGATGAAAGATGCTATCAAAGGCCTGGAGACTCGCTGGATACTCCGTATCGATCAAGATCGTCGGTGTATTCACTGCGGCGCAATCCTGCGGACGAAAGGCGGTACGGCGAAAGTGAAGGTCCAATGGGGCAACCCCTTTATGCAGGCCTGTACCCACGAGTGGGGTCCCTTGGAAGGCCGTATCGAACTCCAGGAATTTCCATACTGGAAAGACGATTTCGAGGCGTTTCTTGGCGCAAAGAAATTATGGGAGTGGGAGAACGTGGACTGGCTAAAAAAAGCTGGCTACCTCTGATAAAGAAGCTCCGATGCTACTACATCGGAGCTTTTTCCTTCTATCTCGAGCACGGTGTTACCTTACTTCTTCCTGGATGATCGGCTGGATTCTTGGGTCGTCGAGAATTGCGTGGTGGCCAAAGACGTCTATCTGGATGTTCTTGGCGCCTTCAAGGCGACAACTTTCAGTCGGCCAAACGTGGTTATCGAAGGTTCCGAAGATAGAGACGATGGCGCGGTTCGCTTGTTTCTCCGCTGCGAGCATCCGGATGGTGTCACTCGTTGGCGCAAGCTCCTGGATTGTTTTTAAGCGTACCCGGGTAGCGAGTTCGCTCCCTGCGAAAGGGGTTGCGATTGCGATGACTTTCCGAATACGTCCGTCGCCATTTAGTTTTACGAGCAGATACTTTGCGATAAGACCACCCTTGCTATGGGCGATGATGATCACATCACGCAGTCCCCTCTCGTCGATAAGTTCACGAACAATCCGTGCCGCGTCTGGGATTGCTGCTGTGTTATACCCTAACTTCTCAACCATGTAGACCGGATGTCCTGAGAGCGAGAGCGGGTCGGCGATCAGTTGTAAAAAGTGCCATTCCGTATAGACGCCCGGAATCAGGATAATGGGAGATTTTCCTTCTTCGACATGTCCGAGATAGTGGGCAGGCGGCTGGCGGGACAAGAAAGCCGCGGCGTATCCGCGTGCGGCATGAAAATAATCCCGGGCCCAAGCCCCGACCAGCGGTAGCTCCGGTTTATGCTCCATGGCACTTCTTGTACTTTTTCCCCGATCCGCACCAGCAGGGGTCATTGCGGCCTATATTCTTGGCTTCTGGTGGAGGCGGCGTGGCAGCTCGGGCGTTATTCGCCCGCGCCTTGGATAGATCAAACTCGAGCACTTGGGAAATCGTGTTCCAAACAAGAGATTCGAAGTTCGCGAGGAGATTCTGGTAGAGCTGATGCGCCTCGCGACGGTATTCGACCAGCGGCTCGTGCTGGGCGTAGGCGCGGATGTTTACGGTGTCACGGAGGTTCTCGAGGTAGTCGAGATGGTCCACCCAGAGCATATCAAGGATCTGAACCAGGTGCTGGCTTACCATCAAGCTCCGTTCCGGCTCGATGGATTTAGGGAGTGACGCCACATGCTTTTGGAGTTCCTCGATCTTTTTCTCCTTCTCGGGATCAGGCGCATAGCTCTCCCCTGCCCCGAGTTGCGCGGTGGCCATCTCTGCAAAATGCTGGAGGATTCCCTCGACAGTCGGCAGAATAGTGTTTGAAAGTCCCGCATCGAGATACTCCAGACGACGAGCGTAAATCGCGCTTCGTTGTTTGTTTAGTACATCGTCAAAATCGAGGAGGTGTTTCCGCATATCAAAGTTTGCCCCCTCCACTTTCTCCTGAGCCTGGTTTACAGATTTCGAGACCATCCCTGATTCGATGGGCGTTTCATCAGGCACCCGCAAAGTCTCCATCAGCCGCTTGATGCGGTCACCTCCAAAAATGCGCATAAGGTCATCCTCCAGGGACAGGAAAAACTGCGCAGAGCCTGGATCTCCCTGTCGACCCGAACGCCCCCGGAGCTGATTGTCGATGCGCCGTGCCTCGTGCCGTTCGGTTCCGATGACATGAAGTCCGCCGAATCCCTTGACCACCGTGGCCTCTTCGGCGACCGGCGGATTTCCTCCGAGGATAATATCTACGCCGCGGCCGGCCATATTGGTTGCGACCGTGACGGCTCCTTTTCGGCCCGCCTGGGCGATGATGGCCCCTTCTCGCTCGTTGTTCTTGGCGTTGAGCACCTCATGCGGGACGCCCGCCTCGGTGAGGTAACGCGATAAAATCTCGTTGTTGGCGATGGAGGTCGTTCCAAGAAGAACGGGCTGTCCCTTTTCGTGCCGTTCCCGCACGCTTTCCACCACGGCCCGGTATTTAGCCTCCTTCGTCTTATAAATCAAATCGGAAAGATTTTCCCGGATCATGGGCCGGTTCGGCGGGATAGAGATTACGTCGAGGTTGTAAACCTTATGAAACTCCTCGGCGGAGGTTTGAGCCGTGCCTGTCATGCCGGCAATCTTTTTGTAGAGGCGGAAGTAGTTCTGAATCGTAACCTGCGCAAACGTACGGTTCTCTTGCTGGACGGTGACACCCTCCTTCGCTTCGATGGCTTGGTGGAGCCCACCCGAGTAGCGGCGCCCGTGGAGGATGCGCCCGGTGAACTCGTCCACAATCAAGACATTGCCGTCCCGCACCACGTATTCCTTATCCAGATGGAACAGCGCCTTTGCTTTCAAGCTTTCCTGCAAGAAATGTACGAGCCGGCCGTTCTCCGGAGCAAAGATGTTCCCGATGCCCATCGTTTTCTCCACCTTCTCGATGCCGGCATCCGTGATGTTCACAGTACGCAATTTCTCATCCACCGTGTAGTCGGTTTCGGGTTCAAGCCGCGCCACCATCCGGGCGAAGGTTTTGTAGTGCTCGCTCGATTCCTGGTCCGGCGCAGCAATGATAAGGGGCGTCCGCGCTTCATCGATCAGAATGGAATCCACCTCGTCGATGATGGCATAAGGATGGCCCCGCTGGACGCGGTCGGTGAGCCGCAGGAGAAGGTTATCGCGGAGATAATCAAAACCAAATTCATGGTTCGTTCCGTAGGTAACATCCGCGGCATACGCCTCCCGTCGGCTGACGGGCCGAAGGAATTTTTCCACCACGCGGAAGCTTCCGGTCGCATCACGCTCCTTGTCGAGCTCGGTCGCTTCGAACGCGGGATCGTACTGGTAAGCCGCGTCGTGCACAAGGCAAGCGACGGTAAGGCCAAGCGCATGATAAATTTGTCCCATCCAAACGGCATCACGGCGGGCGAGGTAGTCGTTTACAGTCACGATATGGACCCCCTCCCCCGCGAGGGCGTTCAGGTATGCGGGCAGGGTCGCGACGAGCGTTTTTCCTTCACCTGTGAGCATCTCTGCGATTTGCCCCCGGTGGAGTACCGCACCTCCGATGAGCTGTGCGTCGAAGTGGCGCTGTCCAAGGGTACGTCGGGCGGCCTCCCGAACAAGCGCAAAAGCCTCCGGCAGGGCGCCTTCGAGGGCTGCGGGTTTATCCTCGCTCTTGCTCATCTCGGTCTTAAGCTCCAGCGATCGGATTCGGAGCGCATCGTCCGAGAGCGCGGAGATACGCGCTTCAAGCGCGTTCACAGGCCCGACAACGGCCTCCGCGGCCTTGAGCCGTCGATCGGGGAAAAGATTAGAGAGGAATGCCATAGTGAAAAATAGGCCTACCGAACGGCCGGCAGGCGCAGGTAAGTTACCGTGCGGAGCTGGGAACGGGGTACTCCTCCGGCCGTCCGAGCGGCTACGGTGGTGACCTCCTTTTTTGTTTTTGTGAGTGAGTGCTCATCCGTAGCCGCCCGCGCGGCCCGAACAGAGCATAGTCGCGAAAGGAGCTCTAGAGTACCCCATTTCCCCGCCCTCCTTAGAATACCGAATTCACCTAGTGGTGGCAACCTGGTTAGTGGTAGATAAAAACTCCCCCTGGGTTGCCCCAGGGGAAGAAAGGAAGGATTTTCGTCATATTTCCGCGCGAACCGAAGCTCTTGCAGATGGCGAAAACTCTAGTCACTCACGCCGCGAGTATAGCATAGTCTGCGGCGGTTTGCAAGTACCGGGATGAGACGGGCGGTCCTTTCCTTTCGCCTCCGGTTATGGCCGATAGCAGCAAAGAGTTTCCCGATTTCGGACCAGATTCTCTGAATAATTTCCGGTTCACTCTGTCGATGGCCGACTCGTGCGACAAAGAGAATGCCGTCGAGAACGTTGGAATAACGGGAATATACATGAATCTGACTCCGCATGCGGGATGTAAGAGTTCCGTTGAACCCTTGAAGCTCCCGGTAAGAGGACGGGAGGGATATTCCGATGGTCTTCCCACTCGTTGAGGTCTTCACTTGGAGCGAAGCCGTGATGCCCGTTGCGCGGTGCCTCACGTCCAGGAAATCAACCTTTTTGCGGTCCAGCGGGCTGTTCCGCAGGGTCCGATAAAAGGTTACATCTTCCTTGTGCTCCAGGAAGCATCTCTCAACCAGCTCCTCTGCGCTCGTCACCATACCGCTTCTCCCTAACTATGGATAGATGGGTTATGAAGGTGCCCTTGCCTCTTCATTGTAGCGGGTGGACAGGCCGGCGCAACGAAGCATTATCCACCGAGCGTTTCCAAGGAGTGAGGAAGCTCTCCGAAGCGACGCTCGAGATCGGTCCGGAAGTGAAACTCGAGTTCCTCGGGCGTGACCACTACACGGTCGCGGCGGTCTTTCCGGGCGACGTAGCGCCCAATTCGCCAAAGCGCAACAGTACGAGCGAGTGCCTCCACGCCGCTTCCAAACCAGCCGCCGAGAAGGGATTCTAGGGCTCGCGCAATAGGGCCGGGATGGACGAGGAAACGTTGGTCCAGATGGGCTTGAGGGTTGGGGTGGCACCATGCATTTGCGCGCCAGAATTGCTCGAGAACGGCCGTGGTTCCACAGAGAGGTACAAGATTCCGGTAAAGCTCGTGACGATACCGGTTGTACGGCGGTTTTCCGAGTGTCGTCGCTGTCACGATGTGGTTGAAGCAGAGCCGATCCACCCCACTCCGTTCGAGATCATCCATGCGCCGCGCTCCGAGAAGGAAGAAGAGCGCGTTCAGGAAATAGCGCGCGGTGAAGAGACGTCCTGTGCGGACCACGGTGAGGAGGTCAAAATCGGAGGACCATGACGCGTTCCCGAGCGCCATTGATCCTGAAGCAAAAACGCATTCCAGGAATGGAACGAAGCGGAGCCATCTTGCTCGTTTCAAGAGTTTCCGCCATTTTACGTCTGCCTGCACGTCCTGTCGCTTTCGATCGAGCGCGGTCGTGGCAACGCGTGCCGGTTTCCAAAACCCTTCCGTGCGAACCACGCTCCCCTCTTTCTCCAACTCTTCGAGATCTTTTGTAAGCACTCCTATGTCCGCATCCCGTTCAGGCAGGAGCCGCCGGAGTTCAAGAACTGAGAGGGGTCGCCCGAGGGCGCCGTAGAATTCCAGGAGATTCTTTAGTGTGTCAGTCTTCATCCTGTTCTGCGGGAGCTGCGAGAGCTTCCACGCTGGCGATACCGGCAGATTCCCCGGTGATATGAAGCACGTCCTTGTCTATTTTCCGCAGCTCTCCGCTTGCCTTATTGTAAGCCGAAACCGTTGTGCCAAGATTCTTTCCAACTCGCTCCATGTACTCACTGTACGAAAGGAGGTGCTTCCCGAGCCGTTCCACCTCCTTAATGATCTCTTGCGCCTGTTCGGAGATCTTTTGGTTCCGGAGTCCTTGGAGCACGGTCTGAAGGAAGGCCAGGAATGTCGTGGGGGAAACAACGTATACGCGCTTTGATCCCGCATAGCGGATGAGGTTGTTGGTGTCGTCCGCGATGGCTCCCACCTTGTTAATGAGGAGGTCATAATATACTGCTTCGGACGGGATGAACATAAAAGCAAAGTCCGTTGTGCCCGACTCCGGCTTTACATACTTGGAGGTCTCATCGATGCGCACCTTGAGATCATTCACGAACGCAGTTTCGTAGCGTCGCTTATCCGCAGGGTCGCGAGCCTCGAGCATGCGGTTGTAGTTCTCCAAGCTGAACTTGGAATCCACGGGGATGACGCGCCGCTCGTTCCCCTCTTGGCT
Source organism: uncultured bacterium (assembly GCA_963768835.1). GTDB lineage: Bacteria > Patescibacteriota > Minisyncoccia > UBA6257 > GWB1-50-10 > CAVYJB01. The sequence goes on along the minus strand of CAVYJB010000001.1, from coordinate 52,885 downwards.
GAGGAAGACCACGGCATCCACGATGGTGCCATCCTTGAACGGGTACTGTATCTCGTAGGAACCGGGGGGTAGGACGTTCTTGAGCACCGTTTCGAGGTAGTACTCGCCGAGGATGCCGCGCTGCTTGGGGTTCTTCAGAATGTCCTGGAGGCTCTGGAGCTGGTCGGCGAACCCGACCACCTGTCGATTGGTCTCGTCAAGCCGCGTCAGTTTCTCAGTCACGCTCTGAATGATCTTCGCGCTCGCGCCGAACTGTTGCTGGATGGCTCGGGTGGACTCCCCAAGCTTCGCGTCGAGCGTTCGGGTGATCTCGTTCAGCTGATTTTGGAGAAGAAGGAGTGCGGGGTCAGTCGTGGAAGCCCGTCGCTGTTGCTTCTGAAGCGCATACCACAGAAACGTGAACCCGCCGATTACGATTGCGATGACGATAATAGAAAAGGTGGTGTCCATGTCAGTTTACCGATACGATCACGATGACGGCGATGAGGAAAAAAAGCGATACGAGAACATTGGCGCCCATGAAAACATATGTGAGCAGCCGCTCTCGGTAGAAAAAGGCCTCTGCCAGGAATGTATTCAGAACAAGCGCGAGGGCTCCGATGGCTCCGATGCCCCATAAATCCGCACGGGTCCCGAAGAAGTCGATGCCGTGGTAAGCATCGAAGTGGATGATGAGCGGCGTCGAAAGGTGATCCACTCTGAGGGCAATGGTACCCAACGCAATGAGGGTGAGGACTGCAGCGATGGATAAAAGAACGACGAGTATCTTGTGTTTGAAGATTGCCATAGAGGCGGTCTTACCACATTTTAGGCGATTTATCGGGGTTTATCAAAAGTAAGACTGAGTTGAAAACCAACTTCCCTCGTATATAATGGGGGTTGCGCGCGGGTGGCGAAATTGGCAGACGCACTACCTTGAGGTGGTAGCGCCCGTAAGGGCATGCAGGTTCAAATCCTGTCCCGCGCACTACGAAAGTTTGAATCTAGACCCCGCCGTAAGAGACTGAGTACTGACTTGAGGGATCAATTCATTTACGGCGATAGGATGGTCGACCACGCTCGTTCGTTTTTGTTTCAAATCTGCTAGATTGTAAGCATGGTCATGGATCAAACTACCGATGTTAACCGATTAGCTAAGATCGTTTGGGATTACCACAACCTTCATCAAAAACCTGAAAAAGCAGATTGCATTTTAGCCCTTGGCAGTAACGATATTAGAGTTGCTGAGCGAGCAGCACAATTATTCTTTGAAGGATTGGCTCCGCTTGTCATTTTTTCCGGAGGACGAAGCAGATTGACTCCCGCTGAGTGGCGAACATCTGAAGCCGAGGAATTCGCAAAACGTGCGATCTCGATGGGGGTTCCTGAGAATAAAATCCTCATTGAAAATACATCCAGAAACACCGGTGAAAATATTGAACTTACTAAACAACTTCTCGCTAAACGCCATTTGAACCCGAAGAGAATAATCCTGGTCCAAAATCCATATATGGAACGGCGCTCCTATGCGACCTTCGAAAAGGTATGGCCCGGAAAAGAGCTTATCGTTACTTCACCGCAAATCTCTTTCGAAAACTACCCTAATGAAAAGTTATCGAAGGATTTTATTATAAATATTATGGTTGGCTATTTGCAGAGAATAAGAATTTATCCGGAAAAGGGATTCCAGATTCATCAGGAAATACCGGATGAGGTTTGGGACGCATATAATAAATTGGTCGCACTTGGGTATACGAAGCATCTGGTTCACGATTAAGCATTCTGCGATCCGACCGACCCTAAATCATCCGTTTTTGAGATGCATTGTCCAGCAGAGAGAATTAACTAGGTGATGATTCTAAAATCGTTCGAACATCGTCCAGCTGGTGCACAGGAGAAAATGAAAGCGCCGTCCTCCCTAGCTTGGGAAAGGACGGCGCTTTTAGAAGAGCCCCGATGCCCTGTGGGGTTCGCCCGAAGAAAATCGGGTCAAATACTCCACGATGATAGCAGCGGCGGCAAGCCCGACGCCGGCCACGAAAGCCAATCTCCGGCGTTTATGGACCAGAGCACTCGCATACTGAAATTCTCGGCCCCGATCCATCTTCTCGGCAATAAATGCCAGGAGCAGGCAGGCGATCAGCGTGAACGCATACACCTCCCAGTGATGCTGCATATCCCCTCCTCGGTTGTGAATCAGCGTTTCTGCAATAACTCTACTCCCCTGTCTTGGATTGGGTCAACCAATCGGGTGCCTCGAAGGCCTTTATTACCCCGACATGGTTGACACATTCGCGCGTCCACCCTATAATGCTCCTGCATCAATCGCGAACCTGAACCCAGTAAACTATGGCGCATACCAAAGCTAAAGGCTCAACTAAACTAGGGCGCGAGTCCGAATCCAAGCGGCTCGGCGTGAAACGGTCTGACGGCTCCCAGGTGGGTCCCGGCGAGGTCATTGTACGCCAGCGCGGAACGAAGTATTATCCTGGCAAAAACGTCCGACAGGGCGGGGATGATACGCTCTACGCCGGACGGGCCGGCACGGTGAAGTTCGTGGAGCGGCGACACACGCATTTCGACGGCTCAAAAAAAAGGGTGACCGTCGTGAACGTGGTCACCGCCTAACCGCGAGAAGCTTCCTGGCCTACTTCGAGACAACCCTCACGGCGAGGGTTGTTTTAATTCCCTCTCCCAAGTCCGCCGTAACGCTCTGGTCGCCCAGCTTTTTCAGGGGGCGTTTTAGTTCTATCGTGACGTTGGGATAGCCCTTCGCCGCAAGCGCTTCCATGACATCCTTCGCGGTCACCGAGCCGAAGATCTCGTCTTTCTCGCCTACACGAAGCGGGAACTCAAGGATTAGCTTTCCGACAACCGTTGCCTTTGCGGTGAGTTCCTCGACAATCCGTGCATGTTCCGCTTCCCATTGGATGCGCAGAGCTTCAAGACGCGCGAGAGCCGCCGAGGTTGCCGGCTCTGCGAGTTTCTGAGGGAACAGAAGATTCCGCGCATAGCCGTCCTTCACTTCGTGGACCTCAAGCCGTTTCCCCAACCCTTTCACGTCTTTTAATAGAATGACTCTCATTTTAGTGAAGCTGCGCGCCTACCATTTGGAGCGCTTTATCGAGCACCGGGTCGCGGTTCGCGAGAGCATCGGCGTCCGAGGAAGTCGCCACCACATCGGGGTCGAGCCCCTTTTTATCAATCTCATCCCCGTTCGGGGTAAGCCACTTTGCGATGGTAACCTTGAGCGTCGAGCCGTCCGAGAGTGCCTGAAGCTCCTGCACACTCCCCTTCCCGAAGGTTTTCTCACCTACGAGCTTCACACCCGAATCGTCGCGGAGCGCTCCCGCAAGAATCTCTGCCGCGGAGGCTGAGCCACCGTTCACAAGAACTACGGTTGGGAAGCCTACGAATGCCTCGTTCCCTGTGGCGCGGAAGGTTGTGGTTTCACCCGAGCGGAACTTCTCTTGGACCACCACTTCCCCGCGCTTCACGAACCATCCCGCGAGCTCATTTGCGACATCCAGATACCCACCTGGGTTATTCCGAAGATCCAAAACCACGCCCCGCGCACCCTTCGAAAGCGCATCGAGGGAGGCATTGTAGAAGAGCTGAGCCGCATTTGCATCGAAATTGTAGAGGTGGAACACGGCGATGTTCCCGGGCTTCATCTCCCAGTCGAGCGTGGGGACCGAAACCACGCCGCGCGTGACTTTAATCGACTGGGGGTCTTTCCAGCCATCACGATAGATGAGAAGCGTCACCGTGCTTCCCTCGGGTCCCCGGATGAGCGTGACGGCATCTTCCACGGCCATGTCGGTAGTCACGGTATCGTTGATTTTCAAGATCATATCCCCCGCCTTGAGGCCCGCCGCCTCCGCCGCGTTGCCCTTCAAGGGTGCGATGATGACGATCTGATTGTTCTTTTCACCGATCTCGGCGCCGATGCCACCAAAACTGCCGGTGAGATCTTCTTGAAACTTCTGAGCATCGGTGGGAGGGAAGAAGGTCGTGTAGGGATCGCCCAGGGCTCCGACCGCGCCTTTAATGGCCCCGTAAACGAGGTCCTGATCCTTCACATCTGCAATATTGACGTATTTGTCCTTCACGAGCTGCATCGCATTCCAAAAGAGAGAGAAGTCCGCATTGATGATGCTTCGACTGTCGGAAATCGTTATGGATTTCCTCCCCACACCGAAGAGATCACCGGCATAAAAAGCCGCGCAGAGGACTACAACGAGACCGAGAACGACGAGAAGGACCTTAACCTTAGATTTTCGTGGCATAGGCTGTTCAACCATTTAAGCAGATTCGGAGGCCCAACGCAACGCAGCTCGGACCGTATAGAGAGCTCCCTCTCTCTGGAGCTCCGATTCCATAAGATTAAGTGAGGTGGGTGCGAAATCTTGCTGGAATGGGCGGTCGAGGGGCGGGAACGGACCTTGGGCATCGGGGCGGAACCGGGCCAGCGTGAGGTGGCCGTGGTAGGGACGGTGATCCCGTTCCCAGCGAATTCCAAGGGTCTCAAGGTTGTTCTCGAGCGAATTTCTCAATCTTCCCAGCGCAATCGAGGTTGTATGGTCCGTCAAAAGCCAGATCATCCGCGGCGACCCTTGAGGCGGGCCGTATGCGATACGTTCGAAGGTCACCTTGGGAGACGGTCGCGCACCCATCGCCTCTCGCATCGCGCGTTCCATCGTAGGGATCTGGCTCTCTTCTTGGTCGCCAAGGAATGTCAGCGTGAGATGCCAAGTGTCCTCCGCGAGAAATCGGGCGAAGGTGCGCATGCGCGGGGCAAGCGTTTTCGCCTCCTGCATGAGAGCGGCTTCCACATTTTCTTGCAATGGAAGCGCGATAAAGAGCCGCCTTTTCATCCGCTCCATCATAGCATAAGATGGGGATATGGCGTTCGATGCGGAATATCTGAAGCTTTTGAAGGAGCGCCGGAAAGAAGGCCACCTCTACCGTGATTACCAGCTCGCGGGCCTCGAACTCGCGGAGATACTAGGAGACCGTAGGCACAAGGCGCTTTACATTAAGCTTGCCAAGGAACATGGTGTCGGAAAGCTCATGACGCTCGCGAAATCGGTCGCCGAACGGAAGGGCGTGAAGAATCGGGGCGCCTATTTCATGCGTCTCCTCCATTCCAACGATGAAGCTCGAAAATAGGATCGTTACGATTTCCGAGAAAAAAGAGGAAAAATTCCTCCGTACGAAGACGGAGCATTTTGATTTCGGGAAGTTTACGAAGAAAGAGGTCCGGGAACTCGTTGCCCACATGCGCGCCATGATGCGCAAAGCGAACGGGGTAGGGCTCTCCGCGAACCAGATCGGCCTTCATTGGAGGGTGTTTGTGGCCCAGGTACCGGACGATCAGGGTAACCCGAAGTTTTATGCTCTCTTCAATCCGAAGATTGAGAAGACTTTCCCTGGCGCGGAAACCTTGGAGGAAGGGTGTCTTTCGGTCCCCGAGACCTATGGCCCGGTGGAACGGGTCTATCGGCTGGTTCTCGCGGGTCAAGATCAGAACGGGAAGAAAGTGAAGATTAAAGCATGGGGACTCCTGGCCCGCGTGTTCCAGCACGAGGTGGATCACCTGGACGGCAAACTCTTCATCGACCGCAGCAAGGAGCTTCGAAAATATCAAAAGAAAACGACTCCGTAGGCATGTCTAATTTCGTTTTTTTCGGTTCCCCGGAATTCGCGAGGACGATTCTTGGGAAACTCATACGGGCAAATGTGAAGCCTTCCGCGCTTGTGGCGAATCCAGATCGGCCGGTCGGGCGGAAACAGGTCATTACGCCTCCGCCGACGAAGATGATTGCGGAAAAGCATGGCATCCCGGTCTTCCAACCGGAAACGTTAAGCGATATCGAGGGCGCCCTGTCGGAGCTTCATCCCGATCTCTTTGTTGTCGCGGCATATGCAAAAATAATCCCGGGCTCCATCCTCAAGATTCCGCGCCTTGGAGCCGTTGGCGTACACCCCTCCCTTCTCCCGAAATACCGGGGTTCCTCCCCCATCCAATCGGCACTTTTAGACGGTGTATCAGAGACGGGCGTCACGCTTTATTTCTTGGATACCGGGATGGACCATGGACCGATCGTAGCTACGCGCACATGTGCGGTGGACCCTCGCGAAACCTACGAAACTTTGCATGACAAGCTGGCGAACATCGGCGGAGAGCTTCTAGTGGAGACCCTCCCGAAGCTCTTTGAGGGGAAAATGAAAGCGCATCCTCAGAATGAAAATGGGGTTTCCCGAACCCGGAAGTTTGAAGGAAAGGACGGCTTCGTGGACGAAAAAGAGTTGGAGGAGGCGCAGGAGACGGGCGGCGCAAAGGCGGCCAAGATTGATCGGATGGTTCGGGCGCTGAATCCGGAACCGGGGGTTTGGACCCTCCAGCAAACCGAAAGCGGGCCCCAGCGAATGAAACTCCTTGCCGCCGACGTTGTGGATGGCAAGCTAAAGCTCACAATGACACAGATGGAGGGGAAAAAGCCCGTCACCTCACACTGACGGTGACGGAGAAACCTCCTGAGGAAAGCGTGCAGGTGCCGGTCGCAAGCGTTTTGAACGGCGCCGCATAGAAAGGAGCGGCGACGGCGGGAATGCCTGAAGCGGGGCCAATGATGCCGGCGGGTGTGCAAGCTAAACTCTTCTTGGGATAGTCGCTGCCGTTCAGAACAACCCGGAAGGTTGCCCCCACAGGATATATGAAAGTTTGCCCGTTGTTTCCGGACGTAAGTTCGTAGCTCGTTGAGGCTCCCCCACTCGTCGTCGAAGAGGTCACGGGTCGCGAGAGCGAGGTGTAGGTGAGGACAATTTGAGCCTGATCGGTAAGCGGGATGGTTCCTGGATCCCCGGCCCACGGCTGACCGTTCAGGGTAGCCGTCACACGGTAGCCCATGCGATTAATCGGCTTTCCCATGACCGCGAAGAAGTCCCCGAGAAAGTAATCCTGCTGGTCCTGGGCATCGATGTGGATCATGCCGATATCCGTCGCCGTATGAACTGCGTGCGCACAGGTATCGAGCCCCGCGTTTAAGGGCACCGGCTCATTCATGTCGTCCGTGATGATCGTGAGATGCGCAAGCCACCGATGGTCATACGGCGCCCCCGCCACGTTGCAGGCTACGCCCGTCGCGTCCACCATGGAGCCGGGCTTCCGGAAAATCGTTCCCCGAAGAATGAGAACAATGCCCACAACGATGAGCGCTATGATGAGCCACGGCAGGAAAGATCTTCGCTTCGCCATTTCACCCATCATAAGGCATTAAAGGCCCCCGCCACAAGTGCAGGGGCCTTTAGTTCTCGAGCGAAAGTATTAACTCTTTGAACGTCCCGCAAACCACCTTGTAAGCGAATATTTTCCGGGGCCCGCAAGTGCCACCGCGAGCGCGAGAGCAAAGACCGTGAACTCGAACCCGAAGATATGGCCGATGCCATGCGGAAGCTGAAGCTTAAAGATGATGACAAGCATTTCAATGGCGATGACATAACCCCACTCAGGCAGGATACCGATAAGAAACACAACAGCAGCCAAAAGTTCGACCGCGATGATGAAGTAGAGCATGTCGACGCTGAGGCCGATGGACGCGAAGAACTTCGACGTCTGACCGAAACTGAGAATCTTCGTGATCCCCTCATTGAAGAACAGCACCGAGAGCCCGAGCCGGGCGATGAGAAGCGCTAGGTCAAGGTTCTTATATTTGGTAAGCATGGAGCTAGTATATATGATTTGAAAATTTTGCAAAGGTAGGGCAGACTGAAGACATTGCGGGGTCGTCTAATGGTAGGACACATGGCTCTGAACCATGGTATCTTGGTTCGAATCCAGGCCCCGCAGCCACCTTGAGCGCAGTATCGTGGGAGACCGGAGAGCGTGTTTATCAGCATTTTTGAACGTCGGTTCGAATCCAGAACCCGTGACCCTCTCTGGATTCGAACTAAGAGAGCTGAAACATGAACCTGAAGAAAGATTTTCCCAAAATCATCAAAGATGTGGGGTTTGATTTCTCTTGGGATGAGAGGAAGGTCTGGGCCCTTGAGGTACCGGTTTCTGAGATGGATATCAATGAACTCACCTGGCATTTCGATGTCCCCTTCCACTGGCATGAGGGTGGTATCTATAACCTGAAATCCAGGGACATTATCGAGAACCCCAGCAAATACCAGAAGGAATACGAGCGGACCATGAAGGCGGACCTGCGGCACCCCATTGATATCATGGAAAACAAAGGACGATGGCTGATTCTGGATGGGTTGCACCGCCTCATGAAGGCTTATATCCTCAAAATGGACAAAGTGAGGGTACGCATCATTCCACGGGAGAAGATTTCTGAGATTCTGAAATAACGCCACTATGAAAGTAATTCTCTACATGGCAATCAGCATAAACGGCGTGATTGCCAAAAGCGACGACGACACAAGCTGGATTTCCCAGGAAGAGTGGGATAGCTACAGTTTGGTAATACGCACGGCAGGATGTGTCGTGGTGGGGCGGAGAACCTATCACATTCTCACGAAACAACCCGAATTTGCCGAATTGAAGGGTATAACCATCGTAGCGGTTTCAGGGGAAGATTTCGCAACGTTAGCTCCCAACCACCTGGTTGCTCATTCACCAAAGGAAGCTCTCGATCTTCTGAAAGATTTTAAGGAAGTCATTGTCGCTGGCGGCGGCATTCTTAACGCCTCGTTCCTGGCTGAAAATCTCGTTGACGAAATCTACTTAGACATTGAGCCGATCGTTATCGGTCGAGGAATACCAATTTTTAAGGACAAAGGCTTTGAGCGGAAACTGGAGCTCGTGGGGCAAAAGAAAATCACCGATAATGAAATTCAACTGCATTATCGGGTAAATAAATGACCCGTCCTGGATTCGAACCGAGGTTTTTAGAGTCGAGTGTAGATTTTTCAATACTTTTCGGGGTCGAGTGAGAATATAGTCGCGGCAGCCACCTTGAGCGCAGTATCGTGGGAGACCGGAGAGAGCGTTTTGTAGCCTGGAAATGCGGGCTTTGTTCCACCGGCGGACCGGCAGCGTCAACCCAGTCGAGTCAAATCTATAAAAAGCGGCACCGATATGGTTCGATGCCGCTCGTGGAGCGATCTATCCTACTTCCGCACGCGTGCGCTAATCATTGTGAGCGGTCGGTTGGACGTCCCAAAAGAATCCACAGACCGGGCACAGCGCCATGTCGTCATACGAACGCCTGACCTGCTTGATGCCATGGTCATATGTCCATAGGTGGTAAAACCTCACCTGGAGAGCGCGTGTGCCACAGTGGCGACGGAAGAAGAGGCGACGCCCGATCTCGGCGTGATGGAACCGTTCGTCGGGGAAGAAGTAACCTCTTTTCTTTTCCTCGACGATTTCCGCAAGCGCCGTCGAGATAAGTTCGGGGAGCGGCACCGGGGGGAGCGATTTTGGGAACGTTCCGTCGAATATCCTTTGCACCACATCCAACGCATCCTCGATGGGAATGGTTCCCTCGAGAACGCGACGGTCGAGTTCCCAGATCCGCTTGGAGAACTTTCCGTACAGGTCGTCTGCGACAACGTGTTTCGCCGTCATGTGACAACCCCTTCTCAGTTATGCCGTACCGCACGCTCCTACTACGCTTCGGAGGGTTGGTAGGGCGTTCAAACAGCTGGAAGTGTTATAGCGTTTACTTCGTTAGCAGTCAAGAGCGCCAGCTGAAGCGCTTAGCACAGTAACATTTGTAACATTGCTGCCTCGTCTGCCCAGGACAAGACACCCCGTGAGGCACCTCTTTGTGTCACATTTGACCCCTGACCGAGACGGGTCGATTGGTCCCCTACTCCAGCCCCCAAAGAACGCTTATACTGATTCAAGCCGGTTGGTACTAGAGCGGAGAACACAGCTAAGGTTTGTCACATGAAAGAACATAACAATCTTTGCACGATTTATCTTGTCCGTCATGGTGAAGCTGAGGGAAACGCCAAGGGCATTATCATGGGGCACAAGGATATGCCTCTTACGGCCCAAGGAGAGACACAGGCGCGCGAAACTTCTCAGAAACTTAAAAACGTTCATTTCGATTCTATCTACTCTTCTGATTTAGCCCGCGCGCGACAAACCGCAGAAATCATCGCATTGGAGAAGAAATTGGCTGTGCAAACATCCGAGCTTCTAAGAGAAAGAAGCTATGGTATTCATGAGGGGAAGCAATATGAAGATTATGCGGAACGAACGAAAGTGTTTTTCGAAAATTTGCGGAAATTGTCGGAAGAAGCCCGAAAGGAAGTCGCCTATCCAGATAACATCGAGAGCGATCCTGAGATTATCAGTAGGATGATCACCTTTTTGAGGGAGGTGGCAGTTGCGTCACCAGGCAAGACGGTTTTGGTGGTAACGCATGGCGGTATCTTGCGTGCATTCTTGATACATATTGGTTTTGCAGAGCGGAAAGGGTTTCCGGACATTGAGAACGGTGCATTCATAAAAATCCTAAGTGACGGAATCGATTTCATTGTCAGGGAAACGTCTGGAGTAGGTGAGAAAATCGCTTTTGCCACCGATTCAGGAGCACGATTTGAATATTAGACTAGGTTAGCGGATGTTTTTAAACCCCAGTCGGGGGGCCATTTCAAGGACGGTTTTACGACCCTTATTGACACCCGCTCCTCTATTGGGCCGCGAATCCGATTTGAAGTTCGTAGAGAGACCGGTATACGCCGTCAGGAATCTTGATGAGCTCTTGATGGCTGCCTCGCTCAACGATTTTGCCGCCCTTCAGTACTAGAATCATATCCGCTTCGCGCACTGTACTCAGGCGATGGGCAATAATAAAACTAGTTCTCCCTTCCATTAGCTTTACCAGCGATGCCTTGATCAGATGTTCGGATTTTGCATCAAGGGCCGACGTCGGCTCGTCGAGAGCGAGGATATCAGGATTGCGCAAAAATGCCCGCGCGAGGGCAATGCGTTGTTTTTGCCCGATAGAAAGCTTGATGCCGCGCCAGCCCACGACTTGCTTATATTTCTTCGGAAATGATTCGATGAACTCATGTGCGTAGGCCTCTTTTGCAGCCGCGATCATTTCATCCTGCGATTTACCCTGGTTACCGTAACGGATATTCGCCTCAATCGTGTCGTTAAATAGCGTCGGTTCCTGGGGGACAACGCCGATGCGGGATCGATATTTCGTCAAGTTCATTCTCTTAATGTCGATAGCGTCAATAAGAATTCTCCCTTGCTGCGGGAAGTAAAAACCGGAAAGCAAATCGATGATTGTTGTCTTGCCCACCCCTGATTCGCCCACCAAGGCCACGCGTTCTCCGGGCTTCACGTGGAAAGAAATCCCCCCGAGGGTTTGCTCGCTGCTCTTATAAGAAAAATATACGTTTTCGAATTCCACCTCCCCTCGTAGCGTTTGGGGTGCCACGGCGTTTTTGGGAAGGTAATTTTCGGTCGGCGTCGCAAGTATCTTTTCCGCGCGAACGATTGCAACCAACCCATTTTGGATGGTTTGCCAGTTCTGCCCCAAGATGACGAATGGTCCCAAGATCATCGCGGCATAACCGTTGAACGCGACAAGTCCGCCGGGAGTCAACATTCCGTTTTTCACGAAAAAGACCGACAAGGTAAAAATCGATAATTGCGTCAGGGTCACAACCGTCTTTTGAAAAAAATTCAATCGCTGGAAGATGGTGTTCATGTCCACCCAGAATTGCGCAGCGCGGTCAATGAAGTTGTTGTAGATTTTCTTCTGCTCCTGTTTTTCGGTTGCCGCTTGTTTTATTTCTCGAATATTCCCCATCGCATCGTAGGCGTTGCCATAAGCAACGTTGTAGGCACGGTGCATTTTCGTTTGAAGGCCCGTGAGGCGCGGGACCGCGCTCCAAAGGATGAGGCTGTAAACGATGATTGCTCCGATAAGAATGAGCGTAAAAGTTGAATTAATATAGACCGTAATAACGAGCGCGATCACGATGCTGAGAAAGTTTGGTAGAAGGGTAAGGAGCACATTGTTCACGATATTATCGAGCCAGTTCGAGGCGCGATTTATGCGGTCGTTGACGTCGCCCTGCTTTTGCGTGGTATGAAACGCCAACGGCAATTCGAAGAGCTTTCCGAACCCCTTTGCAATGTAGTTAGCGCTTAACAGCGTGCTTAATTTATCGTTTTGAAAGCCGGTCCACCAACTGATCGTATTACTACTCAACTGGAGCAAAAGCCAAACGATGATCAGGGTAAATATCGGGACAAGCGGCAGGAGAGAATTTCTTGAAATCGCAATAATCGCATCAAAAATTCTCCCGGAGATAAGAGGAACAAACGCCTGCGCGGCGGCATTCAATAAGCCGAAAACAGTGAGAATAACAAGCATCTTCTTATGAGGCTTCAAGTACTTCGCAATAGCCTTGATTCCTTCAAAAAAGACGTCTCGCGTAAGACCGCCGGTTTTTTTGTTCTTAACTTGAGAAGAAGTTCCCATGAGTCTTTATATTACTACTAAAGGAGAGGTGTCATTTCTGATTGAAGATATACCACCATATATGGCTCCGGGCAAGGTATGCGATGACTTGAACAAGGGAGGTAAGGTATTATTGGATTACCTAGAGGATCGCTCATGCACAATTTTAGGTTCCTGACCTTTCATAAAATATGAAATCTAATCCCTTTATTTGGATCGGGTTATTCGTAGGATCTACCATTGGAGGATTTCTGCCAGCTCTTTGGGGAGGCGACATTTTTTCCTTTTCATCGATTCTTTTGAGTGGCGTCGGAGGAATCGTTGGGATTTGGTTGGGCTTTAAGTTAAGCCAATAGACGAACCGATAATCTCGGAGCCCTTCCCTTCCTCGAAACCTCGGTATAGCATTATCCCAAAGCATGACGAACGAAATGGTTGTGCGCCGAAGCCCCGTCGTTCTCATTCGAACCTTCGCATTTATTGAAGTGGCGGCCTTCGCCGCCTACCTGCTCTCCTTAGGCGGTGGGAGCACTAAGTACGACCTGTATAGCCAGCTGCCACTTGCCGGGCTCTTCCCCTACCAGACGGCCAAGATACTCTTTCTCTCCGGGGCCCAGTTTCTCATTACTATCTACGCCTTTCTCCGATGGTATCGCGAACGTTATGTTATTCGCCCGAATATTCTCGTCCATGAACGTGGCGTTTTTCTGCGCAATCGCCGGGAAGTGCGGATCTCAGAAGCACCTTCGGTGACGCTCTCTGTCGGTTTCCTTGGGAAACTTTTCCGTTATGGAACGGTCCGGATAGCCGTGCAAGGAGAGAAACCCTTTGTGTTAGGCGATATTTCTTCACCGCAGGGGCATTTTGCCGACATCGCACGAACTGTCCGCGCGTCCTCCGGCGAACGCCCCGATCTTTCGAAGCTCGTACAGCAGGAAGAGGACGAGCGCTTGGAGTTCAAGTCCTCGTTGCGTTTCGATCCTCATGTGGGACGCGTGAACCGGGACCTCGAGAAAGCGACGATGAAATCGGTGGCAGCTTTCCTGAATTCCGACGGCGGCCGCATCGTTCTTGGGGTGGATGATACGCGGCACACCTTGGGTCTCGAAAACGATTATGGCACCATCCAACGACCCACCAGCGACGGCTTTGAGAATCATTTCACCCAGGTTTTTAATGCGATGATAGGGCCGGAGCTTCGGCACCTCGTGAAGCTTTGGTTCGAGAAACGTGACGGCCACGATGTCTGCGTAGTGGACATCGCCCAGAGTGCGCATCCGGTCTATCTCCGGACTGACAATAGCGAGCACTTCTACGTCCGCACGGGGAATACAACGACCGCATTAAAGCTCAGTGAGGTAGCAACGTACGTATCCTCTCGTTGGCCCGACCGGACACACCTTGCATAGAAAAACCACCCCGATTTTCATCGGAGTGATTTTTGCGCGATACCGGCTATTTCCGTCGTCGTGACTTCCGCGCACGCCGGCGCTTCTCATACCGCATCCATGCCACTGCCGCTTTCGGTTCCGCCTTCTTGAGCCCCGCGAGAACCTTCGTGCGCAGCACGGAACCGCGGACCGCTTTTCGCTTCTTGGCGAATCGCAGGATGGGCCCGGCCACCTTCGAAACGATGCCTTTCACGCGAGCCGTCGGAACATGTGCGTCCTTGCACGCGAGACGGATAGAGCGCTTCAGCTTCTCGGGCTTAAAGGGTACTCGCTTCCCACCGTGCTTGATGACCTCTTTTGCCATAGGTGAAAATTTTGGCTTCCCCGACCTTTGGTACCATTATACCCCTTTCATAAAAACGAGAACCGCCGATCGATCGGCGGTCCTCTGCGTACAAGAATAATAACCCTATTTTGCCTGCCAGCCGGTCGGCTGCATGAGACCAAAACGGTTCCCTTCTGTATCTTTCGCGCCTGCAAACAAGCCCACGCCAGGGATCTCTGACTTCTCCTTCGTAATGGTGCCCCCGTTTGCCTTGACCGCCGCGATGGCTACATCGATATCCTTGACCTCGATTGTGCAGTCATAGAGGTAGAATTTATCTCCGGCGGTCGGTCGCTGATAAAGGCCGCCATTGATACCCGGGGTTCCCTCGCCCGTCGTGACGCCCCAGTAGTCCATCCCGCCCTTCTCCTTCGTCATCATCTGGCTAATTTTCCAACCAAGGGCGTTCTCGTAAAACTTCTTCGCCCGCTCGATGTTGTCCGCCTGTATCTCGAAATGTATGACGCGGTTCATGGTTATGTTTTTATCCTGTTACGACTATGGGGTTGATTATACCATAGCTCTCCCTGTCCTTATTCTATTTACCATTTACGATGGGAGCGTTACTATAAAAACACCGATGTTCGAGAAACTTTTCCACCTGGCCGAGCGATCGCCTGAGAAATCCGAGCGAGAACTTGCGATCGAGCGGAACCTCGAGAAAATGGAAACAGAGATGCACGAGTTGCTCCGTACCGAATCAATGGGCGGGAACGCACGCAGTGTTGAGATCAGCGGAAAATCCTGGCCTTGTACCGCCGCGAACGGTTATGCGGATAAACAGACAGGAGATATCAAGACCTTCGGAAATTACGTTGACCACGTTATTGTAGAACAAAATGGCAACTTCATATTCCGACTCGCAAACCAGCCTTTCGATGAAATAGATTACTCAAAAGGCATTCCAGAAAGGGACATACGGCCAATTGTTGAATTTATTGGAAAAGAAAACTTTTCAACCGAGGCACAGGACCTGCTCGAGGATTGCATCGCTCGATGGAATACTAAGTATGGCTTGGTAGAAGAAGCCGCTTAGGGATGTCCTGGGCACTGTGCGATCTGCGGGCGTGGGCATTATGTTAAACTAGATTTATTATGCACCGAACTACCCTTCGACTCGCTTCAGCGGCTTTCTTGTTCGGGCTATTCCTCCTGCCGGCGGTGAGTTCCGCGCACGAGGTTTATGTCTTATCGCCTCAGGAGATCCAATCGGCGGTGAGCATGCCCTCGCCTAATCCCTTCTCGGTTCTCGCTACCCAAGAACAACTGTTCATTCTGTGGGGGTTCCTCATTCTCCTCCTTGTCATTGTAGTGCTGCGCGTCTCGGTTATCCGTCGGGCCGAACTTTGGGCAAGCCCCTGGCTCTCGCGATTGAAGCGCTACGCGCCTCTTGTCGGACGCTTGACCATTGGTTTTAGTCTCATCGCATCGGCACACTATGGCGGTCTCTTTGGGCCAGAACTTCCGCTTACAACTGTCGTGGGTCCCTTCGCGCCTGCACTACGGATCTTTCTCTACATCGTGGGGGCACTCTTCGTCCTCGGGCTCGGAACGCGCTGGGCCGCGCTTGCCGCCATGGCGATATTTGCGATAGCGATTGTGCGCTTTCAGGGTTACATGCTCACCTACCTGAACTATTTCGGCGAGATGATCGTTGCGTTCCTTTTAGGAAGCGGTGAATTCTCGCTGGATATGTTTCTGAAGAAACGAAGCGTATCTCCTCTTACCGCGCGATTCGAACAGTACGCCTTCCTTGTTCTTCGTGTCTGTTTCGGCATTGCCGTATTTTATGCATCGTTCTACGCGAAGTTCCTTCACAGCAATCTTGCGCTTGATACCGTGAGAGACTACCACCTCACGCAATTCTTCCCGTTCTCTCCCCTCTTCTTGGTGCTCGGAGCTTTCGTCATCGAAGCGACCATCGGAACCTTCTTCGCGATCGGCTTCGAAGTGCGCTTTACCGCGATCGTGTTCACTGCGTTCCTTACGCTTTCTATTATCCACTTCGGAGAGGTTGTGTGGCCGCATGTCATTCTTTTCGGCATCAACATCGCACTCTTCGCCCACGGATATGACCGCTACACCCTCGAATCCTTGCTCTTCCGCAGACAGTCAAAGCTTGAGCCCGTACTTTAACGTAAACACAACCGCACCCAGTTTTAAGCGGGGTGCGGCATTTTATCTGACCTGTACGTTGTGGGCTCTGCGGCCCTGGTGCGGGGTGCTCGCCGATAAATCAGCAGGCCGTCCACGATTCCCAGGGCCGGTGAGAACGGGCTGTTAGTGCCCTTTCCCATTCCCAAAGCGATTCTTGAACATCTGGCTCAGCCGGTTGAACTGCTGCATGAGGTTGTTCATGCGACCCTGGAAATCTCCGGGATTCCCGGGGATCGTCGGAATCGCAGGAATCGTCGGTGGCGTGACAGTTGCGTTCACCGAGGCTCCCGCGTTCGGAGTCGCTCCGTTTTCCCATCCCCAGCCGATACCATTCCCGTTATTGCCGTAACCTACTCCGTTACCTCCATTGCTACCTCTCTCGGAACGAGGAGGGCGAGGTCTAATGATGCTGTAGTCACGAACAATGTTGGCGTTTACCACAAGCGGTGCGGACGGGTCCACTTTCCCCATCACGCCCACTTCGTCTCCGACCTGGAGCTGCTCGGAGGGCGTCGAGGTCGCCGTGTTGCCGCCGCGGAGGTAGAACGTCGGAAGGTTTCCAGACCAATTCACGGTGTACGTGATGCCCCAGACCTGTGCCTGAAAGGTGTTCGTGCCCACGCTCGTAACGGTCATCCCGCGGCCCAAGAAGCTGCCGTTCGGCCCGATCGAGAGCGATGGCGGATTCACCCGCGGCAGAGGTGGCGTGGTCGTTGCGGCGTTGAAGGTATCCGTGATCGTGCAATCCGCAGAACTTCCCGGCGACAGTCCGACGGAAGACGCGCATCCGCCGCTGTAGGTCACACCGTAGTTAGCCGGCAGCGAGGTCTCCGTCACTGAGTAGGATGAATTCGCATTCAGGACAACGGCCGTTCCCGCGCTTCCGAGGAAGGATGCGGGGTTCGGGCTTCCGCCCGTCACGGCGACCATGAAGTTGCCCGGCACGGCGGACCCGCCGTTCACCGCAACGGTGACATTCACCGTAGATGTCGTCACGGGTGAGAGCGTGTATGTGTTTGTGATGGTACAGACCGCGGAAGTACCCGGCGCAAGCCCGCTCGAGGAACAGTTCGCTCCATAGGACGGCGAATAGTTCGCCGGGATGGAAGTTTCCGCCACCGAGTAGGACGAGCTCGAGTTCAGCGTCACCGCGGTTCCCGCGCTACCCGCAAAGGACGAGGGTTGAGGGTTTCCGCCCGTGACACCGACGCTAAAGTTTGCGGGTATCGCCGATCCGCCGCTTACTCCGACGACGACCGTGAGAGTCGAGGTCGGTGCCGGAAAGGACGTCACCATCGCAGAACATGTGGAGGTCGCGACGCTCGAGGACGCGTCAATCACTTGGATATCCGCGGTATACGTGCCATTCTCGTCATAGGTGGCAAGGATCGATGTACTCGTGCTACCTGCAACCTTCGAATCGCCGGACCAAAGAAACGTGTAGGGCGTTGCTCCGCCCGTCGGCGCAGCGCTCCATGTAATCGTGTTCGTGGAGACTACTCCGGCGCAGCTAACCGCAAGCGGTGTCGCTGCCTGTGCCGAGAGAATCGCGACCAAGGCTACCGTTCCTGTCATGGAAGCAAGTGCGACCGCTATTTTAATTGATTTCTTCATTGTAATTTTTTATCGTTATCGACCTTGATACGACCTTTGTGCATCAGATACATACGTTCCATTGCTTAAAGTGTTTCAAGACTACAAAGCCCCGCGGATGCGGGGCCTGTCTTCTGCCGTGCGCTATCTTTTTCTAGTTATCCTCTACGTCGGGCGCCACCGAACCCCGAACCGCCGAACGAACGGCGACCGCGCGAATAGGGGCTAAAATAACTTCCCGCGGAAGCGCTCCTGCCCGGCGCAGAACCTCGGCGAGAGCCCCCTCTCGGACGATGCCCGCCAGAAGTAGTCCGTCGTCCACGGCTGGGACGGCCTCGAAAATCGGAATAATCCTCAGGAACATTGGGTTGGATCCGGGCCGGCGGAAGTTCAGACGGAACCTTGGATACGGGTAGTGCGGCGCGGAGAAGCCGCTCAATCGCAATTACGTCACCGCGCTGATCCGGAGCTGCAAAAGAAATGGCACGTCCGATACGGCCTGCCCGGCCGGTGCGTCCAATGCGATGGACATAATCCTCCGCCTGTTCCGGGAGGTCGTAGTTCAAAACAAGTTCAATGCCCTGGACGTCGATGCCGCGCGCCGCGATGTCGGTCGCAACGAGCACCTGGTACTTTCCGGTTTTTAAACCCTTCCAGAGCTTCCCGGCGCTGTGCCAAGGATCGGTTCGAGTGAATCTCCGACGAGGAGAGGCCCATCGTGCTCACGAGTCGATGGAGTTTCTTCGCGCCGTACTTCGTGCGGGTGAAGATAAGGACGGGCCCGTAGATTTCCTTGAGAATCTTCTCAAGAAGGCGCGGCTTTAAAGTCTGGAGAACGAAGAAAACCTCCTGCGAAACTTCTTTCGGCGTAGCGCCGGTACGCGCCACCTCGATACGGAGCGGGGTCCGCATGAAGCGCTGCGCGATCTTGACGATCTGGTCCGGCATCGTGGCCGAGAACAGCATCGTTTGGCGATCTTTGGGGACCGCTTCAAGGATGCGGTTCAGCTGTGGCGCGAAACCCATATCAAGCATGCGGTCGGCTTCGTCGAGGACGAGAATAGAAACCTGCGCGAGCGAGAGAGAGCGATGTTCGAGGTGGTCCAGGATGCGGCCGGGTGTGCCGATGACGATGTGAGGCTGTCGCTCCAAAGCTCGGCGTTGCATAAGCATCGAAGCGCCACCGATGATAACCGCGGTTCGGAGACCCAGTCGATCACCTACCTGCCGGAGCGCCTTGTCCACCTGCTCCGCAAGCTCACGTGTCGGGAGCACCACGAGACCCGCCCCTTTTCCCTTGAGGAGTTCCTGCACCATCGGGATGCCAAACGCGAGAGTTTTCCCCGTACCGGTCTGCGCGATGCCGATCATATCGTTCCCCTTAAGCGCGATGGGGATGGATTCTTGCTGGATAGGCGTCGGAACCTTGAAACCGAGCCGTTGGATAACATCCAAAATAGCCGGGGCGATACCCAGGCCATAGAAAGAGGTGTTATTTTGGTTATGCGGAGTTTCTTGCATCTGCCCCAAGGATAACACAGAACGCGAGAAACCGCAATGGGGGCCGCTTGCCGACGTTTCGCTGAGAAATCCGATTTGCTATACTAAAACAATGAATAAAAAAGTTCTGTACGTGGTCATCGCGGTGGTCGTGGTCGGCGTCATCGTATGGCTCGCGTTTTCTTCGAAATCCGGTCCAGGCGGCACGCCAGTGGCGTCGCCACAGCCTGCGGGAGGCTCTTCCCCGATGCAATCCTTGAGAGATCTTCTCGCGAGCGGCGCTCCGCAGACCTGCTCCTTCTCAAGCTCCGCGGCAAACGGAGGCGCATCGGGCCAGATCTATGTCTCGGGAGGCCATATGCGTGGTGACTTTACTGCGACTGCGGGTTCGGGGCAAACAGTAACAAGTCACATGATCACAGACGGGCAGACGGCAAAGATGTGGAGTAGCCAGATGCCGCAGGGCATCAAAATGGCATTCTCGGCGGTCGGAGGGCAGGGCAGTCAAGCGGGCGGCGTGAATCCGGATGCAAAAGCGAATTACTCCTGCAGTCCCTGGTCCGGCGATCCAAGCGAGTTTGTGCCGCCGGCGGGCATAACATTCACGGACATGAGCGCAATGATGCAAGGAGCGCTGCCTGGTGGTCCTTCCGGCGCGACGCTCCCCAAGAGCTCGACCGGTCCGAATTATAACCCGCCCTCCGGGGGCGCATCGGCCCAGTGCGCGCAGTGTAATATAATTCCAGATGCGAGCGCGAAAGCGCAATGTCTCTCGGCACTCCACTGCCAATAGGAAGCGGGGAACTTAAAACAAACCAGCCCTGAGAGGGGCTGGTTTTTTTAGTAGAAGCGAAAGGCATCACCCGAAAGTGAAGGTGTACGCCTGGAGTCCCGGGCCATCAATGATGAGTTCCAGCGTATGATCGCCCGCACCATCGGGGTTCGACGCCAGGCTATAAAGGCGGCTTTCCTTCACGGTTACCTTTCCATCCACGACGTCACTTCCTGCCGCGGAGCCGATGGGTTTGCCATCCTGCAAAACCTCCACCGTGACTCCCGCGGGTGCGCTCGCGACAAGGAAAACCTTCGCGGAGTGGTATTTATAGAGGATCTTCGCGCCACCCGCAACATTCGTTGCATATTCCTGCACGAAGTTCCAATTTCCATCGAGGTAAAGCTGGTTCAGGGTGGTGCTTGAAGGCAGCGTGAGGGATTGCGTCCCCTGGGTGCTCTGCACGCCATTTGCCAGATATTGGTTCCTCGCCGCGCCGAAGTACGTTTCGGGGCTTCCGACGCCTGAAAGATCAGCAGGAGCGATAGCGGTGGTGCCGGTCGCCTCGGGCATCGGTCCTAGACCTAAGGCCTCCGCGCGCTGCGCCAAGAGCTTCTGTATCTCGGCTTCCGTCGCGTCGTAGTCCCCTTCCCCGATATGGTCGTGGACGATGTTTCCCGCGATATCGATGAGATATTCGTGGGGCCAGTATAGGTTATTATAGGCCTGCCACGTGCCGTAGTTTGAATCGAGGACCACGGGATAGAGAATGCCGAATTTTTGTGTCGCGGCCTGGACGTTTGCAATATCCTTCTCGAACTCGAACTCCGGCGTGTGAACACCCACAATCTCAAGGCCTTGGTCATGGTACTTCGCATACCATGCGGTGAGATATGGAAGCGTTCGGATGCAGTTAATGCAGCTGTAGGTCCAAAAGTCGAGAAGGATAACCTTTTTGCCCACGAGATCCGCGAGCTTGAAGGGAGGGGTGTTCACAAACCCTGTGGGATCCACAAGTTCCACCGCAGGCGGATAGCCGTTCTTTGCGTCTTCCGCGCGGATGGAGGCGAGCGATACGGAGGGTGCCGCAGGCTGGGTTCCGGACGATGCAATCGGAACCGTTGAGGTTTCTGACGGTTGTACCGTCGGCGACGGAAGAGCGATGGAAACGCTTTTCGTGGGGCCGCTCGGTGTTGTCGGACCCGCTTTCAGCCCTTCAAGATAGACGATCGCGAGGACAACGACGACAAGAACCGATACGAGGGCGATATTCTTTTTCATTTAAGGAGAAGTTTGTTCAGGAAATCGAAATTCGCGATGAGCGAAAGATTCTGTGTGAAAACCAGAATGCCGAGTGCCACGAGGATAGCTCCGAAGACGCGTTCCACCCACACCAGAGCACCGAGATAGCGCTGGATGAGATGCGCGGCTTGCGCTACGAAAAGACCTACGATGAGAAACGGTATCCCGAGCCCCAGCGCGTATGCGAGGAGGAGGTAGAGCGCCTGGCCCGGCGATGTGGCCGCGAAGCCGAGAATCCCTCCCAAGACCGGCCCCACGCAGGGCGTCCAACCTGCCGCAAACGCGAGTCCGAAGAGAAGGGACGTGAGGTAGCGGGAGCGGGTCTTGATACCAACGTTCATCTTATGGTCATACTCCAGGAAACCGATATGGATGAGCCCCATGAGATAGAGGCCGAAGAATATGATGAGCGCGCCGCCGATGCGGGAGAGCCATGTCTGGACGCCATACGCAACGTGAGCAAGGACACCGTTTAAAAGAACGCCGAGGATCGCGAAGACGACGGAAAAACCGAGGACGAAGAAGCAACTGTTCAGGAAAACCGCAGCGCGTCGGGGATGTTCACCACTCGAGGAGGATTCTCCCGCTAGGTACGCAAGAAAACCCGGGATGATGGGGAGCACGCAGGGCGAAAGGAAGGACACGATACCGGCGACGAAAGCGACTATTAAAGGAACATTAAGCATAATATCTGATTATACCACAGGGCCATTTCCCTTGGGCTGCAAACCTTCCTGTTGTATATAGTAGAATGATTCTATATGGAAACTAAGAACGAAGTGGCGGTGTTCGGGGGTGGGTGTTTTTGGTGCACAGAAGCCGTTTTCGAGTCTCTGAAAGGAGTCGTCTCGGTAATGTCTGGTTATGCGGGAGGAACGACCGCAAACCCGACCTATGAACAGGTCTCGAGCGGTCGGACCGGCCATGCGGAAGTCATCAAAATAGAGTTCAATCCGTCCCGCATCGCCTACCACGACCTCCTCACGGTCTTTTTCGCAACGCACGATCCCACAACCCTGAACCGTCAGGGCGCCGACGTCGGCACCCAGTATCGTTCCATTATTCTCACAACTACCGATGCGCAGAAAAAAGAAGCGGAAGCTTTTATCCAAGAGCTGGACCAAGGGGAGCCAATGGGTGCGAAGGTCGTGACGGAGGTGCAGCCTCTGGATGCTGTTTATCCTGCCGAGGCGTATCACCGTGAGTACTACCGCACGCATGAAGACCAACCATACTGCCAAGTCGTGATAAGCCCCAAACTTGAGAAACTCCGCAAGCGTTTCACGGAGCTTCTGAAAGAGACGAAATAGAAAAAACCCCGCCATCGGCGGGGTTCTTATACCTCGGGAGAGCGCCTGAACCACGGTCCCGGATTCCAAGGGACGCCGAGGCGCGGCAAGAGGTAACGATCCAATCCCCAGCTTCCCGCGACGCGCCACGCGAGAATGAGAAAGATCTGGATGAAGAAAAGCAGAGGGTTTACGCTCACGGTCCCCGCAAAAAGATAGTTCAGGTTCATGAAGGAACCGAAGAATGCCGCGAGCCCCGTGAAGAGCCCGAGCGCGAGCCCAAGACCGACCGCCAACTCCCCTAAGGTGACAAGATAAGAAAAGAATGCGGGGTGCGGGAGCACGAGCGTTTGGAGAAACCACGCGTACCAGCCGGAAACGTCGGGGTGCCCGCCGCCGGCTTTCTGGAGCGCCCCTAGAATGAAACCTTGAAGAGCTGAACCCGCATGTGCACCCACCCACGCGCTGCTCTGTACTTTTTCCCAACCTGCCGCGAGCCACTCATATCCGACGTAGAGCCGAAGAAGAAGCCACACCCACGCGAAACGCGTGTCGGCGAAAAGAACGCGCGCGAGGGGCGGTTCAGGAATCTGGGTAGGGTGAATAAAATCAGGCATCGTTGGTTTTATTGGATGCTCCCCCGCGGGATAATGACGTGCTGTTCACCAAAGACGCCGGGCGCAACCTGGTACTTCGGGAAGTAGATGGTGACTATCTGATCGTTGAAAAGGAAGTTTTGGAAGTTCTCGGCGGTGGGCGCGGTTCCGGCGTTGAGCATGTCCTGCGAAGCGTTGTCGTCCGAAGCTATCTGAAGCTGAGGGAGTAGTTCGTCATGGGAAAGCTTCGCGATTTTCGTGAGGTAATCCGGAACGTTGGGGAACAGATCCCCCAACGAGATGTCGCGGTGCTGCTCGAGGTCATAGTTCCAAGTCCAGAGTTCCTGTCGCTCGTTCGCACCGCCCTCAAAGGCCTCCAGGCGGATGATGAAGCTCAGGTAATGAGCATTCAGCTGCTCCGGCGACCAAGAAATCTTGAGGTAGAACGGTTCACCTTGGGGTGCGGGTACGGGAGCATTTGCCGGAGCGGTGTCCTGTCGAGCCTTCCAGTTGTCGTTCGAATTCTTCTCGAACTCTGCAATCTTTCCATCGATGAAGGTCTTGATGGATGCGTTCCATTCCACGGGCGCTGCGGAGATTTCCGGATACTCCACATCGATACGGTAGAGAGGATTCGAGGTGTCGTGTACCGAAACCACATTAAGCGCGAGACTTGTAGTAGACGTTGAGGCGGTCGCAACCACCGGAACGAGATTTCCGTGCACGGACGTCCGGCTCATCCATGCGAAGTGCCCTACGGCGATGCCGACGAGGAGCGCTAGAACAAGAAGAATTGCAGGAACAAAGTGAGCCAGCTTTTGTCGCATCCTCCAATCATACCAGGCCGACCCATGGGTGCAATCTGGCAAAATAGAGCGTAACATCCTATACTTTCCCCATGAATCCAGTACGTCCTTCTCTCTTCCATATTCTTCTTGCGTGGTTACCTCTCGCAGTTGCGGTGACCGTTCTCACAGGTCTCGTCAATCTTGCGGTCCAACAGAATTATCGGCAGAGCGCGAACGACCCACAGATCCAGATGGCGGAAGATGCCGCTACGATGCTTGCGGCGGGCGCGAGCCCTGTTGCCGTCATCCCCACGGCGAGCGTGGACATCGGAACAAGCCTTGCTCCCTTCCTCGCCATCTACGACGACACAGGAAAACCAATCGCCGCGTCGGGACTCTTGAGCGGTTCTCTTCCGGAACTACCCAATGGAATTTTCGCTTACACCCGCACGGCCGGCGAGGAGCGCGTCACGTGGCAGCCGGAAAGCAGCGTCCGGGAGGCGCTTATTGTGGTTCACTATGGAGGTGCGCACCCTGGCTTCGTGGCTGCGGGGCGTTCGCTCCGCGAGGTTGAAAAGCGCGTTGACGCGTTGAATCTCATCACCGTTCTGGCGTGGGGCACCGCGATGTTTCTTACCTTAGTATTTGTTGGCTTGAAAGCTGCGTTTCGATCACCGCAGGCGTAGAGAAAGATGCCCCGCGCATGGAAAGCGCGGGGCGAGTGGAATCAGCGGTTAAACAGCTTGGGGTTGGCCCTCGAGGGCTTGTCGAGCCTCCCTGCCCGCCATGTTCCGGCAGGGAATGAGTTCGCAGCATGGGACACGGCTCTCCCTTTCGCCGCGGCGGCATACAACTTCCTGCGTCGCGGGGCTCTCACAGCTATGGCACTTCGGCGGGTGCGGATTCTTACTGTGGGTTCCGTCGAAACGCTCCCAAGTCACCTTGATAGTTCCCTCGGACATTTTCGTATCTCCTTTTCGCTGTGGTAGCAGTTCCAGTATTTAGTTGGGTGGTGCGCTGGCTGACTTTAGGATATCAAAAATCTCGGAACTGGTAAACCGGGGTTGTGCGGAATCTTTGTATAATGAATGGGATGCTCATGTTCCTTATCGCGAAGACGGCAATCTTCGTAATCCTCATCTATCTCCTCCTCCGACCCATGCTCCGCGGTGCCATCTACTTTCCGACAAGCGCAAAGGCAACCCAGCAGACCATCGCTATTCTCAGTCCGGGGCCGGGGAAGCACCTCGCGGATCTCGGCTCCGGGGACGGACGCTTGCTTCTCGCTCTCGTGGCACAAGGAGCCACCGTCGAAGGGTTCGAGGTAAATCCCCTCCTCGTGTGGATAACCCGTTTCCGCATCCGGAAAGCGGGATTCAGAGACCGGGCACGCGTACATCTCTCGAGTTTCTGGCGCGCGGACCTTTCCCGGTTCGACGGGCTCGTGGTTTACGGCATCCCCTACATCATGCGGGAGCTCGGCCAGAAATTCGCAAAGGAGCTCCGACCGGGCACTCCCATCGCGTCGAATATCTTTCCCATCCCCGATTGGACGCCGCTAGGCCACACGGACGGCGTGTGGTCCTACCGCGTGCCCGCGCGTTAGCCCTTGAAAAGCAACACGAGGAACGCGACGGCCGCCGCGGCCATGAGAACTACTGTCAGCCCGCCGAGAACGGTGGAAATGCCTTTACTCGCATATTCCCCCATCACGTTGCGGTTCCGCGAAATCACGAGGATGATGGCGAGAAGCGGAGGCGCCAAGATGGCGTTCAGCGCGGCGGCATAGATAAGAAGCTCAAAGGGCTGGATCGACGTGAGATTCACTAGGAGGCCGACCAATGTCGCAACGATGATAACCCCGTAAAAACCGTGGGCTTGCCGAAACTTCCGATAGAGCCCTTCTCTCCATCCCAGGCTCTCGGAAAGGGCGTACGATGCGGAGCCAGCGAGCACCGGTACCGCGAGGAGTCCGCTTCCAAGAATTCCTAGGGCGAAAAGGAGAGAAGCGAGATTCCCCGCAAGCGGTGCAAGCGCCCGAGCCGCTTCTTGGGGCGTGGTGATGCTCGTAATGCCGGCGTGCCCGAGGGTGGAAGCCGCCGCGATGGCAATAAAGAACACAATAATATTCGAGAAGAGCATGCCGAGCACGGTGTCCCAGCGCAAGCGACGATCATCGCTCCGAGTAACTCTCGGCACTTTCGTACCCATGGAATGCAGGCGGCCGTGGGCTACCTCTTCCTCGACCTCCTCGCTCGCCTGCCAGAAGAAGAGATAGGGAGAGAGGTTGGTCCCTAGAATGGCGACAAGGCCAAGAAGGAAGGTCCGGTTCCATGTAATGGAGGGAAGGAGCGTTCCCTTAAGTACCGCGCCCCAATCCTGCCGCACGAGAAGCGCGACCCCGACATAGGCGATGAGCACGAGCGCAAGGTACCGAAGGTATTTCGCGTAGGTCCGATAGGAAACAAAAACCTCGAGCGCGAGGGTAAGCCCGGTGATGACAAGAAGCCAGACGACGACCGGGAGCCCGAGGAGCATCTGGACGGTGGCGGCCATGGCGCCGAGGTCGGCCCCGATATTCACAATGTTCGCAATACAAAGCAGGGTAACGGCAAAGTACAGAAGTCGGCGCGGGTAGTGGTCCCGGATGACTCCGGCGAGCCCCCGGCCCGTCACCATGCCGATGCGGCCGCACATCTCCTGGATCACGACCATGAAGGGCAGCGTGAAGAGAGCGGTCCAAAGCTCGCGATACCCGAAGGCGGCGCCCGCCTGGGTATAAGTCGCGATAGCGGTAGGATCGTCGTCGGCGGCACCGGAAATGAAGCCCGGACCGAGCATCCTCCAGAATCGCTTAAGACCTCCTTCTCGCATACGCCGAACCGCTAGAGCGGGGAAGCCGCAGGCGGACGGCTGGAATCTACCTTGATATCTTCGATATTCGCCCGGCTCATGAGTTCCTGCTGGATATCCTCCGCCAACTTGCGATCGATGGAGGGTACGATCACCTTTGCGCCAACCTGGTCCGTGAGGTCCTTGTCCGAACTTGTAATGGAAAGGGTCAGGTTCGAGACTCCGATAATCTGGTCGAGCAGAGAGCGATGGATGGCGACATCCTCGATATGCCGGTACGGAACCCCTATCTCCTCTTCCTCGAGGACGCCTCTCGATATCTGGATCGAATCGCTTCGCAGGCTGATTTTATAGCGAGCGTACTCGAGCCAACCGATACCGACAGCCACGAGAAGCACGACGAGAGCAACAAGAAACGCAATCCTTCCTCCTGTAACGACGGCGGCGACAGAGGCGCCGGCGATGAGAAGGACGATTGAGAGGACAAGCAGAAGAAGCCCAATACCGCTCCTCTTCAGAACGAAGAGGGTAAGGGTTTTCCGGCCGAGCCGCTGGAACTCACTCTGTTCCATACTCTAGACAGTATACCGCACCACCAGTCAGATTTCGATGCGCGAGAAGAGGTAACTCCCTGAAGTAATGAGACGACGTTACTCGCAAGGCCAGAGCGCGCAGAGGCGGAGTTAGTCTGTGGCAGCGAACTTTCTGAAACGCTCTGCGAAGTCCAAGGCTTAACAATGATCACGGGTTGGCACAAATAGTCCCCATCAATCAAAAGGGGTCTCTAAAACCTATACAGGAGAGTGGTTGTGGGGGGCTTGCACTTCCTGAGCGTCTGTGGTACACTTCGGGGGCCTGTTAATTAAGCATCCTTGAGCGCGAAGCCAACGTAAGGCGGTAGCTGCGGGTAGGGGGTGAAGGTCGAACAGAGCATATATCGATAGAGCAGCCATGAAGAAACTTTACGTAGGTGGCCTCCCCTATTCGACGACGGATGCGGAGCTCAACGAGCTTTTCAGCAAGTACGGTGCCGTTACCTCGGCAACTGTCTTGATGGACAAGTTCTCGGGAAAGAGCCGCGGTTTCGGCTTCGTAGAGATGTCCGATGACGCGGAAGCGCAGAAGGCGATCGAATCACTGGATGGTACCGACTTCGGCGGCCGCAAGATCGTGGTAAACGAGGCGCGACCTCTGGGCGACAGAAAGCCTGGTGGGTTCCGCGGCGGGGACCGTGGTTTTGGTGGCGGTCGGGGCGATTTCGGAGGCGGAGGCGGGCGTTACTAGCCTTCCCCGTTCCGAATACCAAAGAAGACCCACGCGAAAGCGTGGGTCTTCTCTTTGTGATTACCTGATACAATGGAGATATGCTCGTAGACGACGTAAAAATCCAGATTAAGGCGGGAAACGGGGGGCGCGGCGCAGTCGCGTTCAACAAGAACCTCATGAGCCTGGGGCCGGCGGGCGGTGCCGGCGGTTCGGGAGGTTCCATCTATTTCGAGGGCTCGCCGGATCTTCTGCTCCTGGGCCAGTTCCGATTTAAGAAGGATGTCACCGCCGAAGACGGAGAAGACGGCCGCGGTCAGTTCGTGGACGGGCGCGGCGGCCGGGATCGCGTCCTGCGCGTGCCCGTCGGAACTATCATTCACAACCTCACGACCGGTGAAGATAAAGAAATCGTGAAGATCGGCGAGCGGCTTCTTATCGCCAAGGGCGGCAGGGGCGGCAAGGGAAACTTCCATTTCCGCTCGTCCACGAACACGTCGCCGAAACAGTTCCAGCCGGGAACGCCGGGCGAGACCTCCGAGCTGCGGCTCGAGTTGAAGCTGATCGCGGACGTCGGCATCATCGGGCTGCCGAACGTCGGAAAATCCTCACTTTTGAACGAGCTTACGCGCGCCAAGGCGAAGGTGGCGAACTACGAGTTCACGACCCTCGAGCCGAACCTTGGCGCGTATTACGAGCTTATCCTGGCCGATATCCCGGGGCTCATTGAAGGCGCCTCCGCGGGCAAGGGCCTCGGCGTGAAGTTCCTGCGTCATATCGAACGCACCCGCGTTCTCTTCCACCTCGTCTCCGCCGAATCCCCCAAGCCCGTGGCGGATTACAAAACGGTTCGGAAGGAGCTCGGGAAATTCAATAAAGCGCTTCTCAAGAAGCCGGAGTATGTGTTCCTTTCCCGCGCCGACAACGTGGATGCCCCAACGTTAAAAAAGAGAGTGGCGGCGCTCAAAAAACTAAATAAGAACACACTTTCCCTCTCCGTCATCGACGACGAAAGCGTAAAGAAGGTGCAGAAGGTGCTCGCAAAGATCGGAGAACAGAAGCACTAGGAAGCGGGCGGGTGTTCGGCAATGATCCGCTCCACCTCCTCGACGTTCTTCGCCCCCATCAGTTTTGTCCGCAGTTCCTTCGCGCCGCGCCAGCCTTCCACATAAGCACGATAGTGCTTTTTTATCACGTCGAAGTTCTTCATCGGGCGATCGCGGTCTTTACGAAAGAGCTCCTCGAACAGCTTCGTGTGCTCGATAAGGACCCGGAGTTTCTCCTCGCGCGTCGGGGTGTGCGGCGGCGTTGCAAAGAACCAGGGATTCCCGAGAACGCCGCGACCCGCCATCACGCCATCGCATCCCGATTCTTCGGCTCGTTTTATCCCCTCTTCGATACTCCGCACATCCCCGTTTCCGATAATAAGGGTTTTTGAACCGAGGTGGTCTCGTATTTCCACCGCCTGTCGGATGTTCTCCCACCGCGCAGGGACTTTCGACAGATCTTTCCGCGTCCGTGCATGGATCGTAATCGCCGCCGGTTCCTCGGCTAAGAGCTCCGGAAGCCAGGTCTCCAGGGTGTCCGTTGTGTCCCCCGTCCGGGTCTTTATGGATACCGGGAGCGGTCCCGCGCCTTCCTTCGCCGCTCGGATTATTTCCCGCGCAAGTTTCGGTGTTCGGATGAGCGCCGCGCCCGCGCCCTGTTTCACCACGTTCCGATCCGGACATCCCATATTGATATCCACGCCGTCGAAACCGAGTTCGCGGACGAGCTCGGACGCCTCCCGGATATGCCCGGGATTCGAGCTGAAGATCTGCGCGACGACAGGCCGTTCCGCGTCACTAAACCAGAGCATCGGCAGGAGCGCCTCCTTCCCCTTCGAGCACAAGCCGTCCGCCGAGACGAACTCGGTAAACAGCACGTCGGGCTTTCCATGCGCCGCCATGACGCGCCGGAGCGCGGCGTCCGTCACATCGAGCATCGGCGCGAGCGCAAAGAAGGGCTTCGGTAGTTGTTCCCAAAATCCACGATTCATGTTTCCTCACCATACCACGCCGCTCTGCAAACAAAAACCGACCTACCCTACCGAGTGGTCGGTTTAAAGCTCCGCCTTATGGAGCTCTATCTTATCCGGGTCCGCATGCCCCTTGAGATCAAGGAAGGTGATGCTTCCCGCGATCTTTTCGCCGGAGAGGACAGGGAGGATCCAACGCTTATCCTCGGGCCACATGGCATCCCAAGGAATCGCGGCGATGTCGAACCATTGAGGGCGCATCTCTTCCGTCTCGGTCGGTTCGCCTTCCCATGTCCGCGCCACGAACGCATGGAGACACTGGTCCCATTCGTGCTTCTGCAAGAAGTAGAACTCGATCTCGGCGACCTTCTCTAATGACTCCGGCAGGACATGGATACCTCCGCTCTCTTCGCTCAGTTCACGCACGGCCGTTTCAATCACGGCCTCGTCAATGCTCTCCGGTTTCCCGCCGTAGCCGTTCCACCATCCGGCTCCGAAACCGCGCTTTTTCATCGCGAGGAGAACCTGCCCATCGCGGACCAGGAATACCGCGGTAACGTCTGGTAGGTGTGGCATGCTGCACCGTTAAGTATGTTAGGTAAATGCTTCTGGAACAGTACCGCCGGCCATCGGCACTGTCAACGCGCTAGAACCCCAAATCCTTCGCAATGCCCTGGAGCGCACGGATGACGAGTTCGATGTGCGCGGTACGCTCCGCGCCGAGCTCCGCAATGCCGTGCTCTATCTCTGTGCGGCTCACCTTCTCCGCGAAGCCTTTCTTTTTGAGGTTCTTCTCGACCGATTGGACCGTCATCCCTTCGAAATGCGTGGGGCGGACATAGGCGCAGGCGAGGACGAATCCCGAGAGCTCGTCCACCGCCGCGAGCGCTTTCTCCATCACCGATTCCCGCGGCGTGTCGGTCGCGTCGTTATGCGACAGGACCGCCCGCACAACCTCGGGCGGATACCCTTCTTCTTCCAGTATCGCCGCCCCTTTCACGGCATGCTCGTGAAGGTCCGGATACTTTTCGAAATCAAAATCGTGGATAAGCCCCACCGTTCCCCAGAGCTCCTCATCGCTTCCGTACGCACGCGCGGCGGCGCGCATGGAAGCCTCGACGCAGAGACAGTGCTTGCGCAGACTCTCGGACGTCACGTGTTCCGTGAGAAGGTTCCAGGTCGTATCGCGGTCGGGTACCATCGCATTCATTTTACCACTCCCCGCCTCCCAACGTATGTACCCGCGCTTTGCAAGGGAACGAAGGCGGGGTAGGATGAAAATAGAATTCCATTCACAACCTATCGGGAGAACTCGTATGGACAAGGATCAATCGACCCAAATCCTACAACTCCTCGAAACACTCGTCCCGGTGTTCGCGGAAGAACTCAAGGGGCAAGCCGAAGCGCTTCGAAGTGCGCCGTCCGTTTCCTTCTCCAAAGTTGCCACGCGGCTCTGCGGAACTATTCTCGAGCGGCTTTTTGATGCCGCGGGTGTCGCGGTGAATGATAAATTGGATTCTGATGTTGCTTCCAAGGCGATGCACCGGATCATCCGCGGCATGAACAGCGTGCTCTCAACGGAATATCCATATCGGATATGCCTCCACATCTTCAGCGAGGGTGGCTTTGAGAGGACAATCACTTTTGGGATTGTGGAGCTGGAGACTTTGCGTCGCGAAGGGATGTCGGTCTCTCTCTCCCATGTGCCGATTCGCATCTCGGACCCGGCGCTGCCAGGATTAATCCGCGATCAGTTTTATATCGCGAACGATCCCAGACAACCTCCTAGGTTCAACCTTAACTAATCGAATGCCCTGCGATGCATACGCGTCGCAGGGCATTTCCATCTCTAGTGCCGCTCTCGGGTTCTTCGTTCCGTGGCCCGTTCCTTATACTTCTCAAGATCGCGTTTCAGTCGGTCGCGGAGACCATCCACCGCCGCCCGAAGATCGGCGTCATACTCCTCCATCCGGAGCGTCCGCCCCGGCAGGCGAAGGGTCGCCTCGGCGTAGAATACCAACCCTTTCTGGTGATGCTTTGTCGTCCTCGCAACCTCGATGAACGCCGTGACTTCCCCCTCCTTTTCGAAGCGCTTCACGAACCGCGCGAGCGGGCCGATCTTCTCCTCGACCATCGCGTGGATGGCGGGCGTAAGCTCGAAATTCGTCCCCTTAAGTTGGATAAGCATATCTCTATTATACCGTATTAAAAAAGGGGGTCGCACCCCTTAGAGATGCGACCGGGAGGCGCTATGGCCTCTCAAATAGCAGAACAGAGCTCCTAGAACGAAGCCTCCGCCGAGCCCGACAGCGAGGAAAGGATGTAAAGCGTAGTATCGAATATCGATGATGTGCAGGACGGTACCCACCACCACCGAAACAAGTCCGATAATGAGAAACCAGCGTTTACTGCGTGGATTTGCAGCGGCGAATGCAAACGCAAAGAGCCCGACGAAGCTGCCTAGTATCCCCCAGACAAGCGGCAAGTGAAAATCGAATTCTTCCATGACGCCTCTCCTCCGTTAATGAATTATGAGCGAACGGGAACTGTCCTAGGTATACCGAGAAGCTCGCGGGCTGTCAAACGAAAGCCGCCCGTTGTCCGGGCGGCTTGTTCGATCGCGGGAAAATGCTAGGGGTGGTCTTCGGTGTCCACTTCCGCATCCGCGCGCGTCTTGTGGATGGTACCGTCCCGGTGTTCCGGCGGCGCATAGACCGTGAAGAGTTTCAGATCCTCCGTCCCGGTGTTCCGGAAGTTGTGTTCCGTGCCGGCCGGAACCAGCGTAAGGGTTCCGGGTCCGACGGGGCGGTGGTCGCCGTTCAGGATGGACTCGCCCTCTCCGGAGACAAAGACGAGGACCTGATCCACGTCATGGTGCGTTTCCATGCCGATCTCCCCGCCGCGCGGGATACTCATCACCACCACCTGTGAGTGCGCTCCGGTCGCGAGCACCTGCCGGAAGTACGTGTTCTCCGCTGCAAGTTTCAAGATGTTTCGATTAAAAGCCATAGAAGGTTGTATATTTCCGACCTTTCCAGTCTATTTCGCCGTGAGCGGGCAGCCGGTCGTCTGTGCCAGCACGGGAAGCTGCTGTTCCCCCGCGAGCTTCTGTCCGTTCGGAAGGATCCAGGTGGGATACCCCTGAACGCCGATCGCGAGGCACTGCTGGGGGTTGTTCGGACATTCCACATAAGGCACGAGCTTGAACGCGTCTCCGAACAGCGCCTCCTGCGCCTGACAGTGCGGGCACCACGACGCGCCATACATCGTCACCTTCTTCGCCGCGAGGCACTGCGCGAGCGCGGTGGTATCGTACGACGCGCCGACACTACCGCCGCGTGAACCAAGAAAGAGCAGCACCCCGACCGCGAGGACCGCCACACCGAGGATGGTCGTGATGGCCTTGGTCTGGTTACTTTTCATCGCAACAGTCCACCAGCTGGTTCACGATGTCCGCGTAGGACCAGGGTTTCTTGCTCCCCTTCTTGTCCTCCACGTTCAGCTTGTCGTCGTCGATTTTCTTCACGCCCTTCGTATCAATGAGCTTCAGGCGGATGCCCCAGAACAAGGAATACACCTTGTAGGCGTCGTGGAAGATCTTCTTCGCCTCCTCCTTCTGGCCGTCGGAGTAGAGCTTCGTGCCGACCTCCATGAGCCGCATCGTGGCGGCCAGGAGGTGCTTCGAGATGCACCAGGTCTCCCCCTCGTTCACCTCCATCATCCGCCCCAGAAGCTCCCGCCGCATCGCCCGGGTCTCGTTCAAAAGCTCGAAATAGTCGTCCTTCCCGGTCTTCGACGCCGTGAAAAAGAAGTGCTCCTCGAGCGAAACGAGGTTCATGATGGCGATCGAGAGGTCCTCGTCCGTCGAGAGGTCGAATTTCTTGCTTTTGCGGAGCTCCTCTACCCGCGCCAGGAGGTTCTGGAATTGCTTCTCGTCCATATGTCTTTTCCTATTTTACACCCCTCTAGGTGAAAAATACCAGCATCACGACCCCGATCGCGACCATCGCGAGACCCATCAGGAATCGCGCGAGGCGCGTGTTCCGCTTTCTCCACGCCTGCGCTTTCTCGAGGAGGCCGCGATCGCTCGCGATGAGAAGTACGATGACGAGCGGCAGCACGAAGAGAAGGTTGTAGAAGAAAAGATAGAGGAGCCCGCGGAGGAAGGTCGCATGATCGTGCAGGAGCCCGAGCACGAAGAGATAGGGACCGCCGGTGCACGGGAACTCGTAGAGGCCGACGGCAGCACCCAAAACGAGCGCGGTCGGGACCGAAGCTTTCTCCATGAGCTTTGCGAGGCGGCCATGGGCGGCATCGGGAATCTTGAGTTTAATGGGGAACTTCGGGAAGAACTCGTTGATGATATTGATAGCCCCGAAGGCGATGAGGATCCCCGCTCCTATCTTCGCTATGCTGTGTGGCACACCGAAGAGAGTAAGGGCATGGAGAATGCCAAGTCCGATGAGAATGTACGTCGCGAAGATACCAAAAATGTACGAGAAACCCACCTTCAGAATAGAAGACTCTGACTTCTCCAGGCTAAAAAGGAAGGCAATGGTGAGCAGAAGCACCGAGAAGGCACAGGGGTTCGTGCTATCCACGAGCGCCGAGGCGCCCACAAGAGTGAGAATGCGGCCATTTGACTCGCCCGGCGCCGTGACACCGAAGTGCGAGCTCCCAAGGGCAAAACCGCTCCCCACGAGGAGCAAAACAAGAATAGTTAAAATCAACGCCTTTTTAGGCATCGAGGTTAGTCTAACGGGAACATGGAGATTTGCAAACTTCCATGTGTGCAGTCCTAGTCGTCACATCCTAAACAAGAACCCTAACAATCTTTCGATTAACCAAAGTTGATTGGGCAAGAATCCAATTTCCGACCCACTCATGAAGTAACTTATAGCTCCGCTGACGAGCGCAAATGTGGCGGGTAAGGAGAGTACTAAGCTAATGGGCTCATACCAATTTTGCCGAATCCATAACAAAGTTTCCGGCCCTAACTTGTACATCTTGTGCGGGATACGGGAATCGAACCCGTGTCTGTTGCTTGGGAAGCAACCATTCTGCCACTAAACCAATCCCGCGTTATGAACGTTATTGTGTGCTGGATGCCGTGCTGGTAGGCGGTACCACGATGATGAGCGACTCGTCCGGCGCGCGGTAGTTGAACTGTGCCTTGGCGGCCTTGAGAAGATTCGCGGGGTTCTGGTAGTACTGGATATCGCCTTGGAGCTTCGTATTATCGTCCGTGAGGGATTTCACCTCGCTCCGGAGCGATCCGACCTCGGTCTGGAGCGCATGACGTTCCTTCACCAGCGCATAGATCCCCCACCCTAGGAACGCAACGAGAACCGTGATAATGGCGCCTTTCACAAGCCACTGCATGCTACCCAGTATACCCCTTCTAGCTACGCCTCCAAATGGTCTTTTCTGCTTGCTCAAAAAACTTTCCCTTCAAAAACTCAGCGAACGCCCGCATCTCTTCCTGATACGCTTGAAGTCGTTGTTGTTTTACGTCATCTGACTCGATTCTTTGTAGACTGACCCCCTGGCTCTCGACCCGGGTCCATCCTTGGGCCATATTCTGTATTACAAGACGTTCGCCATAGAAAACCCCCTCCCGGTCCCCGTAGAACTCATCCAGGTACGGCATGAGTTTTTGCCGCTCCTCCAGGTTCTTTCTCTCAATCTCTTCTACAATACGCTTCTTCTCCGTCGCACTTTCCGTGGCCTTCGATTCCATTTCCAGTTCCGGGACCTCCGGGGATTGAATGTCGAGATAGGGCCCTTCGTCACCCCGGTCAAGGTGCCCCTCGCAAGAACCGAAAGTGTTAATCCCAAACGCCTTCAGGGCAATGACCGCCTCCTTAATATTCTCATCAATCGGCTTACCGAGTTCATCTTTAATACTTTCGACCCACTCACGCGCCTTCTCCCAGCGCTGCTGTTTTTCAGGATTGGGAACTGCGGGGCCCCGTTCGAATTGATTCATAGTTGAAGCGTAACAGAGAACTGGGAACGACGTCCACTTGTCGGCCTTTCGCCGCAGACTAGGTTCATTTCTTCAAAAGTTCCTTGAAGACTTCGGGCGGAATGGTGGCCCGGGCGCGTTCCTGCAGGCGCTCTTTTCCGCGCTTCTGCTTCTTCCAGAGCTTCATCTTGCGGGTCCGGTCTCCGCCGTAGAGGTAACCCGTGACGTCCTTCCGGAGTGCAGGGATGTCCTCCCGCGCGATGATGCGCCCCTCGACGGAGACTTGGATGGCCTGCGCGAACTGCTGGCGGGGCAGGAGCTCCTTCAGGCGCTCCACCATCTGCCGTGCTTCCCGCTCGGCGCTCCCCCGCGGCAGGAAACGGCTGAGCCCCGGCACCAGCGTTCCCGCGAGAATCGTGTCCACCCGCACGATGTCCGCGCGGTGGTACCCCGCGAGCTCGTAACTAAAAGAGGCGTAGCCGGAGGTGAGCGATTTCAGCTGCTCGTCGAAGTCGCTCACGAGCTCGGCTAAGGGCATCGTCGAGGAGAGCAGCACGCGGTCCTGGAAGGTCGCCGTCGTGACGTCGGTCATGCGGTAGCGGCTCTGGAGCGCAAACATCTGCGGCACACACTCCACCGGAATGAGAATGGAGACGGCCACCATCGGTTCCTCGATCTCCAGGGCGTCCGTCGGGAGCTCCTCCGGCTTCACAATGCTCCCCCACCCGCGCGGGGTGCGCACGCGGTACTCGACCGACGGGAACGTGTTCACGGTCGCGACCGAGAACTCGCGGCGCAGGCGCTCGGAGGTTATCTCGAAGTGGAGCCGCCCCAGGAACCCCACCTTGTAGCCGCGGCCGAGCACCTCGTTCTGGTCGGGCTCCACCCTTAGGGAGGAGTCGTTCAGCCGCAGCTTCTGGAGACCCTTCGTCAGCAACTCGTAATCGTCCGCGTCGTCGGGATAGAAGGAGACGAAGACCACGGGCTGCGGCTCCCGGTAGCCATGGAGCGCGAACGGCGCGTAATCCTCGGTCTTCGAGGGGAGATGCGCAAGCATCGTGTCCCCGATCTGGATCTGCGCGGGGTCGCGGATGCCCGTCGCCACGTACCCGATCTCCCCCGCCTCGAGCGCGCCTCCCGAGGGAAGCGCGGTCAGCTGGGGATGGAAATAGCCCACCTCCTTCGCCTTGGAGTGCGCGCGCTTCGCCGCGAGCACGATCGTCTCCCCACTCTTGAGCGATCCCCCGAAGAGCCGGATCGAGGCCACCACTCCCTTGTGGTCGTCGTAGAAGGAATCGAAGATAAGCGCCCGCGTGGGCGTACCCGCGGCTTTCTTGGGCTCCGGGACCTTCTTCACGAGCGTCGAGAGGAGCTCCGCGACCCCCTCGCCGGTCTTCCCCGAAACCAGAAAGATGTCGGAGGCGGATACCGCCAGAAGCGCGGCCACGTCGCGGCGGATGTGGGTGAGCCGCGGGTCGTCGCGGTGCGGCATGAGATCCACCTTGTTCACGGCCCCGACCACGGTGAGCCCCGCGGCGCGGGCCGCGCGGTAGTTCACGAGGGTCTGGGCCTGCACGCCCTGCGTGACGTCCACGAGAAGGATGGCGCCCTCGACGGCCTGGAGCGCGCGCGAGACCTCGTAGGAGAAATCGGAGTGGCCGGGCGTGTCGATGAGGTTCAGGACGTAGCGCGTGCCGTTCTGCGCGTAGTCCATGCGGACCGGCGCCATCTTGATCGTGATGCCGCGCTCCCGCTCGAGCTCCAGCTGGTCCAGATACTGCGCCTTCATCCGCCGCTTCTCGACCGTCCCCGTGATCTCCAGAAGCCGGTCGGCGAAGGTGGATTTCCCGTGATCGACGTGCGCGATGATGACAAAATTCCGTATGTTCTCTTCCATACGCGTTATTGAATACAGGTTACACGCTCCGCGCCTATTGGTCGAGGGTGAGCGTGAACGTCTCCCGCGCCTTCGGGTCCGCGGCGGTGAATTCGTAGAGGGCGGTCCCGGACTCCTTCCACTTGAAGCCGAACGGCGCGAAGACGTCCACGGTCAGGTCCGTCGGGACCCCCGACTGCCGCTCGTAGATGAAGGTGAACTGCTTCCCCTTGTCGAGCGGGAAGTTGGGCGGGGCCGGGGTCTCGTAGCGGACCTGGAGGTTCTTCGTGGTTCCCGCCGGGGTGGTGAACCAGGTCTCGAAGACGGATTTCCCGAACTGCTGCGAGTTCCAGACGTTGTAGTCGGGCAGGAACACCTTCGTCGCCTCGATGGCGGTGAGGTCGGGGTTCGTCGTGTAACCGTCCGCCGTGCCGTTGTAGTTCTTCGCCATGGTCTTCGTGCTGTTCCCCTCAATGGTCACGAGAGACGAGCCCGGAGCGGCGAACACCTGCAGGTAGTTCTGGTCGGCCACGCGGTACCAGGGGTCCGTCTGGGTGTTGCCGGTATGCACGCGCGTCACCGTGAGGTTCGTGAAGACGTTCCCCGCCGTGTCCACGTCAATCCGCGCCGCCACGGACTGGCTGATAAAGGCATCCACCTTGCCCGCCGCCACGTTCGCATCCACCACCGCGAGGTAGTTGCCCCAGAAGTTCGACGGGAGCTCGTAGACGGAGCCGTCCAAGCCGTTCGATTTCAGGAACTCCGCGAGCGTCGGGTCCTTCGCGTAGATCATGACGTCCTTCGACGCGAGGTGCGCGGTGGCCATCGCGAGGAACGCGGTCTGCTGCGCGTCCGTGAGATTGTCCAGCCGCTGGAGCAGGAGGGGGGCGAGGACCGTGAGGATCTTCTTCGGATGCCCCGCCTGCTTGTCCGCGCTGGCTTCCACTTCGCGCTGCACCTCGGGGAGGAAGTTGTCCGCGGTGATCGTCATGTTGTAGTCCGGAAGATCGATGGGCCCCACGGTCGCGATCACGTCCTTCACGATGTTGATGTTCAGTCCGATGACCGCGTCGAAGGTGATG
The DNA here is from genome assembly GCA_963768835.1 of uncultured bacterium. GTDB lineage: Bacteria > Patescibacteriota > Minisyncoccia > UBA6257 > GWB1-50-10 > CAVYJB01. The sequence continues at coordinate 13,625 of CAVYJB010000001.1, read as the reverse complement.
CCGCGCGTCGCGTAGAGCTGCGAGGCCTCGAGGAAATCCGAGACGGTCCGGGCCGAGGTCGGGAAATCGAAGAACCAGTTCCCGTCCCGCGCGCCCCAGGTGTCGGTGATCGTCTGGAGCGGCTGCGGGGGCACCACCTTCTCCTGTAGTTGCCCGTCCGGGTCGTAGATGTCGCGCACGTCGAGGTTCACCATCTGGCCGCCGTGGACCGTGACGTCCGCGTAACTGCCGATGAACCCGCCGCCCGGCCGTATCTCGGACGGATTCTGGAAGAGAAGGAGGAGATGGTGGTCCTGATCGGACCGGAGGAGCGTGAGCACGCTTCCCAAGACGCGGTCCGCCTCATAGAGCTCCGCGCTGTGCTGCAGGTAATAATCGCCGAGCGTCTGGTCGAGGTTCGCGAAGAACGGCGAGAGGTTCTTGAGGCCCGATGTGAGATTCTTGATGTCCTGAGCGTTCGTCGAGAGGTCCTCCACCGCCTGTTGGGTGTCCGCGAGCAGGTTGATGAAGGAGGCGCCGTCAGAGCGGAAGTAGGTCAGCCCCTTTCTCTGGAGCACGTCGAGATCCGTGGAGAACTTGAGGAGGTTGAAGTTGAACGCCGTGACCTGCCCGATGAGCTCCCCCGCGTCCTTGAGGGGCGGGATGACGCCGCCCAGAATATTGAGGATGTTCGCGTTCGGCCCCACCTGGAAAAGGTTCTCGAGGGTGCCCAAGGTCTGCTGGTTCGACTCGAGATAGCTTCGCGCCTCGCCCGGCTTCATGGCCTGGAGCGCGCCGGCCGTGGCCGTGAAGTTCTCGGCGATCTGGCGGCCGCTCGCGAGCGCGGTCGTCTTCGTGTCGTTGAATTTGAAAATAATGAGGACGACCGCCACGAGGATGCCTCCTCCCACGACACCCAAGGTTCCCCAGAGGACGCGGCGGGAACGCTTGAACCGCAGAGGCGGCTTCTGGGGAGACCGCTGGAGATCCACCGGCGCGGTCGCAAAGCGGGCGCGGTAGTTCACCTCGGGGTTCCGGATGTCCACCATCACCGGATCGACGTTCTTATGCGGTACTTCCTTGGGCATGAATTTGTTCGAAAACTTTCCGGACGCCTCGGGCGGTCGCGCTCCAGGGGAACCGCTTCACGTTCGCGGCGCCGCGGGCGCAATAGTCTTCCGCGAGCGCGGGCCCTTCAAGGAACGCCCGGATGGCCTCCGCGAGTTCCCCCACCCGCCACGGGTCCACGAGGAGCGCGGAGTCGCCGAGAATCTCCGGAAGCGAGGCGCGGTTCGAAGCCACGACGGGGGCCCCGCAGGCCTGCGCCTCGAGCGGCGGGAACCCGAACCCTTCGAAGAACGAGGGGTACACGAAGACGCTCGCGAGGGAATAGAGGCAGCGGAGGTCCTCGTTCGAGGGACCCGACCACACCATGATAGCATCCCGCGCGCTCGAGGAGCGAATGGCCGCATGGATGGGGCCGGCGAGCCAGCCCCGCTCCCCGCGAGCACGAGGCGGAGATCCCGATAACGCGACTCGCGCTGCAGGAGTGTGAATGCCTGGACGAGCGCGGGAATGTTCTTCCGGGGCTCGAGCGTCCCGACATGGAGAAGGAACGGGCCACGGAGATTATGCCGCGCGCGGAAATCCTCGAGCGCGGGGTCCTTTGCGGAGAGGCGCCGATAGAATGGATTCACGCCCGACGGGATGGCGGTCACGCGTTCCGGCGGAACACCGAAGGTGTGGATGAGGTCGGCCCGGGTGAACTCCGAAACGGCGATGAGGTGCCCCGCGCGGCGCGCCTCGCTGCGGATGTCCTGCTCCCAGTGCCAGACGCGCTTCCGGAAAGGGTAGAACTCCGGAAAGTGGAGGAAGGAAAGGTCGTGGAACGTGAGGACGCGACGCGTGGGATGCCGCGTGCGAAGCAGGTTGAAGTGCGGGCTGTAGATGACGTCGGCATCCGCGAAGCGCTCCGCAGGCGGCCACCACAGAAGCCTCTCGGAGAGGCCGAGCAGCCGGTTCGGGATATTCCGCTCCACGATGGTGACCCCGCGTTCTTCCCATGTCGCGGGGAACGGCGTCCGGCGGAAACCGTTATAGAGGAATACGTAATGATTCTCCCGGTCCTGTTCCAGAAGCTGCTCGAGAAGAAGCCGCGCATACTCCTCAATGCCCGAGGTGCGGGACTTGGTGAGGAGCCGCGCGTCGACAAGAATGGTCATCGCATCAAACGGTTTGGACACAGCCGGAATCGCGCACGACGCCGAGTATCTTCCGACGGAACTCTTCCTTCGAGAAACGATAGGAGAGCCTCCGGATGGAGGTACGGTCGAGCTCCATGGTCTCGAAATGCCGGACCGCTTCTACGATCGCCTCCGGACGCTGGGTGTTGAAAAAGAGGCCTGTCGTGCCGTCCACGACGATTTCCTCGGCTCCCCCGCCGCGGTACGCGAGGACCGGCGTGCCGCACGCCTGGGCTTCCGCCGCCACGAGACCGAAATCCTCGATCTGTGGGAAGATGAGCGCCTGGGCGTTCGAGTAAAGCACCCGGAGGTCGTCGTCCGACGCGTAGGGAATGAACTCGATCTTCCGTGAGGTGGCCTGTCCCGCAAGCTTCGCGGCCTCGGGCCCGCGCCCCACGACGAGAAGCCGTTTCCGGAGTTGGTTGAAGGCCTGGATGCCCAACTCGAACCGTTTGTAGTACAGGAGGCGGCCCACCATCAGATAGTAGGGCTCTCCGCCGAGCGTGCGGTCGGGACGGAAAAGCGCCGTATCCACGGGCGGATAGATGACGGTGGCGTCGCGACCGTAGTACGAGCGGACCTTCTTCGCGATGTAGTTCGAATTGGCAAGAAAGAGGTTCACGCGGTTCGCGCTCCGCCGATCCCAGGCCCGAAGACGATGCGCGATGGGCTGCACCACCACCTCCTTGAGAGGCCACGGCGTGAACGGGAGGTCCTTCAGGTAGTCGATCTCCCACGCGTAGCGGAGCGGGCTGTGGCAGTAACTGATGTGATAGCGTCCGCGGATGCCGATACCCTTCCCGTACCCCGCGCTCGAGGAGAGGACGAGATCGTAGAGACCGTCGTACTTCAGCAGGCGCGCCGCGAGCGGCATCAACGGGATGAACGCGCGGTGTTTTCTCCGCACGACATAGTTATCCAGGAAGCTGGTCTTTCGGATATTCCTCTCAAAAGCCCCGCGGGTTTTCTCCGCGTCGTAGAGCAGCGTGAAAAGATCGGCCTCGGGGAAAAGCTCGAGGAACGCTTCGAGGACCCGCTCCGCACCCCCGTACTGGTTCAAATAATCGTGCAAAATCGCCACGCGCATATGGTTCATTCTATACGTGTCCGAGCCTTTTTAAAATAAAAAGCCTCCGGGGGAAAATCCCGCGGAGGCTCGAGTCCACAGCAACCGAGAATCAGCCGGGCTTCCGGGAGGAGGCCAAGCCGCTAAGAGAGGCGTAAGTAGTGCACTCAGCACTCAGCCCGTAGTTGCTAAAGCGGCCGACAGAGACATGAGCGAAATCTGAGGACCGCCCTAGCTCCCACCAAGCCCACAGCATTTCACAACAGCGGACGTAGTGCTCCTGGAAAAGTGGCTCGCCCGTCGCAAGGTAGTAACCGATAATGGTGTAGACCATCACGCGAACCGCGGGTACCAACTCCTTGTCGGAGAGCAGTGCCTGCTGGTCCTCCCACGTCTTGCCGATCGAGTTTTCGACCGGGGTCTTCCGGATCAGATGCCAGGACACATCACCCTTGCTTCTCATGAACTGTCGCAGACTGCTGTGCCACGCTGGCTCATAAAACAGTCTAGAGCCCGATCGGGAACGGATCTTGCGGATAGGGAGGGGGAAAACCGCGACAAGAATATGAGTACCCCTGCATTCTTCAAGAGTCGTCTCGGTGAACGGGACGGTCGCGAGGGCATCAAGCTGTTTCTTTGAGGGCTTGATTCTGAAACACTTGATCGCTTCCCCGATACTGAACATGTTGCGCCCCATGATTTCGCGGGCGCGCATCTGGGATGTGGTCGCCTCGAAATCTCCGTTCTGAACCACTCTCACTATTCTCATGGCGAGATCGTTGCCCTTTGAGCCAATGACTCTCTGGGCAAGGTAGTCAGTAAGGCCTGCAGCCTCGAGCTTCAGAAGCATCTCATGCTCCTTATGCACCGACAGGGTACGGCTCACGATGTTAGACATCGCACACCTCCTGTACGTTTGCTGCCGGAATCTGTCCGGCTCAGATACGCCCGACAATTGGAAAAGAGCGTGAGAATATAATGGCACTCTCATACTATATTGTCAATCATCGGTGGTAATGTGCTACACCAACAGTGAAAGAAAAGAGGCGGACCGTGCAAGAGCACAATCCGCCTCCGATTTACGCCGCTTCACGCGGCAATTCTTGCGTAGAGCCCCCAGGGCAAGAGCCGCAGAACCACCTCACGCGCCCACCAGATGCGGGGGTTACGGACCCACAACTGGGAATCCTCCCGGTGGTACCAGTGAGCCTTCGGGTAGCTGCGTAGATAATCGCCGGTCGAGACCTTGAACCCCGATTTCCGGAGATCCCGCGCGCACCGCCATTCGTGGCACGGAGCCGCAAGAACGAGCGCGGTCTTCCACCCTTGCTTCTCCGCTATGGCACGAAGGGAGTTGATGATCCCGAGAGTCGAGAGGTATCTCTCACTTTCGTCGGCAACCGTAACCGGCAGCGCCTTACTATAGAAGTAGCGCGCCACGTCTCCCTGCGTGAAGATCGGAACATCCCCGAAATACTTCGAGAGGTATTCAGCCTTCCCTGCAATGGCAGGGTTCGCTTTTCCATCCTTCGAGAATCCGAACGCGACAATCACATCGGGCTTTTCCAAGAGTCACCTCTGGTTGATGGAACATGTTGGCTATGTACTGGTTGTAATTGTAAACCATCTAGAAAGTATTGTCAACTATACCCCTTACTCCCACGACCTCGGGAGATAGGAGGTGTCACCGCTAATTCCTATACACCTGTCGGATCGGAAACGAAGATCCAGACCGTCCGCGCAAGAATGCGGAGGTCGAGCGCGAGAGATTGATGGTCTAGGTAGTACATGTCGTACTCGAGCTCTTTTCGGAACGGGAGTCCCGATGCACCCGAAACCTGCGAAAGGCCCGTGAGCCCGGCTTTCGCACCCGCGAGTCGTTTGAACTCGGGCGGATACTTTGCGATTTCCCCGAGCTCGTGCGGCCGCGGCCCCACAAGCGAAAGGTCTCCGATCAGCACATCCCAGAACTGCGGGAACTCGTCCAGCCGGAACTTCCGTAGCGCGCGCCCCACCCGCGTGAGGCGGGGGTCGTTCTTTATCTTGAAGAGCGGCCCATCCTTCCGCTCGTTCAGATGCGCAAGCCGCGGCTTCAAGGTCGCAGCATCCCGCACCATGGAGCGAAATTTGTGGACCTTCACCGTGCGCCCCTTGCTCACACGGTCGAGCCGTACGAAGACCGGGAACCCGCTTTCAAAGATGATGGCGAGTCCTGCAAAAGGAGTAAGTATCACCATAAAAACGAGGCCTGGTATGGCCCCTACAATGTCGAACATGCGTTTGACGGTCGCTTGCATCTTGCTATAATTTTAGCACAAACAAATATGCCCCATTTGCTGTTTTTTTATGGGACGGAGTGTCATTTCTGCAACCTGATGCACCCTTTGGTGGACCGGTTGGAGAAAGAGGAGGGCGTGAAGTTCGAGCAGTACGAGACCTGGCACAATGAGGAGAATGCCAGGAAGCTCGCCGGGTACGACAAGAACTACTGCGGCGGTGTCCCCTTCTTCTACAACACGAAGACGAACAACTGGCTCTGCGGTGCGACGAGCTATGAGAAACTGAAAGAATGGGCCCTCGGCTAGCCTTTCCTTGGAAACCGCTCGACCGAAAACTCCCGTTCGGGGAGTTTTTTATGGGATGATGATCACGAACTCGCCCCGTGCGTGGTCTCCGGTGAAGTAGGTCGGCGCCTCCTTGAGCGTCCCTCTCCAGATCTCCTCGTGGAACTTCGTGAGCTCGCGTCCCACGACGATCCTTTGAGAGGAACCGAACGCCTTTTCGAGCGCGGCAAGCGTCTTCTGAAAACGGTGCGGGGATTCGTAGAGAACGAGCGGCATGACCTCGATGGTCTTGAGCTTCTTGAAAAACGTCTCCCGGCCCTTCTTCTGCGGCGGGTAGCCGAAGAAGGTGAACCGATCGCCGACGAGGCCCGAGGCCGAAAGCGCAGTCGCGACCGCCGAGGGACCCGGGATGGGAACGATGCGAACCTCCGGCAGGGAGTCCCGGAGGAACGTGATGAGCTTCCAGCCGGGGTCGGCAAGCCCCGGCGTGCCCGCATCCGTCACAAAGGCGATGCGTTCCCCCGCCGCAAGGCGCTGCTTCACCTCGTCGTAGGACGCTTCCTTGGCATACTCGTCGAAGCGCCAGACGGGCTTCCGGATCTCAAGATGCGCCAAGAGCTTTTTCGTCACGCGCGTGTCCTCCGCAAGGATCAGTTGGGCTTCTTTCAGGGTTTCGACCGCGCGGAAGGATATATCCTTCAGATTGCCGATCGGAGTCGCAATGATATAGAGAGTACCCATATTATTTTGATCTGCCCATGCGGAGAAATAACGCTTTGAGTTCCTTGTCATGTGCCCAGCCCGCGATGCGCTTTGTCATAACCTCCCGGCCGTTCCGGTAATCTTTCGAGATCGCGGCTCCGATGCGTATTAGCGCCGCGTCCAACTTCGGGTCTTTCCTGCTTGCGTGCGCATAAACCTGTGAGAGGACGTAGGCGAATCCTCCGCTCACAAGCGGCTTGCCATTCCTCCTCACCGAGATACCGACCCACGCATCGATACTTTTCTTGTTCTGGATTAACGCACGAAGTGTGCGCCGCATACCATCAAAAACGCGAAAGCCGTCAGGTGCCTCCCATAAAAATATCGGAAAGTGATCCCGCTCGGGGTGCGCTGCAAATCCTGTCCGGAGGATCGCCTTCCGCATCTTCGCATCCTTCTTCCATGCCGCATGGAATTGGAGAGGGTCGCGGCTGAACTTTCTTATGGTGTAGCGATCGATGATGGGCGACATCCCGGTCAGAACCAGACGCTCCACCGGAACCTTCTGCCACACCCATCGAAATTGCGTGTCAGAGAGGATCCGATATATCGCTTTTAATTTCCAATCCTCGGCAACCGCGGCGAGCAGGTTCCAGAACGATGCTTCCCCCTGGATGCGCGGCATGCGCGCTACCTCCCGATCGATACGGTCCCAGACCGCAGGACCTGCGCCCGGGAACATCTTCCGGAACTCGTGCTGAAGATACTGCACACCAATCTGCTCCGCGTTTTTGGACGGAGTAAGTCTCATTTCGAGCGCGGGGACCCATATTTTGGGCGCTGGATCTTCTGAACCTTGAGATACTGATGGTAGCGGAACACGGCGGAGGTTCGATACCCCGGGCGTCCGGGACGGTTCCCTACCTTCGCATGATCTTTCATCCGTTTCAGTATAAACCAAAACCCCGCCAGAGACAGAGCTCGACGGGGCGTCTTGCGGGCTGCGCCTTCTTCGGTCTACGTTTTCAGGCGCTCGCGGGTCTTCCGGTTCGAGAAGCCGCGGAGGTAATACAACTTTGATTTGTGAACCTTCTTCGGAGAAGAGAGAACATCCACCTTCGCGATGGTCGGCGAATGAAGCGGATAGACCTTCTCGACGCCCACTTCGGAGAGCACCGCGCGGACCGTGAAAGTCGCGCCCGGCTCCGAGCCGTGCTTTCGCGCGATCACAAGACCCTCAAAGGCGCTCTGACGCTCCTTGTCGCCCTCTTTGATACGTTCCCAGACACGCACCTTCGCGCCCGGCTTGATTTTGGCCATCACGTCCGTATCCATGGAAGTAAGGGTAGTGTACCGGTTGCAGAACGATTTTGCAAGCCACCGTGGCGCTAGGGGGCGCCTCCATGCTATATTCAGGACAGCTCCCGCAGCTAATTGAATACCCACTCACCAACGAGGAGATCGTCATGAACCGAGTTCTCGTAAGAGCTCGAATTTTCATGGGACCTAGCTCTACCCCGCGGAATGCACCGCCAAAGCAGAAGCTACCGGATGACCCGATAGCCGCCGAATCTGAAGCGTCCAGTAAAGAATCCATACTCCGGTCCTGCGTTCCTTATCTGAGCATCCCTGGAGATGGCTTTGCCGCTCCACCGCCCTTCCTACAGTGAGCAGGGGCCGCTCGCTGTTCTCCCTCCGTATCCCTCCGGCCTGCATGCCCATGCAGAGCCGGATTTTTATTCCCCGGCCCTACGCCGTATCCTTCGAACAGCTATCAAGTATCGCCCGTAGTTCCAGCGGGAGTTCGGCCTCAAGGCGCAGGCGCTTCCCATCGGGGGTCGTGAACTCCAGAGAAGCGGCGTGGAGAAACTGTCGGCTCAAACCCCATGGGTTAGGCTTGCGCCCGTAGAGCTGGTCCCCCACTATCGGATGTTCAATGGAAGCCATATGGATCCGGAGCTGGTGAGTCCGACCGGTTTTCGGCTGGAGTTCCACAAAAGAATAGGGTTGCCCGTCCTTTTCAAGGTGTTGTAGGGTCCGATACCCGGTTATGGCCTCCTTGATCATCTTCATATTCCGCCCGGAAACACTACGTTTTGTGGTTCCTGGCCGGAGCCCTATGGGTTTATCCACAACCCCCCCTTGCAGAGTCTTCCCGAAGACGAGGGCTTGATAGGTTTTTTTGACCTCGTGAGATTGGAAGAGGTGCTTCAGATAATCGAAGGTCGCTTGGTTCCTGGCGACGAGAAGGACCCCGGAGGTATCGCGGTCCAAACGATGAACAATCCCGGGCCTTTCTTGGGGTTTATCCCCCACCTTGGCTACTTCAGGGTACCGAGGTAGAAGCCAGTTTATAAGCGAATTTTGGGCCAAAGAATGCCCTTTTAAAGAGTGTATCGGATGGACTAGAAGGCCTGCGGGTTTATTAACCGCTATTAAATTCTTGTCTTTGTAGACCTCTTCAATATCCATAAAATGCTTGTAATATAAGGCGTTTCTCCGTTTTCACTTGAAATTTATAGAAGGTATGGTATAATACTAGCACAAAAGATCAAACACCCTTCAGTGGGGGTTTTTTATATGGCAAAACGTTTCACCATTCTAAGCTTGGTCCTGGGGGTCCTCATTTCGGTTTTCCCCACCCTCACGACCCAGGCGGACACCTTGCACCAGACGCTCCTGCCCTCCAAGACCGGGCAAGTCGTAGCCGTACCCGACAACACCGGGTTCGTAAGGCCCGTCTGGGTCACCGCGTACTCCTCCACCCCCGCGCAAACCAAGCCGTTGGACCCTTTCACGATGGCGAATGGGGACATCGTCCACGACGGCGCCATCGCTGCCAACTTCCTTCCCTTCGGCACCAAGGTTCAGATCCCCGCGCTCTTCGGGAAAAAGGTCTTCACGGTCGAGGACCGGATGAGCCGCAAGAAGACGAACTTCGTCGACATATGGATGTCCACGACGAGCGCGGCGATCGCTTTTGGCATTCACTACACCGATATCGTCGTCCTCGAGTAAGTAACAACTTCTTATAGCCTCCACTGCCCGCCCCTCGGACGGGATTTTTGCTTCTAGCTCCCTCACTGGAACTTTACAGGCACTTGAAAGGCGGCTCCGTTCGCCGCGAGCCCGGAGGGGTTGTCCTTCTCGAAGACGAGAAGCCCTTCCGTTGTCACGGGGTTCGAGAAAGTGAGAGTCGCCCGGAACGGCACGAAATCCGTCGTGGTCCAATCCCCGATGGCACGAGCTTCCACGGGTTCCCCCATCCGAATACCATGGGCGTCCAGAAGATAGACCGGGAAAACCCCTTCAAAGTACCATAACCCGCGCGCTTCTCCTTCGACGACAAGCGGGCTTTGAACTAATTGGCCGAAGGTTGGGCTCATGACGTGGATGAGATCATTGGTGCTGGTCGCGGTTCCCAAATCTCCCCCAGTGGAGGTGGACGCCGGCGACTCGTGATAATATACCTCTCCGCCATTCGTTGCCGTCTCTACCCTCGTCGTTGGGCTGCTGTTGAACGAGCCGCTGATGACGATCCAGAGAAGCACAAGAACGACCACCGGGATTCCGATGGCCGCCGTTATAAGAATGGTCTTGAGTTTCATGACTTTGCCGCCCTAAACCGCCTCTCCACCTCGGCCCAATTGACCACATTCCACCAACCCGCGATGTAGTCCGGCCGCCGATTCTGATACTTCAGATAATACGCGTGTTCCCACACATCGAGACCGAGCAGCGGAACAAGGCCCGCACTCAGAGGCGTGTCCTGATTCGGCGTGCTCTGCACAAGGAGCTTTCCGTTCTTGTCACGCACGAGCCACGCCCAGCCGCTTCCAAAGACTCCTGCCGCCGCGTTTGAGAACGCGTTCCGGAACTTCGCAACATCGCCGAAGGAAGCCGCAAGCGCGTCGGCAACCGCACCCGTCGGTTCGCCGCCCGCCTTCGGACCCATTACGGTCCAAAAGAAGGAATGGTTCGAGTGGCCTCCGCCGTGATTCCGAACTGCGGTACGGACCGCTTCCGGCACTGTCGCAAGGTTCGCGAGCAGTTCTTCGAGTGGCTTCGCTGACACCTCCGGGAACTTCTCGAGCGCTTCGTTTAGTTTCGCGACATAGGTCGCATGATGTTTCCCGTGGTGGATCTCCATCGTCCGCGCGTCGATCCACGGCTCGAGCGCATCATACGCGTAGGGTAATAGGGGAAGTTCGTATTTCATATCTCTATTGTACCAAATGGCGCTGCTTGAGCTCCTCGAGCGTCACCGCATCCGCTCTTGTGAACTCCCCCACCCTCGTCCGGACAAGGCCCGAGAGATAGGCACCGGTCTTGAGTTCCGCGCCGATATCGCGGGCCAGCGCCCGGATATAGACTCCGGGGCCCGTGACGACACGGAGCTCGAGGCGCGGCCACTCGTAACGAATAAGTTCGATGGACTTCACGTCGGCCGGGCGCGCCTTGACCGCAAACACCTCTCCACGACGGGCCCTCTTATATGCTTCTTGGCCGCGCACCTTCACAGCGCTGTACGCGGGCGGGACCTGTTCGATGATTCCCGTGAAGCGGTGCAGGACCCGCTCCACCGTCGCGCGGTTCGGCGGAGTCGCGGTGGCGATTTCCTCGATCGGGCCCTGGGCGTCATCCGTCGCCGAGCGGGCGCCGAGGCGGACCGACGCCTCGTATTCCTTCTCGCTCGCGAGGGGCACATGAAGCCGCCGCGTGGCGTCCCGCCCGATACCCACGACAAGCACACCCTCCGCCAGAGGGTCCAGAGTCCCGGCGTGGCCCACGCGCTGTGATTTCGTGAGCTTTTTCACCTCACGGACGATGTCCTGGGAGGTCGGGCCTTTGGGCTTCCACACCGCAAAGAGGTCGTTTGTCATGATGAATAGCGTGTGAGGGGGCAGTGCGCGTGGTCATGGGAACGGGCCGGGCAGAACTGCCGGCCGTACTCGATGAACCGATAGGTAAGCCGGAACCAATCCTTCTTCGGAAATAGCTTCATGAGGTCTTGCTCGATCTTTTCAGGGTCGTTTTCCTTTGTGAGATTCAACGAGCGTGCAATGCGCCGTACGTGCGTATCCACCGCAATGCCTTCGACGACCCCAAACGCATTCCCGAGAACCACGTTCGCCGTCTTGCGGCCCACACCAGGGATGGTAATCATCTCCTCGATGGTATGAGGCAGTTTGCCTCCAAAACGTTCCTTGACCGCTCGGGCGGCGGCGAGAATGTTCTTGGTCTTCGCGCGATAGAAACCTGTCGGCCGGACGTCTTGTTCAAAGATTTTCGGGCGGGCCTTGAGATAATCGGCGAACGTGCGGTACTTACGGAAAAGCTTCGCCGTGACCTCATTCACCTTTTTGTCGGTGCATTGGGCGGAAAGAATGACTGCCACGAGAAGTTCCCATTCGTTCCCGTACCTCAGAATCATCCCGGCGTCCGGCACAAGCGTTCCCAGCGCTTTCCAGATGCGCGCGGCCCGCCGCCGACGGGCGGTGAGCGTTTCAGTTCTTCGGGAACGCGGCATTATTCTTCGTCGCTTATATTATCGTTTCCGTTCTTCTCTTCGGGCTCCGTTACCCACCCATGCGTACCATCGGTGCAATCGCAGGGCTCGAGAGGTTTCCCGTAGTTGGGGCAGGTCGGTGTCTGGCAGGTCCCCGGCTTCGGAGAAACTCCGCCGCATCCTCCCGTGCAAACGTAGTGCGGTTCCATTGTTTAGAGTTCAAACTGAAAGTTTCCGCACGGCCTTTCGCTCTATTTTACCCTACCCCATAGCCTTGTAAAAGTCCCTAATTCCACTACACTGGAATGATATGAATAAGACCAAGAAAATGGCGCGGAAAAAGCATGCCAAGAAGGCCGGCAAAAAGGTAAGCCTCCGGAACCGATAGCAAAACCCCCGCAACGCGGGGGTTTTTAAAACGCGATATAAGATCTCCAGATGTCGTAGAGCGCACGGGTAGCTTTGAGATCCAGGGCGTTATAGCGGGCGATGTCGGCGTATTTTCCCTCCCGGAAAAGCCGCGCGACGTCGCTGCCCGCCACGCCTTCCTCTTTCGGTGATGGAATGCCAAGCGTGCGACAGAGAAGATGGAGCGAGGGCTTCCGTCGGACTGCGCTGTAAAACGTGAACTGGTCCGCCAGATCGATGTGCACCGCACCGCGCTGATTCGTGATGTAACGGTTCGACATCAGATCCCGCGTGGGCCGCACGCGATGCGCTGCCGAGCGGATGAGCAGGAACGGCAGGTCGAAGGAACGGCCATTGAAGGTGACAAACTCGTCGTACGCGTGCGCCCCCTGCCAGAACTGTTCGAGCATCTCCTTCTCCCCCATCGGCTTGAATACGACGCCGTCCTCTTCAAAAGACTCCGGCTTCCCTTGCGGCGCTTGAAAATATACGACTCCTTTCTGCTTTTCGTAATCGAGGACGCCGATGACAACGATCTCGCCGGTCAGGGGCGAGAAACCGAGGCCCTGCTTCATATCCTCGAGCGCGCGTTCGTACTCCTCCGTGCCCTCCTCCGCATCGCGCTTGATCCAACGGGTAAGCGCCTCCTGCGTCGCGGAATCGAGCGTCTCAAAATCCACACCGACGGTTTCGATATCGAGAATAAGCTTTGGCATAGAAACTAGCGAACCTCAAAAACCTTCTTCCTCGACCGCGCGCCGCCTTTCAGCGCGATGCGCGATACGGGTACCCCGAGGTGATCGGCGAGCGCGTCCGCCACGGCCTGATTCGCGCGTCCCTCCGTGGGAGGCTCCGTGACAGAGATTTCATAATGTGTTGCGTCGGTTCCGACGACGCGCGTTTCCCGGGCGTTCGGCTTCGCAGTGACGTAGACCCGCATACTCGGACTCTATGCCTCCGCTCTCGGTTTCTCGACGGCAACTGCGGCGCCACGATAGGCGCAGTATTCGCAGTTCTCGCCTGACGCGGGGAGCGTACTCTTCTTGAGGCAGGCGTGAGCGTCCATGATGCAGCCTTCCACCCAGGTATCGTGGCCCGTGTAATCCAGGAGTTGAATGCTAAACTCAAGCTTCCCGTCAAACGCCGCACGGTCT